>DATKNQ010000279.1:0-38137 GCA_035541265.1 Bryobacteraceae bacterium
GCATCCCGCTTGGCTGGGCGATGGCGTTCACCGCGCGGCACCTGCTTACGAGCTTCCTGTATGGCGTGAAGGCCACGGATCCCTGGATCGCTGTCGCCGCCAGTGGGTTGGTCGCGCTGATCGCGTTGCTCGCCGGGTTGCGCCCCGCGTTGATCGCCGCGCGCGTGGACCCCATGATCGCCCTGCACTACGAATGAGCACTACCCGCGCGGCACTTCGCTCATCAGCCCGAGTAGATTGCTATCGACATCTCTGAAGAACGCCATCCACAGGTCGTGATCCGGCATGGAGGCGATCAGATGCGCGGGAGACTCGAACTCGACGCCGCGCGCAGCCAGTGTGGCCGATACGGCCTGGATGTCTCCGACCTTGAAGTAGAGTATCGAGCTCGGGTGGTCAAACTCGGGCTTCTCGGCCACCGAAAGCATCAGCCGCACACCGCCGCAATCGAAGAACGCCATCTTCGGTCCGGCCTGGAACAGAAAACGCATGCCCAGCGTGTCGCGATAGAACGCGACCGCCTTTTCGACGTCGTGTACGTTGATGGCCGTTTGGCCGAGAGTCGCGGAGGATAAATCAGTATCTGCCATGTCAGGTCCTTCAGAGTTGCATGCCGGTCCAGACCGCTTCGTATAATCCCGCGCGGGGATCCTTGGGCTTGTCCGGTTAGAATCCGACGAATGAAAGACTGCCGTCGCCGCAATGGATATTATCACGCGTGGCCGGGAGCGTGCTAATGCGCCGCGGCGATACGATCTGGCGGCGCGTTTCGCGCATCGGGAACGGCGTCCCGCCCCACCGTGCCGACACTGGCTTGCGGACGGCAGTGCGCCGGCAGCACGGCATGCGGCGCCATGCGCCACTGAATCACGGCGAATGGCACGCCGCGAAAGCTCGGCCCGAATTCCACCTTCGGATCGAGACCGGTAAAGGCTCCGAACCTGCGCGCGTCGCTACCCCTACGGCGTTGCATTGAGCGTAGACCATTCCGAACCCGTCGGGCCCGAGGTTCCCTGTAGGATCGGCTGCACGGTCCGCTGTAAGTTCCGGACTGAGCGGCTGCAGTGGCCCAGGAGGAAAACAGAAAAACCGGCAACCACATTACATTGGATTTTGCGCAGCGGCGATGCCTCAGGACCTCCGTGTTATCGAGCAGTATATGCCAGCCGCACGGTAAGCGCTCGGCGAGATGCCAAGGCGTTTGCGGAACCGCCAACTGAACGATCCCAGGCTCTCGAATCCCACTGCGAAACAAATCGTGGTGATTGCTTCGCCGGTCCCCGCGAGCAGGCAGCGCGCCACCTCGGAAACGGTCAGCGGCTGTTCGAAACTGGAAGCGAGGAAGTCGCGGCCGCGATGCAGGCGCCGGTAGAGTTCCAGTCGCGTGGCCGCACGCATGCGACGAAAGGAGTCCGCCTCTATGCGCACCTGTTGCCACACGCTGGCCAGTGCGTATGCCAGCGCGTACATGCGGTCTTCGAGGCAGGGCGTGGGTACTTGCGGCGCGCGAAGTCCCCGCGTGCAGATCCGCGAGGGCGCCAGCCACAGCGCCGGCTTTGGAATAGAGCCGCTCGCAGAAGTCGAGGGCCGGACCGTGCCGGTCGATATTATCCAGATCGTTCTCGACGGCGCGCTCCAGGAAGCCGGTCTGAAAGAACGGGCAAAGAGTTTCCGTGTAGGTCCGGCCGCGCCCTTCAAACTCCATCGAGTACTGCTGGCCGTCGTTCAAGATCAGGAACGTATCCGGCGTGAGCAGATAGTGCCCCTGGGGCGTGTGATAATGGGCCGCGCCGCGCACCACCGTTTTGAGGGTCAGGGTCGTGCGGCAGTTACTGACCTCGTAGCGTGTACCGCAGCCGTTCAACGCCGCCGAGCAGTGTGGCAGATCCCGCGCCCGCGGATTCAGGCTGAACCGGAAGCCGGCCATTGTCGCACGCCAGCGTATAATGAAGTCACAGCGTTCGGGTGAGTCATGGCAGCCGTAGGGACATCCATTTTCAGGTCCCAATTGCTCGAGAGGCGCGACCGGCTGGAATCGGCGCTGGCGGCGCATCCCTCGGCGGAACAGTTGGCGCACCTGCTCGACGAAGTCGACGCAGCCCTGGCGCAAGTGGATGACGGCACGTACGGACTGTGCGAGGCCTGCCATGCTCCCGTGGAGCCGGAGCGGCTCATGGCGGATCCGCTGATGCGATTCTGCCTTGCACACCTGACCGCCGGACAGCAGGCAGCCCTGGAACAGGATCTCGAGATGGCCATGCGGATTCAGGCCAGTCTCCTGCCCAATCGCACGCTGGATGCCGGCGTCTGGCAAGCTTGCTTTCATTACCAGCCGCTGGGTCCGGTGAGCGGCGACTACTGCGACTGGATCGCCGCACCCGATGGAGGATTGCTGTTCATTACCGGCGACGTGTCCGGCAAGGGCGTGGCTTCCTCCCTGCTGATGTCGCACCTGCACGCGATTTTTCGGAGCCTGCTCCCGGTCGGCCTGCCGATGACCGCGCTGCTCGAAAGGGCCAACCGTGTGTTCTGCGAGAGCACCCTGCCTTCGTTTTACGCCACTCTGGTTTGCGGCCATGCCCATCCGGATGGGTCGCTCGAGATCTGCAACGCCGGTCACTGCCCGCCCGTGCTGGTGGGCCGCGACGGCATCTGCACCATCGCCGCCGATGCCCTGCCGCTCGGGCTTTTCAGCACTACTCGATTTGCAGCCAGCCGCGTGGTCTTGCATCCGGGCGAGTCGCTGGTGCTCTACACCGACGGCATCACGGAGGCCACCAGCCGATCCGGCGAAGAGTACACACCCGAGCGTCTGGCGTCCGTATTGCGACGCGTCTACGGCCTGCCGCCGCGCCAGATGACGGCGGCTTGCCTGGCGGATCTGGACGCGTTTCTGGCGGGATCCGCGCGTTCCGATGATGTGACTTTGATGGCCATCCAGCGGGCCGTTTGAACCCACCGTGAACGTGGACCCTCTGATACAATCGGGTTGCACCAATGTCCACTGAAAACGGCCGGCAGCGTTTGACAGTTGCGGATCTGGCTACACGCTGCCGCGGCGAGCTCATTCCGCTCACTAACACCTTCTCCTATTTCTGCACTCCCCCGATGGCGGAAGAGGATTTGCGCCAGTATCTCCACGACCCGATCGCGGCGCTCTCGCCCGCCATTTGCGCGGAGCTCGGCAAGATCGGACTGCTGCTGGTGCCCTTCATCGAAAAAGGCAACGGCCGCGCCGGCGACGAGGTCAGCTTCGAAAAGCCGGCCGATGGCCGCCAGCTTACCGCCGCGCGCGTGGACGGCAATGACATCGTCCTCCTGGTGTTCGCCACCAAAGAAGAAGATGTCGCCAACTATCACTACACTTTCTACAACTCGCTGGCCGCGCTGGCAGCCGACCGCCGCCCGCAGGAAGCTCAGGAGAGCTTCTATCGCCTGTTGCGCGAAGAGCTCAGCACCGAAGTTCACGGCGAGGTAGACGAGCGGAGTTGGCATCTGAAGCAGGCCCTGCAGCGCCGGCAGACCAATGTCCGCAAGGAAACCAAGCTGTTTCGCGATTATGCCCGTCAGTCCTTCGAAGACACCCTGACGCTCTATCTGCACGGCACCTGTTGCGACATCGACGTTGAGACGGGGCCGCGCCAGATGCCCAGCCGCTATCTGCGGAAGAGGCTGGAGCTGCTGCTGTCGATGTATCCGCCGCCAGAAGGCTACGCCGTCTTTCCGGAACAACTGAAGAAACGCTAATTCTCGCTCCGGATCGTGAGTTTGCGGAAATAACCTCCGGTGCCCGGGCCGATCCACAGCGCGATGCCGCCTTCGCTATCGCCCAGTTTCAGATCGTGGACCAGCAGGCAGGGCTGCGCCGCGGAGCCGGCGTATAACGATGCATCGGTTCCGTGGACCACGATGCGCAGGTGCGTCCACTCGCCGGGCGCCATGTCGGCATACGATTCGTAGACGCCGGGACTTTCTTTACGCAGGCGGTCCCAAGGCCAGTCCGGATAGGACACGTACTGCACCGAGTGATTACGGCGCAATTGATCGTCGGCGCGGCCGTTGGCCGGCCGGATGTAGAACTCCTCAAATCGCGCCCCCCCGCCGGCCATGCGAAACGCGATACCTATGAATCCGCGGGCCTGTGCGGGGGCCGATTTCAACGGCGCACCGGACACGTCGGCTTCGATGGTGCCGTTGTGAAACGTGTAATTCTTGAGCGCGGCGAACGCTTCCTCCGGCCCCGTCCCGCTTTCGGTAAGCTGCAGCGCGACCAGACCGTGGTGCGTGGTAACCTCGGCATGCACGGCGTGCAGATCGAGGCGTGATATATCGGTTACCGATATGTCTTCCGCGGGCAGCGTTACGGCGAAGAGCAGAGCCGCGGTGAGCCGACAGAACAGAGTTCGCATGCTGGATTCATTATGCTCCCGGTGACAGCTCGCGCGCGATGCGCAGAGCCGCTTCCTTTCCGCGCTCGCCCACCTCGCCCGGCGCCCCTACACATGACGGGCATCCGGCCGCGCATTCGCATCCGGCCAGCAGTTCGGCTGTCAGCTTCACCATCCGGCCGGCCATGCGGTAGAGCGGTCCGCTTTGGCCGATCCCGCCCGGATACGTGTCGTACAGATACAGGTTCGGCTCTTCGCTGAAAGCTACGCCCAGATCGCGCGGATCGCACATCAGCAGCAGCGCCGCAACCGTGCGCAATGCGTTGCCCAGCCCCGCCAGGCCGCTGCGTTTTTCATCCGGCGTCAAGCCGGGGAGGCGCGCCATGAACTCGGTTGGAAAATGCAGCCAGAAGGCGGTCGTGTGCATTTCCTGTTCGGGCATCGAGAGATTCCCCGCACCCACGTTCTCCATGGTGTAGAATTTGATCTTCTTGAAACCAACGATCTGCCGGTTCACCCGCACATCGCCGTGGTGCTTTTGCGCCCCGCCGAACGGCGCCCCCTCAAATGCGTCGAGCATCTTGACTTGCGTGTAGTCGATGGCGTCGGTGTAATAATCGGAGTCCACGCGGCGTACATAGGCCTTGCGTTCTTCGTAATCGAAACGCTCGACGTGATACTGGCGCGCTTCATGCAGATAGATCGCCTTTTCGTGGAGGGTAGTAAGTGCCGAGGTAAATGCCACCTCGGCAATTACCGACGGTTCCCCGGTAATGTCTACCACCACGAAGTTATCGCTCGAGACGGAGCGCAGGCTGGTCGCATCGGCGGGATAAGAATCCGAGGTCCAATGCCAGGCGCCCGCCGAGTGATGCAGGAATCCGGATTCTTCGAGAAAGGCGCACATCTGGGCCGTATCGTGCGCGCCGAATTTCTCCCAGTCGTGAATGGGCAACTCGAAGGCGGCGCATTTGAGGTGCGCCAGCAGAATCTCCAGATTGTCCGGATTGATGTAGGCATGCTCGGGCGAACGGCCGAAGAAATAATCCGGATGCTCGACAATGTACTGGTCGAGCGGTGCGCTGGAGGCCACCAGCACGGCGGCCGATGCGGTTTGCCGCCGCCCCGCGCGCCCGGCGCGCTGCCAGGTGGAGGCGATGGTGCCCGGATATCCGGCCATCACTACGGCGTCGAGCGAGCCGATATCGATGCCCAGCTCGAGCGCATTGGTCGCCACCACGGCGCGGGTCTCGCCGTCGCGCAGCTTGCGTTCGATCTCGCGCCGCTCCCGCGGCAGGTATCCGCCGCGATAACCGCGCACGGCATCGCCCGGCAGCCGGCCGCGCGCGATCGCGTCCTTAAGGTAAGTCACCAGAATCTCGGTCGCCAGGCGATTATTGGCAAACACCAGCGTCTGGAAATGATGGCCGATAAACTCGAGCGCAATGCGCCGCGCTTCCCCTATGTAACTGCGGCGGATGCCTAACTGGCGATTCACCACGGGTGGATTGTAGAAGACGAAAAACTTCTCGCCGCGCGGCGCGCCATTCGAGTCCACCAGGCGGAACGGCAAACCTGTAAGTGCTTCGGCGAATTCGCGCGGATTCGCAATCGTTGCGGAGCAGCAGATGAAGACCGGCTTAGAGCCATAGAATTCGCAGATACGCCGCAAGCGGCGCAGCAGGTTCGCCAGGTGGCTGCCGTACACGCCGCGATAGTAGTGCAGCTCATCGATCACGATATAGCGCAGGTTCTCAAACAGTTTCGCCCAGCGCGTGTGATGCGGAAGAATCCCGGCATGCAACATGTCGGGATTGGTGAGCACGATGTTGGCGCGCTGGCGGATGGCCTTGCGCGCGTCCTGCGGCGTATCTCCATCGTAGGTGAAGGCGCGCAAGTCCGATCCCATGGCATCGACGGCGGTCTGCAATTCGTGAAGCTGATCTTCCGCCAACGCCTTGGTCGGAAAGAGATACATGGCGCGCGCCGCGGGATCGTCCAGCAGCCGATTCAGGATCGGCAGGTTGTAGCACAGCGTCTTTCCGCTGGCCGTCGGCGTGACCACCACCACGTTCTCGTCTCTCTGAATGCCGCGGAACGCTTCGGCCTGGTGCGCATAGAGCTGCCGGATACCGCGATCCTCCAACGCGCGCCGCAGTTCGGCGTTTACCGATTCCGGGAAATCGCAATACGTACCGGCACTCCCTGGCTCATGGCGGATCGCCGCATGGGTGAAGCGCGTCAGCGCGGCTTCGAGCGTGGTGGGCTTCGGAGGAGACAAAGTCAGATCCATCGAGTTTCGCCTTTTCTTTGCTACCTTACACGAAAAGCGGCCCGATGACAAGCGCTGGAAACTATTCTTCGGGGCGGATGAACTCGTAGCGTTCCAGCGTAGCGGCGACATCGAATACGTGTTCCGCCGATTCTACGGGGCTGTAGCGGACGACCTTGCCAATGCAACGCAGACTGATGCTCTGATCCGCCGGTCCGGCCAGCGTGATCACATATTCGATGGATGTACCCACTTCGGGTTCGCTCTCGCTGGTGAACAGCACGCCGCCCGAACTGATGTTTTTCGTCAGGCCCGATTGCATCACTCGTTCCGCGCCGCTGCGGGTAATGGAAACCGGCAATTGCAGAGTGAACCGCCGGGTTCGTCTGTGTTCCACTTATCGTAATCTAGTTTCTTCGTGCACTCGGGTCAACCACTTATTTGAAAATTCCTGTAGTAATAGTACTACGAGAAGGAAAACTTTAGTCCTACTGTCTACGCTTCTCGCGCACCGAAGATACTTTCACGTCAGGGCTATCCGATAAGTTACCGCGTATACATTCTAAACCGGCCGCTCGATTGAGCCGATCATCTCCATGTGAGTCTCTCGCCGGAGCATCCAGTACCCGCCCGTTCAGCGGAACAAAACCCAACGGCTCGGGCACTGAATGGCCACCGGGCGGAGCTGCAATGGGATGCACTCCTCCGGCAAATCGGCAACTCTCTGCCCGCCATGATCTGGATGTGCGGAGCAGATGGGCGCGCTACGCTGTTCAACAAGCACTGGCTACAGTTCACCGGCTGTACGCATCAGCAGGCCCTGGCAGGCGGATGGATTGCGGCGACGCACCCGGACGATACAGGCCACCGCGTGGCCACGCACCAAGCGGCCGTCGAAACCCGCGAGCCATTCGAAGCTGAATACCGTTTGCGCCGGGCCGACGGGGAATACCGCTGGATGCTAGACCGCGGCGCGCCGCAGTTCGACGCCAAGGGATGCTTTCGCGGTTTCGTGGGCGTGGTGCTGGATATCACCGAACGGAGAAACGCGGAAGGTAAGTTGCGCTGGCTATCCCAAGCGGTCGAACAAAGCCCCGCCATCATCGCCATTACCGACTTACAAGGGAACCTCGAATATGTCAACCCGAAGTTCACGGAGGTAACCGGTTACACCAGCGCCGAGGTACTCGGTAAGAACCCGCGCATCCTCAAATCGGATGAGGCTACGCCGGCAGAGTATCGCAAGTTATGGGAGACCATTCCCAACGGCGAGTGGCGCGGCGAGTTTCACAACCGGAAGAAGAACGGGGAACTTTATTGGGAAGCCGCGCGCATCGGCCCGATCCGGGATGCGGAGGGACGGCCGGCGCACTATATCGCGATCAAGGAAGACATCACGGAACGCAAGCTTATGGAGAGCGCGCTCCGCGCGGCGGAAGAGCGCTTTCGCCTTGCCGTCGAAAACGCCGAACTGTATATCTACGACGTGGACGCCAAAACCGGCTCCGCGAAGCGATACGGCGCAGGCGGGCTCCTGGATATCATGCGCACCCATCAGGACTGGACGCGCGCCATTCATCCGGAGGACCGCGAACGGGTAATCGCGGCGCATCAACAGCGCCGGGACAACCACGGGTTTCAGGAAGAGTATCGGATCCTGGGGCCGGATGGAACCGTGCGGCATGTCTCGGACCACGGTGCGCCGGAACGCGACGGCCGCTGGGTGGGAGTGCTGCGCGACATCACTGCCCGCAAGCAGGCCGACGAAGCCCTGGCGCGGCTGGCGGCGATCGTGCAATGTTCTCCGGATCCCATTATCTCGTCGGATCTCGACGGGATCATCCGGACATGGAATCCGGCAGCCGAAAAGCAATATGGCTACACCGCGGCCGAGACGGTCGGCCTTCCGCTGTCCATCCTGCGGGCGCCGGGGTATCTCGCGGACTTCGAGGAACACCGCGCTATCATCCAGCGCGGAGATCTCGACTCTTTTGTGACGTGGCACGTGCGCAGAGATGGCTCCAGGTTTCCGGTGAGCATCGCCGCGTCGCCCGTCCGCGACGCCACGGGTAACGTGGTGGGCAATTCCGGCATCGTCCGCGATATCACCGAGGAGAAGAACGCGCAGAAGGCGCTGCGCGAAAGCGAAAACCGCCTGCGCGCCATTTTCGAGAACAGCAGCGACATCATCTGGCTGATCGATCCCTCCGGCGTCATCGTTTACGAGAGCCCCGGCGTTTTCGAGCTGTCCACCGCTCCTCCTGAGCCCCGCACGGGGACCAGCGCCTTCGAATGGATCCATCCCGACGATCGCGCGTACATTCGGCGGATGCACGAGGAATTGCTGCGCGAACCCGGCTCGCGGTTGCGGGCCCAGCTCCGGCTGTGCCGCGCCGGAAGCTGGCGCTGGTGCGACAGTTGGGCCGTCAACCTGGTTGACGAGCCGGGCGTGCAGGCTCTGGTGGTCAGTTTTCGCGACATCACCGAGTTGAAGGAGGCCGAAACCGCGTTGCGCGACGGCGAACAGCGCTATCGCAAGCTGGTGGAAGACGCCAGCGACACCATCTTCACGATCGATCTTGCAGGCAACCTCACCTCGGTCAATTCCAGTGGGGAGCGCGTCTCGGGATACAGCCGGCAGCAACTGCTCGGCATGAATGTCCGGCAGTTGGCCGCGCCGGAAGACGTAGTCCGCGTACGCCGGGCCATCGAGAATCGTTTTCGTGGCGGCAACGCGAATCCCCTGGAAGCCGAACTGATCGCGCGAGACGGCTGCCGCGTCGCCGTGGAGGTCAGCGGGCGCCTGCAGTTCAGGAATGGCACGCCCGTGGGTATGTTGTGCATCGCCCGCGACATCAGCCAACGCAAACGCACCGAACGGCTGGAACAGAGGCGCCGGGAAGTGCTCGAGATGGTTGCCCAGAATCGGGAGCTGGGCGCCGTGCTCTACCGGCTCGAAGAGATGGTCGAGCAATACTACCCGAGTTCCGCGGTGCGGATCGCGCTGTCGGCCGATATGGCGCTCGAGGATTTTCCGCCGCGGCGGCCGCTTCCCTCACAGGAAGTATGCCGCGGCCACCTGAGCGTCCCGGTCCTGGCGTGCGACGGTGCGGTACTGGGCTCTTTGGAGGTTCACCGGCCGGACGCCTGGGAAGCCGCCGAGGCCGAGCAGGTGCTGCTCGATTCGCTCGCCAAGCTGGCCTCCATCGCACTCGAACATCGGCAGCTCACCGATCGCCTGGCGCATCAGGCACAGCACGATCCGCTCACGGGTCTCCCGAACCGCTCGCTGCTCGAGGACCGCTTGCGGCAGGCCATCGGGCTGGCGCGCCGCCAGAATTCCATGCTGGCCGTCCTCTATATGGATTTGGACCGCTTCAAATACATCAACGATACGCTCGGGCATCCCGTGGGTGATCTGTTGCTGCAGGAGGCCGCTAAACGGATGGAGGGCGCGGTGCGCGAGTCGGACACCCTGGCGCGCATGGGCGGAGACGAGTTCGTCGCGGTTCTCTATGGGATCGAAAACGCACACGATGCACAGGCCGCCGGCGAGCGCATCCTCGAGATTCTGCGTGAGCCATTCCACGTGCGCGGGCACGAGCTCTTCACCACGGCCAGCGTGGGCATGAGTCTGTTCCCGCGCGACGGACAGGACGCCGCCACCCTGCAGAAACACGCCGACTTGGCCATGTACGAGGCCAAGAACCGCGGCCGTAACCGTTTTCAAGGCTTCGCCCCCGCCATGAATGCCGCTTCGCACGAGCGCCTCGAGATCGAAAACCACCTGCATCGCGCGCTCGATCGCGGTGAGCTGGTGATGCACTATCAGCCGCAGTTTGAGCTGCCTTCCCGGCGGCTGGCGGGCGTCGAAGCGCTGCTGCGCTGGGAACATCCCAAGTGGGGGCTGCTGCCGCCGGGCCGCTTCATTCCGGTGGCCGAAGAGAGCGGGCTGATCATCCCCATCAGCCTGTGGGTCCTGCAGCAGGCCTGCCGCCAGCACCGACTGTGGAGGCAGGCCGGATACGAGCCGGTGCGCATCGCGGTCAACATCTCGGCCACCCAGTTCCTGCGCTCGAACCTGACGGAAACAGTCGCGGAGATCCTGTCCGCGCACCACATGGAGCCGCGCTACCTCGAACTGGAGCTGACCGAGGGAGTGCTCATGCGCGATGCCGGTGACTCCGCCCGGCAACTCGCTGAGCTACGCGCGCTGGGCGTGCGCATCTCCATTGACGATTTCGGCACGGGGTATTCCTCGCTCCATTACCTGCAGCGTCTGCCCATCGACGATCTGAAGATCGACAAGTGCTTCGTACAAGGCATCCATCGCGCGGACGGCACGGGAACGCTGGTGGCGGCCATTGTCGGCCTGGCGCACGGCCTGCATGTGACCGCCACCGCCGAGGGAGTCGAAAACGAAAAGGAACTCGCGGCCCTCGGCGCTCTCGGCTGCGACCGCGTCCAGGGGTTCCTGCTGGCGCGTCCGCAGCCGGCGGATTATTGGGACGCCCAATGGCTCTCGGAACGTTCCGGCGCGCCAGGGCGCATCGCTGCTGATTTCTGCGAGACCTTCCCCGCCGCGTAGTATAATCCGGCTTCTATCTCATTCCAGAGGAGAAGCACCATGTCATCCGAAATAGCGCCGCGCCGGGGTTTCCTGCAGCGCTTGGCGGGCGTCGCGGGTCTGTCCGCGGCGGCCTCGTCCGCGCGCGCGCAGGGCGCCAGCTCCGGCGCCGGTTACGCCTTCCTGCCGGACTACTCCCGCGCGCAAAATTATCGCTCGCTCAAGCAATCCAGCTTCGATCGTACCGGGGGCAATGCGGACGCCTGGCCCATCGAGCCCGGCGCCACCCGCGAATTGTTCGCCGCCGATGGCCCTGGCGTGATCACGCACATCTGGTACACCATCGCCGCGGAGAGCTCCAATCACCTGAAGGAAATCGTCATCCGCGTCTATTGGGACGGCCACCCGAAGCCGAGCGTGGAAGTGCCAGTCGGCGACTTCTTCGGGTTAAACCTGGGGCAGTACTTCGTCTACCAGTCCGCCTTTTTGAACTGCTCTTCGGTGAAGGCCCTGAACTGTTATTTCGCCATGCCTTTCCGCCGCTCAGCGCGTATCACCGCGACCAATGAAGGCACGCGCAAAGTGGACGCGTTCTACTCCAACATCGATTACCAAGTCGTGCCGTCGCTGCCGGACGACGTCCTGTACTTCCACGCCCAATACCGCCAGGGAACGCCCAACAAAGTCAGCTCGCGCGGCGATAAGAACCTGGACGGCCAAGATAACTATGTTTTCGCCGAAACGCGCGGACGCGGGCACCTGATGGGCGTCACGCTGGGCGTCCTGCAGAACACGGACCACTGGATGGGCGAAGGTGACGAGATGATCTTCGTGGATAACGAAGAGCATCCCGTCATCAATGGCACGGGCACAGAAGATTACTTCAACGGCGCCTGGGATTTTGGCGGGCGCGACGGTGCCATTCCCTTCGCGCACCTCTATAACGGCGCGCCGCTGATGGTCGATCCCGAGCACGCGGGCGGCCGTTACTGCCTGTATCGCTGGCACGCCGACAACCCCGTCACGTTCTCGCGCTATCTGAAGTACACCATCGAACACGGGCATGCCAACGACCGCGCCGACAACTTCTTCTCGGTGGCTTACTGGTATCAGGCCGGAGCGTACACGGATTTTCCCGCTCTGCCGCCGGTGCAGAGCCGCATTCCGCGCCTCAAGGCGGTTCCGGGCCCGGTTGGCGCGGAGCCGGGGTAGGCTGCGCACGCTCAATGCGCTACTGATGACTCGCGCTGGACCAGCCCGGTCAGTCCCTCTTCGAGTGAGATGTTGTTGTTTTCGAGGGTTTCGCCTAGCACCTGATCGAGCGAGACCCGCGCGTGCACATAGGTGGTCAGCGCCGTCAGCTCGGCGAGCTGCGCGGCTTCCAGGCTGCGCTGGTCGATAATGATGTCGTTGAACGTCGAAATACCGTAAGAGAACTTCTGGCGTTCGCTGGCGAGCAACTGCTCGTCTAAGACGCGTGTCTCGCGGGCAGCCTCATATCGGGCGCCCGACTGCCGCAGCGCGCTCACCTGGTTCGAGATGTCCACCACGATCTGGTTCGTGTCGCGCTGGCTGCTGACCAGCGATTGCACGTACTGCAATTGATCAATGCCGTAGTCGCCCTGCGCCTGCCGGTTGTGCACGGTCATCGAAAGGCCCAGCGAGCCTGCTTCGTTGGGAAAATTGCGGCGGAAGATCTGCCCCAGTGCGGTGCCATAGCCACCCACGAAATATGGATTGGCGTCCAGTTGCGCGCTGCCCGAGACGCCGCGGTTGTACGTCTGTGCCTGCACGGTCAGGTTCGGCAGCAGCGGACTCTCCGTTCCGGCTAACGCCATCTGCTGGGTCTGCTCGCGGAAATTGGAGACCTGCACGTCCGGCCTTTTCTTCATGGCCGTGTCGACCAGTTGGCGCAACGGCGGCAGGCTGTCGTTCTCGGGCTTCTCGAGGCGGTCGAGCGTCACGATACCGGCGGCCTCGATCTCCGGATCCATGGTGCGGGTGATGGAGTCCTTCAACAACCCTTCCTTCTGCAGCACCTCGTATTGCGCCACCGCCAGGTCGTGCGTGCGGGTGGCCACCTCGACCTCGGCGCGCGGCAGCTCGACACTGGGCATCGCGCCCGCGGCAATCTCCTTCCGCGTGTCGTCCCGAAACTTCCGCGACGATTCGAGCGCGCCCTGCCGGATCTTGAGCTCCTCGTTGGCGCTGACCAGCTCCCAATACAGGTTGAGCACGCTAGTCGTCAAATTCAGCAACTGCGATCGAAAATCTTCGCGTGCCGCCACGGTGTTGATCTGTGCAATCCGGATGAAGCGGTTGTTGAGCTTCACGCCAAATCCTTGCAGCAGATTGTGGCGGACGGCGAGGCTGATGTAAGGCCCGCGCTGCGGCTCCAGGCTGTCAGTTGGAGCATTTTCGTTCAGAAACTGCTCATAGTCGGTGACGCGCACGTAACCGCCCGACAAAAGTCCTTCCTGCACAAAGGTCGAATAGGTGCGAATGGTCTGGATCAGGGCGGGCGTCTGGCTCACGACCGCGTTGAATTGCGGCGCGCTGATGTGCGCGAACGTCGTGCTGTTTTGCAGAACCGGGTCGAGATTGGGCGTCACCACGCCGATCTGTTGGATCGACGCGCCGCCGGCGTTGCCCCCATTGGAGCTGCCGCCGCCGCTCGACAGGCCCGCTGCCTGAATACTGCCATTCACCCCCAGTCCGCTGTCCGCGCTGGCTACCTGGGCGGCGGCGCTCGGCACGCCCCGGAGCGCACCGCCGGCTTCCTGGCGCTGCAAGGCGGTTTGCGCCAGCAGCGGGCCATAGCGGTACACCTCCAGGTTCAAATTGTTCTCGATCGCCAGAGCCACCGCGTCCTGCACGCTGAGATATAAGTTACCGGCCCGCAGCAGGTCGTGCAACCGCTTCGAGTTACTCAGCCGGATGCCGGGCACGCTGGGAGGCAGGTACGAACGGATCGGGGCCATCACATGCGGCGTCTCGATTATATGCTGCGTGTCTTGCGCGCAACAGACGGCGGCCGCGCAAATACAGGCCGCCAGACTTCGCCGCCATTCACGGAATCTCATCGCGCGCCCCCTGTTTTGTTTTCATCGGGGAGCACGGCAGGCAGCGCCGAGTCTCTTGCCACGTGCCCGCTGGCGGCCTCCGACATGGAGATATGGTTCACATCCAGAGTCCGCCCCATCGCCATGTCGAACGTGATCTTGGCGTGCGTATAGTTGGCCATGGCTTGCACCTCGGCGTCCTCATCGGCGGCCAGGTCCCGCTGCGCCTGGATCACCAGCGTCACCGACGAGACTCCGTGCTGGAAGCGGTTCTGCTCGTCCTTCAGACTCTGCTCGGCCAATCTCCGTGTATCCTCGGCCGTCTCGTAGCGGGTGCGCGCCTGCTGCAGGCCGATCAGGGCGGTCCTCACATCGACCGTCACCTGGTTCATCGCCCGCCGTAGCCGGAGTTCGGCCTGGCGCAATTGCAGTTGGTCGGTTACATAGTCGGCTTGCGCCTGGCGGTTGCGAAACGGAATGTTCAGAGTCAGTCCGCCAGAGTAACTCGGAAAATCCCGCCGGAAGACCTGCGCCAGCGCGTTGCCGGTTCCGCCGATGAAGTATGGATCGGGAGCGCCGCTTTGCCCGTTGTAGAGCGGGCTCACCGGTCCGCTCAGTCCGTTATTGGTCAGTTCCAGAAATGCCTGCAGCGTAGGCAGCAGCGCGTTGCGGGAGCCGCGCATGGATATTTTCTCGCTGTCGATATTGATCTTGTCCTGCTGAACTTCCACGCGGTTGGCCATGGCTTCCGGGATCAGGGCGGCTAGCGGCTTTAAATCGTCGCTTTTGGGAACTTCAATCCGGTTCAGCGGCACGATGTGCACGTCATCCAGCCACGCATTCGCCATGGCGTTGCGGCTGAGCGTGTTCTTCAAAACGATCTCCTGCTGCTGCACGTTGGTCTGCGCGATCAGCAGGTCCTCTTTGCTCACCGACACCTGCGCCGCGGCGCGCGTTACTTCCACACTCGGCAGAGCGCCGATCTTGGCCATCTTCTGGTCATCATCATAGAGTTTCTGCGAGGTCGCGAGCGCCTGCTGTTTGATGCGTACGGCGTCCTCGAAACTGACCAGATCCCAATACAGGTTCAACGCCGCCGAAACCGTGGTAGCTACCTGCAGCTTCAGTTGCAGATTAGTGACTTTCTGATTGTTCTTCGCAATCCGGATATCGCGGTTATTTACGCCGATGCGGAATCCTTGCAGCAGGGGCTGGTAGATCTGCAGATCCAGGTATCCGGTAATCGACGGGTTGAAAAGGTTCGCGGGGCTGTTCTGCAGGCTGTGGTAATCGAAGAAAGTAAGTTGCGCCGAAGTCCCCGTGATGAACTGCTGATAATACTGAAAGACGATCTGGTGATAGTCGTTGGTGAGGGCCGCCGTCTGATTCAGTAACTGGTTGGTGAGCGGCGTAGTGTTGTGGCCCGCAAATTCACCGACAAAGAGTTGCGGGTCCAGATTGGGAGGCACCGGGCCAATCTGCGTGACGATACCGCCGCCCGAGGTCAGCCCGGCGCCGCCCGCCAGGCCGTTCGCATTCACACTGACGCCGGCCGTGCTGACGCTGGTGGGACCGGCCGCGATCGGCGTATCCACCGAGCGCAGATAGCCCCCGCCCTGGGTCCGGCGAAGCACCTCGCGCGCCAGAAACGGGCTGTAGCGTTGCACGGCGATGTCCAGATTGTTCTCCAGCACCAGCGCGATCACGTCGTCCACCGAGAGATAAAGATTCCCGGCGCGGACCAGTGACTCCAGGCGCGGCGTGTTGCTCAACCTGGCAGGCGCGACATTGCGTTTCAAAATGTGGAAGGGAGCCAGCACGTGGCCGATCACCGGCGGTGACTGGGAAGACTCAATGGCGACTTCCGAGGATTGCGCGAAAGCGATCGCACTCGCGACCCACACGAGGCATATGACGTTCCGGAATGAGATCATTGTGTAGGTGTGGCATGGGCAATTCCCGTTCCACTGGATCTTGGGAGGAGCGCGCGGTTTACGCGAACATCACTGTCCGGTTTTGGGAACGGCTGTTCGGTTTCATGATGTCAGATCGCCGCCGCGGCGCCGGAGCAAATAAAAAAGAGGAGCAGGTGTCCGGTCCGATCACCCGCTCCTCAAAAGCTCACTCTCTGTGGTTGACGTACGCAGGGACGCGCTCTGAGCGCCTCTGTCCCAGCGGCCTGAGCGCGTCCCTCGACCAGGCTACTAGACCCAGCATAGGCTCTCACCAACTGGCGCCACTATCCCCTCCACACAGTATTTTCGGTCTGCAACGGGTGGATTTCCCGGCGCCCCGCCGTCCACAAAACTACTCAGCCGGCGGTATATGATCGAAGTAGTCAAACTGGTACGTTGAATGGAGCCGGAGAATACCAAAGACGCCGTGGTTTTTAAGAGAAGCGCTCAGCCGTTCCAGTGGGCCGCCCAGGTAGTACTTTTGGCCAGCTTCGGCGGCATGCTGGGCCTGATGCTGTTCGCCGGTATCAATTCCCTCCGCGCGCTACGCCAGGTGCAGGCGCGCAATGTCCAGATCAGGCAGACGTTCCTGGTGCGCAATCGCGCCCTCGAGGAGATCCGCTCGGCGCTCTACCAATCCGGCACCTTGATCCGTGATTACCTTGTGGAACGCGATCCGGCGCGGGCCGAAACCTACCGCGCGCGTCTGCAAACCGTCCGCGGCGAGATGGATGCGGCGCTGGCCGGATATGCGCAAGCGCTGGACGCCACCGAGGAGGGCACTTTTCGCGCACTAAAGGACCGTATCAGTGACTACTGGAGCGCCCTCGATCCGATCTTCCATTGGAACTCCGCCGAAAAGGCGGAGCGTAGCGACGCGTTCCTGCACGGCGAAATCTTTCCGCGGCGCGCCGTTTCGCTCGAGATCGCGGACCGCATCGCCGCGGTCAATGAGCGGGAACTGACCAACGGAGACGAGCAACTGAAAGCCATTTTCGACCGCTTCCGTTTCCGTTTGGGACTGATGCTGACGATCACGCTGGGCATCGGCCTGGTGCTCGCCGTGGCCACCACCCGGCACATTTTGAGGCTGGCGCGCGACGCGGACCTGCGCTATCGCCAGGTGGTGCACGCGCAGCGCGAGCTCAAGGAACTTTCCGCGCGCCTGGTCGACGCCCAGGAGCAGGAGCGCCGCGCCATTTCGCGCGAGTTGCACGACGAAGTCGGCCAGTCACTCAGCGCCCTATTAATGGAACTGGGCAACCTCGGCGCGGTGGCTCCGGGCGACGCCGAGTTGCGGCGCCACCTGGAATCCATCCGCAAACTCGCCGAGAGCAGTGTCCACGTGGTCCGCAACATGGCCCTGCTGCTGCGGCCTTCCATGCTCGACGACCTGGGCCTGGTGCCGGCCCTGCAGTGGCAGGCGCGCGAAATCTCGAAACGCACCGGCATGGGCGTCACCGTAGATGCCGAGAGCGTGGCCGACGCTCTTCCCGAGGAATACAAGACCTGCATTTATCGCGTGGTGCAGGAGGCGCTACATAACTGCGCCCGGCACGCCGGCGCGCGCAACGTGCGCATCGAAGTGGTCCAGGAGAGCGACCGTATCCGCATGAGCGTCAGCGATGACGGCCAAGGCTTCGACAGCACCCATGTGCGCGGCCTCGGTCTGCTCGGCATGGAGGAGCGCGTCACGCACCTGGGCGGCAGTTTTCATCTGCAGTCCGAGCCCGGCCACGGCGCCCGGGTCTATATCGAGATCCCCTTTGCCGCGCACGAGCTCGAGGTCACCGCATGAATCAGGTACGCATCGTGCTGGCGGACGACCATACCGTGATGCGGAACGGCTTGCGCCTGCTGCTGGAACGCCAGCCCAATCTCCAGGTGGTCGGCGAGGCGTCCGATGGACGCCAGGCTGTGGCGTTGAGCGAGTCCGCCCGCCCGGACGTGGTCATCATGGACATCGGCATGCCCAACCTGAACGGGATCGAGGCCACCCGCCAGATCGTGAATCAGAGTCCCCACACGGCCATCGCGATCCTGAGCATGCATTCCGACGAGAGCTACGTGATCCGCGCCCTGAAAGCCGGCGCGCGCGCGTACCTGCTCAAAGATTCCGCCGAAGCCGACCTCCTGGCCGCGGTGCATGCGCTGACCGAGGGTAAGTCGTTCTTCAGTCCAGCCATCAGTAAGATTCTGGTGGAAGACTACATGCGCCAGTTGGAGAGCCGCGGCGCGGAAGATACTTACGAGCTTCTCACCAACCGCGAACGCGAGATCTTGCAGTTGCTGGCCGAAGGCCGCACCAACAAAGAAGTAGCGAACATGCTGAACCTCAGCTTGTACACCGTGGAGACCCACCGCACTCACATCCTGCAGAAGTTGAACCTGCACAGCGTGCCCGAACTCATCTTGTACGCGGTGCGCAAGGGTATCATCGCATAATAATTTGTAAGATAATTACTTCCTGTATAACTCACGTGACTTAAACCGATGCTAAACTCTTTGGCAACGCATAATGAAGGTGTCTCAACTTATGCAGTGACAGGAGAGTTCGATGGGCCGGAAGGTATTGCCATTATTAGTGACATTACCGTTGTTCTGCCGCGGCGGCGAGGTTCCGCAGCGCGCCCCTTTGCAACTCACTTTACAGCGCGCCGTGGAGCTGGCCATCTCTCCGGAGGGCAATACTTACATTCAACTCGCGGATGAGAATCTCCGTCAGGCGAAGTCCCGATCCGCCGAAGCGCGCTCGGCGTTTTTGCCCGATATCGAAGCCCAAGCCCAACAGACCGCCATCATGCGGAGCTTGGCCGCACTGGGCCTCGACCTGGCCACCAGCCAGACGCTCACCCAAGCCGAGACCGGACTGACCGGCATTCTGGCCCCCGAAGAGAAGGCGTTGCTGGACGGGATCATTCACGACATCCCGCGCGTCGTCGGGCCGTTCAATTCCGTGGATGTGCGCACGCGCGTCGCGCAGAGTGTTTTCGACTTCAGCAACATACGCCGCTATCAAGCCTCGCGTGCCGCGGTGCGCGCCGCGCGGGCCGATAGCGGTCACACCAATGAGACGGTCTCCGCCACTGTCGCCAAAGCCTACGTGGCCGCCCTGCGCAGTGACGCCGATGTGGAAGCCTACCAGGCCAATGTGTCCCTGGCCGAGGCCGTCCTGAAGCAATCCGAGAATCAGAAGGCCGCGGGCACGGGCACGGGCATCGAAGTCACTCGCGCGAAGGTGCAGCTTGCTAACGAACGGCAGCGTTTGTTAGTCGTCGAGAACGAACGCACCAAGGCCTATCTGCAGTTATTACGTGTCATGGATCTGAATCTGGGCACGGAGCTGCAACTTACCGATAAGTTGAGTTACGAGCCCGCCGATCCGGTCACGGTCGAACAGGCTGAAACCCAGGCTTTCAAAAACCGGCCGGATATCCGGGCGCAGGCCGAGCGCGAAAACGCCGCCCGCCTGAATGCTAACTCGGTAAAGCTCGAGCGCCTTCCGAACCTGGTGGCCTTTGCCGACTACGGCACTACCGGTACCAACGGTAACGTCGTTTCCCTGCTACCCACCCGCGACTACGGTTTTGCCCTGCGCGTCCCGATCTTCGATGGCGGCCGCCGCGATGCCCGCCGCGCCGAAGCCGCCTCGCAGTTCCGGCAGGAGCGCGTCCGCACCAACGATCTTCACGAGCAGGTAGAACTCGAAGTCCGCATGGCCCTCGATAGCCTGCACTCCGCCGAGGAGCAGGTCAAGGTCGCAGAAGCCGGACTGTCCCTGGCTCAAAGCGAATTGACGCAGGCCCGCCGCCGCTACGACGCGGGCGTGGCCAGCAGCCTGGAGGTCACGGACGCCCAGACCCGTCTGGAGCGCGCCCGCGATAACCGGATTGCCGCCCTGTTCAATCACAACGTGGCGCGCATCGATCTCGGACAAGCCACTGGTACGATCGCTTCCGTGATTGTGCGCGAGCCGTCCGCGCCGCCGCGCCGCCCGGCCACCAACCGCACGCCGGCGCCGGAAGCCGATGCGCCCGTCCAGCCGGCCTCTCCCGGTTTGGCTTTGTTGGGCGAAATCCCTATAAGCCCTTCCGCCCGCGCCGTAACTCACCTGGCGCCGGACCTGCCCAATTCTGTGATCTCCCATCCGGCCCACAGGACCGGGATTGTTCATGCACACCGGGCCTACCGGCATCGCCGGCATCGCCACGTCGTCCATCGCGCGGCCCGCCGGACCCGCCGGGCAACCAAAACTGCCTGATCAGCGTCAAATCAAGCGTTGGAGTGTACTTGCATGCGTCGCCTCACGGGCGCCTGCTATAATGGCTTCGGGTTCCCCGGATTTTGAAACATATGAACAGCCGTATCAAGTATGTTGTAGTAACCACATCCACCTGCCTCATGTTGCTGCTGGTTTTGGGCAATGTGCTGGGCAAAAGCGCGTCCACTGACCGGCCGTATCCGCAACTTGGCGTATACACGGAGGTGCTGCACCGCATCAAGAGCGAGTACGTCGAAGAGCCCGATATGAAGAGTGTCACGCTGGGCGCGCTGAACGGGCTGCTCGAATCCGTGGATCCCTTCGCCAGCTATCTGAACGCGGATCAATATAAGGACTACCTGAAGAATAAGGATGCCCACAAAGCCAGCGTGGGTCTGGTGCTGGCGAAGAAGTTCGGATTCGTCGGCATTGTTGGCGTGACGCCGGGATCTCCCGCGGCCAAGGCCGGACTCGCTACCAACGACATGCTCGAGACTATTAACGGTGTGGCTACGCGCGACATGCCGCTGGCATACGCCAAGCTGCTCCTGGAAGGCGATCCTGGAACGGCCGTCGAACTGACCGTCGTCCGGGTGCGCCGCCCCGAGCCGCAGAAGATCAAGCTGACGCGCGCGAACATCGTATACCCGGCGGTCATCGGCCGCATGCTGGCGGACAACGTCGGTTACATCGTGCCGGCCACGCTGGCGCCCGGCAAGGTGCAGGAAACCGCCGAGGCTATCCAGTCGCTGCAGAAACAGGGCGCCAAAAAACTGATCCTCGACCTGCGCAACTGCGCCATTGGCACGCCTCAAGATGGCATCACGCTGGCCAATCTTTTCCTCGCCAAGGGCGAAATCGCCTATCTGCAAGGCCAGAAGGTTCCGCGCCAGGACTTTGAAGCCGAAGCCTCCAAAGACGTCACGAGTCTGCCCCTGGTCGTGATCACCAACCGCGGCACGGCGGATGGCGCTGAAATCGCCGCGGGCGCCCTGCTCGACGACAAGCGCGCCACGCTGGTTGGCGAGCGCACCTATGGCGATGCATCCCTGCGCAAGGCCATCACGATGGACGACGGCGGCGCCATCATCCTCTCGGTAGCCAAGTACTATTCGCCGGACGGCAAAGCCATCCAGGATGTGGGCGTCACTCCGGATACCTTGATGTCCGAACCCGAGGCCCAGATGGAGCTGGACGAAAACGGCGAGCCGGTCGCCGAGAATCCGGATCAGCCCGAACGCAAGCAGCAGGAAGATCCGCTGCTGAAGAAGGCCATCGAAATCGCCGGCCAAAAGACCGAGGCGTAGCTTCCCCGCTCCAACCGGCTCAGAATTCTAACTGCCGGTCCGCGATATAGTATTCCTTCGCCCGCATGAAAATATCCGCTAAGGCGCCTTGTCGCGTCGATATGGCCGGCGGCACCATCGATATTTGGCCGCTTTACCTCTTTCACACGGCCCCCGTGACGGTCAATTTCGCCGTCGATCGTTACGCTCGTTGCACGATCGAGACGCGCGCGGATCGCCGCATCACGCTGCGTTCCCGCGATCTGAATGCCGCCGAAGAGTTCGACTCGCTGGATGCCCTGCGCGCCGCTCGCCGCTACAAACTGCCCCTCGCGGCGTACGTGGTCCGCTATTTCGCGCCGGCCACCGGAATCGATGTCACCACGCATTCCGAAGCCCCCGCGGGCGCCGGTATCTCCGGATCTTCAGCATTAATCATTGCGCTGGCGGCGGCCCTCAACAAGCTCACTAACAGCGGCCATAAACTCGAAAAGCTGCGCGAGATCGCGCAGAATATCGAGGCCCAGATCATCCGCGTGCCCACCGGCTGCCAGGATTATTATCCGGCGATGTACGGCGGCGTGAGCGCCATCGAGCTGACCGAAGCCGGTATCCTGCGCAGGCCCCTGGCCGTGGATCTCGACGATTTAAACGAGCGCTTCGTACTCGCTTACACCGGCGAGCCGCGCCAGTCGGGCATTAACAACTGGGAGGTCATGAAGGCCCACATCGATGGCGATCGCACGGTGGATCGCAATTTCGATCGCATCGCCGAGATCGCGCGCGGCATGCGGCAGGCGGTCGAGCAGGCCGACTGGACTGCAGCCGGGCAGTTGCTGCGCCAGGAGTGGAGCCATCGGCGGAAGAACGCGCCGGGGATTACCACGCCGATGATCGACCGGCTGGTCGAAGTGACGCGGCGTGTGGGCGCCGCTGGCGCCAAGGCCTGCGGCGCGGGCGGAGGTGGCTGCGTCTTTTTCCTGGTCGAACGCGGGGCGAAGCAGCGCGTCTCCGAGGCCATCGCGCGCGAAGGCGCCACCGTTCTGCCGGTGCGGGTCGCGCCCCGCGGCGTCACGCTCCGCGGCGCCTGACCTACTCCTCGCGCAGCGCGACTGCCGGGTCGATACGCGCGGCCCGCCACGCAGGCGAAGCAGCCGCAATCAGGGCGATCGCCAGCATCAGCAGCGCCACCCCAACCAACACCAGTGGACGTCCCGGGCCGGTCAACACGAAGGCGCGCAACAGCCTGACCGCGGCTATGGAGGCGAACGCGCCGAGCACTATGCCTGCGCCGGTGAGCTTGAGGCTGCTGCGCAGGACCATCCCCACCACTTCGCGCTGGCTGGCGCCCAGAGCCATCCGCACTCCGACCTCCCGCCGCCTTTGCATCACGAGCTGCGCGAGCACCCCATAGAGACCGATGGCGGCCATCGTTAACGCGACCCCCGCGAAGATGCTTAGCAGGGTGGCGCGGAATCCGGGCTTCGAAAACGCCTGCTCGGCAAGAAACCGCTGCATGCTGGTGATCCCGGAAAGCGGCAGGTTGGGATCGATGGCCGTAACCGCATGCCGCAGGCCGGCCTCCAGCGTTTCAAGCGGCCGGTCATCGGCGCCCAGCCAACGCGGACCCGCCCGCAGCATCATCGTCAATTGGCGGCCATCCGGCGGCCCGCCTTGCGCAAATGGTACGTAGACATGCGGCTGAACCTTCCAGTGCATCTCATCGAACGGATTCGTCTCCTTGATGTCCCCGGCGACCCCGACCACGGTAAGCCATGGTGAGCCGCGGCCTGTTTCCGCCGGCCGGACATGTTTGCCCAAGGGGTCCTGACCTGGAAAATACCGGCGCCCGAACTCCCGGTCTACGATTGCCACAGGTTCGCTCTGCGCGGTATCGAGGCGCGCGAATTCGCGCCCGGCGAGTAGCGGAATGCCGGTCACGCGCAGATAATCGGGAAACACCAGGCCCCGCCAGACAAAGCTCGTCTCACGCGCGGGCGGGCCGCCGGCGGCCTCCACGTGCGTCAGCCCACCGGATCGAATGGCGGCCTGCAAATCCGGCACCGCAGCGAGCGACTGCGCCAGGCGATCGCAGAAACGCCGCCGCTCGGTGAACGAAGGATAACCGGCCTTGGGCAGATCGAGGCGCGCCGTCAACAACCCTTCGACACGATAGCCCATCCGCTCCGCGCGCAATTGGAACAGGCTCTCGATCAACAGGGCCGCGCCTGTGAGTAGCGTGAGAGACAGCGCCACCTCCAGCACCACCAGCGCGCCGCGCACGCGTTGCTCCGCGCGTCCCGCCGATGCGCCGCGCCCGCTCTGCTTCAGCACGGCGTGAAGCTGGAAGCTGGATGCCTGCGCCGCGGGCAGCCACCCGGAAAGAACCGCCGTGACCACGGCCAGGCTGGCCGCGAACGCAAACACCCGCCAATCGAGCGAAACCGTCGCGCCGATTGGCAATTCCACCGGCTGCCTCGCGAGAAAATATCGCAATCCGCCATAAGCCAGCAGCATGCCGGCAGCCGCGCCGCAATTGCACACCAGCAGATTCTCGGTCAGGATCTGGCGGATCAGGCGCGCGCGGCCCGATCCGAGCGCGGCGCGGATGGCGATCTCGCGGCGCCGCTCCAAAGCGCGGCCGGCGAGCAGGCTCGCAACGTTGGCGCACGCGATCAGCAGCACGAACGCGACTGCGGCAAACAGCAGCAACAAGCCGGACCGCAAACCCCTGCCCGCCAGCCAGGTCAACTCTTCCTGTAAACCGCGCACCATTGCTCCGGCATGCAGCAACTCGTCGGGATCGGTTTTTTCGAGCGCCGCGCGCAACGCCGCAATCTCGCTTTCCGCTGCGGCCAGCGAAGCGCCGGGCCTTAATCGTCCCACCGCGGCCATGGCGTGAAACTTGGAGCTCTGCTGGCGCTCCACATCCGCCGGCGTCAGCAACACCCAGAACTGCACTTGCCGCGGATAAAACTCGAAACCGCGCGGCATGATGCCGGCGACCGTGTAAGCTTGGCCGTCAAGCGTCAGCGTCCGGCCCACGGCGTCGCGTGCGCCGCCGAAGATCGATTTCCATCCGCCATCGCTCAACACCACCGCCGGCGCACCGCCCAGATCCTTTGGGCCGAACGTGCGGCCTTGCGCGGCCGCGACGCCCAGAATGTCGAAGAAGCGCACGGTCACCGCTTCTCCCAGCACGCGGCGCGGACTTCCGTTCGCCGAGAGCGTGTACTCCACCCACTGCCATCCCGCAATCCCCTGGAACGATCTCGCCTGCCGGTCGAAAACTTCGACGTCGCGATAACTCGCAAAAACCTTCGGATCCCAGTTGCGCGTGGTTTCCCAAATCGCCGCCAGGCGCGCGGGATCGCCGAAGGGCGGAGGCCGCAGCAGGATTCGGTCCACCAGGCTGAAGACCAGCGTGTTCGCGCCAATACCCAACGCCAGCAGCAGAATCGCGACGCTCGCAAATCCCGGGTTTGCACGCAAAGCGCGAGCTCCGTACTTGAGATCGGCAACGAAGTCCCGCATGTGGGTTTGCGGTCCAACATATCAAATAGCGGCCTTCCGCGGCGGCCGGAATCCACCCGGCCCATGCTATCCTGAGAAACATACGAGGGCCACGGCAAAATGCACCGCCGATTATTCGTCTGCGGTAGTCTTGTGGCGTTTTCAGTGACAGCGCTGTGGGCTCTTCAGGCAACGTTCCGGCAGTTTCCAGGCATGGAAGACGATCCAGTCCCGGTACCCCCTGACGCATACGAAAAGACCGAGTGGGCTTTCACCCGGCTGAAGTACCCATCCGGCGTGCATGCCAGTGTCTTCGGCCAGATCGGCAGTTGGCCCACCGACTATCCCAAGGCCGACCGCCAGTTCGTGCAGGGTGTGCGGCGCCTCACCCGCATCCACACTCGCTCGTCTGAACAAGTGGTGGATCTCGACAGTGATGAAGTTTTCAACTGGCCGTGGCTTTATGCCGTCGAAGTAGGACACTGGAGCCTGACGGACGCGGAATGCGCCAAGCTGCGCGAGTACTTGTTGCGGGGCGGCTTTTTCATGTGTGACGATTTCCACGGCAGCGGCGAGTGGAACGTTTTTCTCGAAAGCATCAAGCGTGTGTTTCCCGATCGTCCCATTGTCGAAATCGATAACCAGGATCCTATTTTTCACGTCCTTTATGACTTGAAGGATCGTGTGCAGGTGCCGGGCATTCAGTATTGGTACACGGGACGCATCTGGGAAAAAGACGGAAAGACACCGCACTGGCGCGCGATCTATGACGATGAAGGCCGCGTGATCGTGGCCATTTGCTTCAATCAAGATAACGGCGATGCCTGGGAATGGGCCGACCATCCGCGCTATCCCGAACGATACACTTCGCAAGCCTACCGCATGGGGATCAACTACATCCTCTACGCCATGACTCACTGAAAGGCCAGAGCCAAGCATGTTCGAGTTTCTGTTCAAGTATCCGGGCGCGGTCTTTCAAAAGGGCCATTTGGTGCTGCTGGCGCCCTGGCCATTGTGGACGTTCGCGCTGGGTGTGATCGCGGCCGGCGCGTTGCTTCTCTGGCACGTGCGGCGGCATCGCGGATTGCTGACCGGCGCGCGCCCCACGGTGATCTGGCTGCTCGAAACCGCCATGGTCGCGCTGCTGCTGTTCCTGCTTTGGCATCCCGCGATCAGTATCGCGACGCTCCGCCCGCAGCAGAACGTGGTCGCCGTGATGGTGGATGATTCGCGCAGCATGGCTATTCGCGACGGCTCACCCACCCGCAGCGCACAGGCCGCCACCGTGCTCGATCATAACCTGCTGGCGGCGCTCGGCGAGAAATTCCAGGTGCGGCTCTATCGCTTCGGCAAGGACCCGGAGCGCATCCAGAAGACCGCCCAGCTTACTGCCGCGGAGCCGGCTTCGCGCATCGGAGACAGCTTGGACCAAGTGCTGGCGGAATCATCGACCTTGCCGCTGGGCGCAGTAGTGCTGCTCTCCGATGGCGCGGATAACTCGGGCGGCATCGATCTCGATACGATTTCGCAAATCCGCCGCCGTCACATCCCCGTGCACACGATTGGCTTCGGACGCGAAAAACCTGAAAAGGACGTCGAGATCAGCGACGTCGTGTTGCCCGCGCACGCACTGGCCGATTCCCGCCTGAGCGCGCTCGTGACCTTCCGCCAGTATGGTTACGCCGGCCAAAAGGCCTTGCTCGGGGTCCGCGATGGCAGCAAGCTGCTCGCATCCCGTGAAGTGCAATTGAAGGGCGACGGCGCACCGCAGAGCGAGCCACTATTGTTCAGTGCCGGCATGCCCGGTCCCAAGACGCTCGAGGTCACCATCGATCCGCTGCCTGGCGAGGAGAATCGCGGCAACAATTCCCTGCGCCGGCTGGTGAACGTCGAATCGCGCAAACCGCGCATTCTCTATATCGAAGGCGAGCCGCGGTGGGAATTCAAGTTCATCCGCCGCGCTGCGGAGGATGACCGCAGCCTGCAACTGGCCAGCATGCTGCGCACCACACAAAACAAAATCTACCGCCAGGGTTTCACCGATCCGCACGAACTCGAAGATGGATTCCCGAATAAGCCCGAAGAGTTGTTCGCCTTCGACGGGTTGGTCATCGGCAGCGTGGAAGCCAATTATTTTACGCAAACGCAGCAGGACCTGATTCGCGATTTCGCCGATCGGCGCGGCGGCGGCGTCCTTTTCCTCGGCGGACGGTTCGCCTTGGCCGATGGCGGCTACCAGCATTCGCCGTTAGCCGAGTTGCTGCCGGTCACGCTGCCCGCTTCGACATCCACATTTCACCGCGATTTTGCGGGCCAGGAGCTGACAGCTCAAGGCCGCGCCAGCCTGATCTGCCGCCTGCTGGAAGATCCCGAACGCAACGCCGTGCGCTGGACCAAGATGCCGCAGCTCGCCAATTACAACGAAGCCGGCGAGCCGAAGCCCGGTGCCGTCGAGTTACTTGACGTCGTGCCATCCGGCCGCCGCCGCATGCCTCTGCTGGTTACCGAGAATTACGGGCACGGCCGCACGGTTGTTTTCGCGACCTCCGGTAGCTGGCGCTGGCGCATGTGGCAGGATCACACCGATACCACGCACGCCACATTCTGGCAGCAGTTGATGCGCTATCTGGTTTCCGATAGCCCGACGCAGGTGACCGGCTCCACGGCGCGCACGGTGCTGTCCGACGAAACCAAGGTGACCCTGCACGCCACCGTCAAAGATAAAGCGTTCAAGCCCGTTCCCAACGCGGTCGTGGAGGCCCACATCGTGGGGCCGGACGGAACATCATCTACCGTGGAGCTGACACCGCAGCCGCTTGAAGAAGGCGCCTACACGGCCGGCTGGAGCGCAGATAAGCCCGGCTCGTATGTCTCCGAAATCGTTGCCGGACGCGGCAAGGACGAGATCGGACGCGACGTCGTGATCTTCCGCCGTGAAGACGGTGTGGCCGAAAACTTCCACACCAGTCAGAATCGCGAGTTACTACAAAAACTGGCCAATGAAACCGGCGGGCGATATTACACGGCATCGGACGCCGGCCGCCTGGCGGATGAGATCTCCTATTCCGAAGCCGGCATCACCACGCGCGAGACGAAAGACCTGTGGGATATGCCGGTCGTCTTTCTGCTGGCTCTATTGTTGCGCGGCTCCGAGTGGATATTGCGCCGCAGGTGGGGTGTGGTATGAGATTACTCCTCTCTTTCCTGCTCACGGCGGCTTCCCTGCCCGCCACCACTTACTATGTGACTATCAGCGGACTGGGCGGCGAGCCAGATTACGCGCAACACTTCGCCATGTGGGCGAATGACATCGGGAAGGCTCTCAAATCCAGCGCGGATTCGAAGGTCGAGACATTGATCAACGCCACGCGCGACGAGGTCCGCACATCGCTCAACGCCATCGCGCGGGATGCCAAGCCGCAGGATGCCCTGGTCGTTATGCTGATCGGGCACGGCAGCTTCGACGGGTACGATTACAAGATCAACTTGCCCGGACCCGATCTCTCAGCTACTGAGTTGGCCACCCTGCTCGATCGCATTCCAGCTACGCGCCAGCTCGTGGTGAACATGACCAGCGCGAGCGGCGGGTCCGTCGAGTTCCTGCGCCGCACGAATCGCGTGGTGATAGCTGCCACGAAAACCGGCACCGAAAAGAACGCCACGGTTTTCGCACGCTATTGGGTGGAGGCCCTGACCGATCCCGCGGCCGATAGCGACAAGAACGAAGTGATCTCGGCGCTGGAGGCCTTCCGTTATGCCGACAAGAAAACGGCTGAATATTACGAATCGCAAAAGCGCCTGGCCACCGAGCATCCCGTGCTCGAAGACACCGGCAAGAGCGACGGCGTGCGCGCGCCATCACCTGAAAACGGTGAGGGGATGCTGGCCGGCCAATTCCCGTTGCTACGCATCGGCGCCACCGCTACGGCCGCCAAGAATCCCGCCAAACTGCAACTGATTGCGAAGAAAGATCAACTCGAGCAACAGATCGATAAGCTCAAGTACGACAAGGCCGCCATCCCGCCGGAAGAATATAAGAAACAGCTCGCCGCCTTATTACTGGAGTTAGCCCGCACGCAGGAGGAGATCGATAAGTGAAGCTGGTGATCCTCATCCTGTGTGCAGCGGCGGTTTTTCCCGCCCAGTCCCTCCAGCAGGCGGAGTCACTCTGGAAGCAGCATCGCTACGAAGACGCCAAGAACGCCTTCGAAGCGCTCCTGGCAGCCTATCCGCGCAACGCCGAATATCGCGTGCGCTACGGCGAGCTGTTCCTGGAGCGTTTCAATCCGCCGGAAGCGGCCAAGCTATTCCACGAAGCGCTGGTGCTCAATCCGAAGCAGGCCGGCGCGCTCCTCGGCCTGGCCCGCGTAGCAGCGGAAACTTACGAGGCCCAAGCCACGGAGTTCGCGCACAAGGCGCTGGAGGCCGATCCGCACCTGGTGCCGGCGCAGGAACTCCTGGCGCGCCTGGCGCTCGAGGACAGCGATCCTGAGTTGGCCGCGGCGGAGGCGCACAAGGCGCTTCAAATGTCGCCGGACGCCGTGCAGGCCAAAGCCCTCCTGGCAACCATCGACTGGCTCAACGACAAGCCCAATACCGAATGGGATCCGCACAACGGCCCGGGTTATGAGACCGCGGCGCGTATCTTTGTGTTGAATCGCCGTTATGAAGAAGCCATCCAGCTTTTTCGCAAAGCAGTCGCCGCGCAGCCGGATCTGTGGAGCGCGCACTCTGAACTGGGCATCAATTTGATGCGCCTGGGCCGCAACACCGAGGCCCGCGCCGAGCTGGAGCTGTGTTACGCCAACGACTATCGCGATGCCGCCACCGTCAACACACTCCGGCTGATGGATAGTTACAAGAACTTCGTCACTTACAAGACCGGCCGCACGATCCTCCGCCTGCACAAAAAAGAAGCCGAGTTGCTGCATCCTTACTTCGAAGCCGAGATGCTCCGCGCGCTGCATACTTACGACCAGAAGTATGGCTACAAGCTACAGCACCCTGTGCAAGTCGAAGTCTACCCGGATCACGAAGATTTCGCCGTGCGCACCATGGGCATGCCCGGCCTCGGCGCGCTCGGTGTCACCTTCGGCTATGTGGTGGCCATGGACAGCCCTTCCGGCCGTCCGCCGGGCACGTTTCACTGGGCCAGCACCATGTGGCACGAATTGAGCCACGTCTACGTCCTGAACATGACCAACTTCCGCGTGCCGCGCTGGTTCACCGAGGGACTCGCGGTGCACGAAGAGACCGCCGTTTCGCCCGAATGGGGCGACCGCCTCGATCCCCACGTGATCGTGGCCATCCGCGATAAGAAGCTCTTGCCCGTCGCGGAGCTCGATCGCGGTTTCGTCCGTCCTACTTACCCGGCTCAGGTCGTTGTGTCTTATTTTGAAGCCGGGCGGATCTGCGATTTCATCAACCGCGAGTGGGGATGGCCCAAGCTGCTGGCCATGATCCACGATTTCGGCGCCGGCGAAACCACCCCCGAGGTCATTCAAAAAGAACTCGGCCTGAAGACCGATGAATTCGACAAGCGCTTCATGGCCGATCTGTTGGCCGATACCAAGAAGACAGTCTACGGTTTCGATAAGTGGCGCGAAGGCCTCAAGAAGGTAGCCGAAGAGTACAAAGCCGAAGACTACGAGGATATGATCCGCGATGGCAACAGCATCCGTGACACTTATCCCGATTTTGTCGAGCCCGGCAATGTCTACCAGATCCTGGCCGACGGCTATCTGGCTAAGGCCGACAAGAAGTCGGCGATCGGCGAATTGGAGCGTTACGCGAAGGTCGGCGGCCGCAGTCCTGATACACTGAAACAATTGGCCACCCTCCTCGAAGAGGCCGGCAATATGAAGGAGGCTGCCGAAGTGCTCGACCGGCTCAATTACATCCAGCCCGTCGACGAAGATCTGCACCGCCGGCTGGGCGGCCTCTGGTTCGGACTGGGTAACATCGCCGGGGCCATTCGCGAGTATCAGGCTGTACTGGCTCAGTCGCCTACCGACCCTGCCGCGGCCCATTTCAATCTGGCTAAAGCGTATCGCCTGGCAAATCGCACCGAAGACGCCCGCAACGAAGTCCTCGCGTCGCTCGAGGCGGCGCCCGGTTACCGCCCGGCACAGAAGATGTTACTCGAGCTATCGAAATGACCGGTACACAAGCGAGAATGATATGTCCACTACAGTGACACCTCAGTTAGAGCCAGACGTTTTGCGCGGCCGCATTGACCGGTTCCGGGAGGTGCAGGCGGAGATTGTGCGCCAGGTACGGCGCGTGATCGTAGGACAGGAAGAGGTCCTCGAACAGGTGATGATCGCCCTGTTCGTGGGCGGTCACTGTCTGATTACCGGCCTTCCCGGCACCGCCAAAACCCTGCTCGTCCGCACCATGGCGCAGACTCTGGGTCTGGTCTTCAAGCGTATCCAGTTCACGCCGGACCTGATGCCCTCCGATATCACCGGCACGGACATCATCGAGGAAGATCCCACCACCGGGCACCGTACCTGGACCTTTGTCAAAGGGCCGATTTTCGCCAACGTCCTGCTGGCCGACGAAATCAACCGTACGCCGCCCAAGACACAATCGGCGTTGCTCGAGGCGATGCAGGAACTCGCCTGCACGGTGCGCGGAAACAACTATAAACTGCCCGCGCCGTTCTTCGTACTGGCGACCCAGAACCCCATCGAGTTAGAGGGCACTTACCCGCTGCCCGAGGCGCAGTTAGACCGTTTCCTGTTCAACACGGTCCTGGGTTATCTGAGCGCCAGCGAAGAGCTGAAGGTCGTCGATCTGACAACCACTACGGTGGTCGCGCAGGCCGATCCGGTCACCAACGCCGACGAGATTCTGGATTTCCAGCAACTCGTGCGCATGGTGCCGATCGGCGAATCCGTGGCGCGCTACGCCATCGACCTGGTGCGCGCCAGCCGCAGCTCCGACGAAAGCGCTCCCGACTTCGTCAAGAAATACGTGAACTACGGCGCCAGCGTGCGCGCCGCGCAATTCCTGGTCCTGGCGGCAAAGGCCCGGGCGCTGATGAAGGGCCGCTATCACGTCACTTACGATGATGTCCGCGCGCTCTACATCCCGGTCCTGCGCCACCGCGTCCTGCTGAACTTCCACGCCGAATCAGACCGCCTGAAACAGGACGAAATCCTGCAGCGCCTGCTCGAATGGAAAGGAACGCCGAAGGAGTAACAAGCAAACCAGCACCCGGGACCCAGAACCCAGCACCCTTTATGTTGCAGCGTTTCCTAGATCCGGCAACCCTGGCCTCCATCTCTGGTCTCGACTTAGTCGCGAAAACCGTAGTGGATGGATTCATCGCGGGCTTGCACCGTTCGCCGGACTACGGCTTCAGCCAGGAGTTTGCGGAGTACCGCGCTTACACCCCGGGTGACGATCTGCGCCATGTGGATTGGAACGTCTTCGCCCGCAGTGAGCGCGTCTATCTGAAGCGCTATCGCGGCGAAACGAACACGCAGTTGCTCGTCCTGCTGGATACGAGTGCGTCCATGGGCTTCGGATCGCACCCGGTGAACAAGCTCGACTATGCGCGCTTTCTGGCCGCCTCGCTTTGTTACCTGGCGCATGCCCAGCGCGACGCCGCCGGGTTGATTATCTTCGACGAGAACGTGGTGAACTACGTAGCGCCCTCCACGCGCCAGGGCCAGTTATTCCGCTTGTTGCACGCGATTGAGAAAGCCGAGCCGGGCAGCCGCACCGACTTCGCCAAACCGTTTGTGCACCTGCTCGACTTCGCCCGCCGCCGCGGGCTGGTGGTGGTCATATCCGATTACTACGAGCGCCCGGAAGAAATCATCAAGACCGTCGAGCCATTGCGCTTCCGCGGCAACGACCTCATCCTCTTCCATGTGCTCGATCCGCAGGAAATCGCGCCGCAGTTCCGCGAGCCCGTGCTGCTGACTGACATGGAGAACAACAGCACCCTCGAAGTTTCTCCCGAGTACGCCCGCAGCGAATACCGCCGTAAGATCGACGCGCACGTACAGGCCCTGCGCGATCAGGCCAAAGGCGCCGGTCTCGATTATTTCCTGATGGACACCAGCCGTCCTCTCGACGAGGGCTTGCGCGAGTATCTGGCCGTCCGCCAGGGGAGGATGTAAATGGGATTTCTGGCGCCTTGGGCATTGGCAGGGCTCGCGGCCGTCGGTCTGCCCGTGTGGCTGCATCTGCTGCGCAAGCACAAAAGCACTCCCCTGCCCTTCAGCTCGCTGATGTTCTTCGAGCGCCGCACCCAGAGTTCCATTAAGCACCGCCGCCTGCAATACCTGTTGCTGTTCGCCCTGCGTGCGGCGGTGGTCGCGTTGCTGGCGCTGGCGTTTGCGCGGCCGTTCATCGAATCGCACCTGGGCGGTTTGACCGGTGGCCCTAAGTTGACCGTCCTCGCCATCGATAACTCTTTCAGCATGCGCCAGGGCAACCGGCTCGCCCGCGCCAAACGGGAGGCCGCGGAAATCGCCTCGCAGTTCCACACCGGCGACAAACTGCAGGTCCTGGCCTTTAACTCTCAGGTGCACGTGATGGGGGATTCGGCCGCGGCCATTCAGGCCATCGTCCCCACCGACGCACGTAGCTCGTATGCGGAACTCGCGCGCGCCTTGCGATCCATCGCCCAATCGGCGCGCGTGCCTGTTGAGGCGCACCTGTTCTCCGACATGCAGAAGTCGTCGATGCCGCCGAATTTCGCCGATCTCCGGCTGCCCGCCGGGGTGCGGCTGGTTATACACGCGGCCGTGGACCGGCGCGACGGAAATTTCGCCGTCGAGAGTGTCAACGCGCCGCGGCGAGTCTACGGTCCGGGCAAGGCGCGCGTACAGGCCACCATCGCCGGATACGCGACCAGCGCGGCTACACGGCACGTAACGCTGGTCCTCAACGGCCGCGAGGTTGCCGCGCAAAACGTCGACGTGCCCGCCGGCGGCCGCGCCAGCGCGGAGTTTCTCTCCGTGGAACTGCCGTTTGGATTCACCCGCGGCGAAGTGCGCATCGATTCGGCCGACAATCTGCCCGAAGACGACCGTTTCTTCTTCTCCGTCGAGCGTTCGGAAGCCCGCCACGTCTTGTTTGTGCATCAGGGAAACAATCCGCGCGATGCGCTCTACTTCCGCACTGCTCTGCAGGCTACCGAGGAATCAGCCTACGATCTGGACGCGGTCCCGGTCGAGCAGACGGCCAACCTCACTCCGCAGAAATACGCGTTCGTGGTCCTCTCGGATGTGGCGTCGTTACCGCAAAGCTTCGAAAGTGCGCTGCGCACTTATGTGCACGGCGGCGGATCGCTGCTGGTCGCGTTGGGACGCGAATCCGCCCTGGCGAATCGCGTACCGGTGGGCGACGAACCGGTCAACGGTACGCGCTATTTCTCCCGCGACGGCGATCGCTTCCAAACCGCCGCATGGCTTGACGAAGGCCACCCTTCCATCCAGAATGCGCGCCATTGGGACGACGTCAAGTTCTACCAGGCAGTGAATATCAATCCCGCGGGCTCGTTGGTGGCCGCGCGCTTGGGCGATGAAACTCCCCTGTTGATCGAGAAGCGCCTGGGCGAAGGCCGTGTGCTCATCTTCGCATCCACGTTTGACAATATTTCGAACGATTTTCCGCTGCATGCGTCGTTCGTGCCCTTCGTCGAGCACACGGCCAATTACCTGTCGCATCAGGAAGAGGGTCCGCCGAGTTACATGGTGGGAGCCTACCTCGATCTGCGCCAGGCGCAGGAACGCGGCGCGGCCGTGGAAGTGCTCGACCCGCACGGCGAGCGCGCCCTGACGCTCGAAGAGGCCACCCGCGCGCAGAACATCCCGCTCGCCATGGCGGGCTTCTACGATGTGAAGCGTCCCAACGGGCAACACGATCTAGTGGCCGTGAATGTCGACGGGCGTGAGTCCGATCTGGATGTGATCGCTCCGGAGACATTGGCGCTATGGCGGAATACGGCTCAGGGACCGTCCGATGCGGGCGTGCCGGCGCACAGCGGCGAGGATGCCGGAGCGGCCAAACCGCTCGAATTCTGGTGGTATTTACTGATTGCGGTTCTGGTGCTAGCTGTCGCGGAATCGCTGCTGGGCAATCGGCATCTGACAGTGGGTAGCGAGGGGTAACATATGAATCCACTAACCGGGCTGACTGACTATCTGGGTAAGGTTGAGCGGCGCTTGCGGCTGCTCGCTCTCACCAAGGGCGCGGCAATCATCGCTGCCGTGGCGCTGGCTGTCACGGTCTTGGCCGTACTGCTGGCGAATGCTTTCGCGTTCTCGGGCGCCAGCGTGACCAGCGCGCGCGTGCTGCTTTTCGTAGCGTTGGCGCTGGCTCTGGGCGCCGGGCTGGTGGTCCCGCTGCTGCGCCTCAACCGCCGCCACGCCGCGCGCACGGCGGAACAGCATTTCCCCGAATTCGAAGAGCGCCTGCTCACCTTCGCCGAACGCTCCCAAACCAATCCCGAAGATCCGTTCCTGCCCCTGCTAGCCGCCGATACACTGGCTGTCACGCGCACGGCCGAACCGCAACGCGTGGCCGGACGCAACCGCATCCTGAGCCTCGTGTCCGCCGCGGCCGGATCGTTGGCCGTGCTCATCTGGCTGGGCATTTCGGGCCCCGGATTTCTGGGCTACGGCACATCGCTGCTCTGGGGCCGATTGCCGAAAGGCGAGCTGGCGCCTTATTACGACATCCTGGTGCGGCCCGGCAATCACACCGTGCGGCGGCGCGCCGATCAGCAAATCAACGCGGAGTTGAAAGGCTTTCAGGCGCAGCGTGTGCGGCTGTTTGTCAAGTACGCCAGTTCCTCGAAGTGGGAGCAGGCCGAAATGCGCCCGCAGCTCAGCGGCACGGGTTACGAATTTCTCATCGCCGGGGTGCCAGAGTCACTCAACTACTATGTCGAGGCTGGCGGCGTGCAATCGAAACAATTCCGGCTGAATGTGATGGACCTGCCCGCCATCCAGAAGCTCCGCGTCACTTACCATTTCCCCTCCTGGACCGGGATGAAAGACAAAGTCGAAGATCCAGGCGGCGATCTGCGCGCAGTCGAAGGCACGCAGGCGCAAGTGGCCGTCGCCACAGACCGGCCTTTGTCGAACGGCGTCCTGATCTTCGAGGACGGCACGCGTCTGCCGCTGGGCGCCGGTCCGAATGGTATGCGCGCCGCCAACGTGACCATCCACCAGGACGGCTTGTATCACGTCGCCTCGATCGAGCAGGGCGAGGATGTGCGGCTGAGCCCGGATTATTTTATCGAAGCGCAGAACGACGAGCCGCCCACCGTGCGCATCACGCGGCCCGGACGCGATGCGCGTGTCAATCCCATCGAAGAAGTCACGGTTGCGGTGGAAGGCCAGGACGATTTCGGCCTCAGTGATTTGGCCCTGCATTACTCGGTGAATGGCGGCGCGGAAAAGGCCGTCCCCATGCTGAAAAGCAAGGGCCAGAAATCGGCTTCCGGCAGCACGACCATCGCACTCGAAGATTTCAAGCTTTCGCCCGGCGACCTGGTAAGCCTCTACGCGACCGCCCGCGACGCGCATTCGACCACGCGCACCGATATGTTCTTTGTCCAGACCGAACCCTTCGAGCGGCGCTACTCGCAATCGCAAGAATCCGGCGGCGGGATGGGTGGCGGCGGCGACCAGGACAACAATCAGATTTCCGAGCGCGAGAAAGAAATCATCGCCGCCACCTGGAACCAGATCAAAGACAAGTCCGGCGATCAATCGGCCGCCGCGGGAAACGCCGGCTTCCTCGCGGGCGTGCAATCCAAGTTGCGCGACCAGGCCCATTCCCTCTCCGAGCGCATGAAGGCCCGCCAGCTTACCGGCGCCAGTGAAGAGTTCAAAGCCTTCACCAACGAGATGGATCAGGCCGTGGCCGCCATGGGTCCGGCCGCTGACAAACTGCGCGCTTCCAAGTGGGACGATTCGCTCGCGCCCGAGCAAAAAGCGCTCCAGCACCTGCTGCGCGCCGAAGCCGTTATGCGCGATATCCGCGTGGCCTTTGGCAACGCCGGAGGCGGAGGCGGCATGAGCAGCGGCGCCAGCCGCGATCTCCAGAGCCTCTTCGATCTGGAGCTCGACACCGAGAAAAACCAGTACGAGAACGGCCAGCCGTCGGCATCCAAAGATCAACGGCAGCGCGATCTCGACGACGCGCTCCAGAAACTCGAACAGCTCGCCCGCCGCCAGCAGGAGTTGGCCGCGCAGCAACGCAATCAGCAGATCTCGCAGCAGCGCTGGCAACAGGAGATGTTACGCCGCGAAGCCGAAGAGCTGCAGCGCCAGATGGAACAGCTCACGCGCAATCAGCAGGCGCAGCAATCGTCGGGCCAGCCGCAATCCGGGCAATCGCAATCTGGCCAGGGCGGCCAGTCGAGCCGGTCCGGACAGATGTCGTCGCAACAATTGCAGCGCGCTATCGATCAATTGCGTCAGGCCCAGAATGACATGCGGCAATCCACCTCCACGCAGAGCGAAGGCGATGCGCGGCGCGCGGCGGAGCGGCTGAAAGAGGCACGCGATCTGCTGGCGGGCATGCGGCAGCAACAAGCCACGCGCAGTGTCGACGATCTGTCGCGCGAGGCGGATGACCTCGCCCGCCGTCAGGAAGAATCGAATTCGAAGTTGCGGCAGACATTCGGAGTCCCCGGCCAGCAGGCAGGCCAGGGCGCCACCCGCCAGAAAGTGGAAGAGCTCGCGCGCGAAAAGGAGCAGATCGCCAACGACTATCAGCACCTGGAAGCCGGCATGGGGCAGGCCATCCGCGATACGCTGGCAACCAATCGAAGGCTGTCGAGCAGGCTACGGCAGGCC
>DATKNQ010000280.1:0-5813 GCA_035541265.1 Bryobacteraceae bacterium
TCGCGCTGGTCCTGCTCGGCGGTGATGCGCGCGTCGGCGACGGCTTGGTCGAGCGTGGCCTGTGCCTGCTTGAGCGCGGCGTCTTTTTCCTGCAACTGCTGCTGCGTGCTACTGGGGTCGAAGCGCACTACCGGATCGCCCTGCTTGATGGCGCCGCCCGGAGGCGCCTGCCACACGATGCGCAGCGAGGGCACGTCCACGGGCGCGGTGATCTGCACCGAGCGGCTGGCCTTCAACTCGCCGCGGCAGCGCACGATCACCGAGAAATCTCCCTGGCGCGCGGGCGCGGTGGGCAGCGTTTCCGCTGCCTGCACCTTGCGCAAGCGATACACGCCTGCCGCGGCGCCCACCAGCAGAACCAGCGCGACGGCGGTGCCGATCCAGAAGCGCGAACTGCGTGGAAACTTCATGGCTCGAGGACCACCGAAGCCGACAGATCGGGCAGCAGGTGCGGGTCGCTCTTTTCGAGCTGGAACCGCGCCGTGAAAGTCTTGATGGGGCTGCCCAGCGCGGATGCCGCCACGGGGCTGGCGGAGGTCATGCGCGCCTCGAAACTGAGATCCGGGTATGCGTCCAGCCGCACGAGCGCGCGGCAGCCCGGCGAGAGCGCCGCATCGTCAGGTTCGCCGACGTGCGCGACCACCTCCATCGCCGTGGGATCGAAGACCCGGATCAGCGGCTGGTTCGGCCAAAGCTGATCGCCCTCCTGCGCCTTGCCCATGCTGCCGTTGCGCCAGACACTTTCGAGCGCCACCATGCCGTCGAGCGGCGCGTGAATCTCCAGCTTCTCCGCGTTGCTGAGAGCGCGATCCAGGCTCACCTTTTGGCGGTCGCGCTGCAACTCCAGAATGCGTACCGCGGCGGCGTCTGCCTGGTCGTGGAATGCGTTGGACTTTTTCAAACTGGCGACGTGCTCTTTGGCGGCCTCCGCCTTCACCTCATTCTTCAAGCGGTCGATTTCCGACAGCAGCGGTCCCTTGCGCAATTCGAGTTGTGCCTTAGCCAGGTCCGCTTCGGCAGCTTGCAGGTCGGAGGCGCGCTTGGCGGCGTCGGCGCGGTTCTGCGCCTGCTTCTGGTCGACCTGGTGCGACAGGTCGTCGAACTTGGCGCGCGCCTGCCGGGCGTTGTCCATCTCCGTGGTGCGGTCGAAATCCGCCAACAGATCGCCTTTCTTGACCCGCGTGCCGCTGGCGATGATCCTGGTCAACGTGACGCGTCCGCCCTGGCCGACGATCTGGGGCACCTGCACGGTAAAGAAATGAACGGCCTGGACAGTTCCCGTCAGCCGGACTTCGTAGTGCGGCGCAGGATGGGCATCGCCCGCCGCGTGGACCACCGGCGCCGGGGCGTGTCCACAAGCCGCACAAAAGGCGAAGAGAGCGCTCACCAGCGCGGCTTCGCGGAGGGATCGCATAGCGTGGCGCATGAGACCGTCAGTGGTTAGACGGCGCAACCCGGCAAAATGTTTAAGAATTACAGCCGGTTGAGCCCTTCCGTCAATTCGATGTAAGTCCCCCAGGGATCCGTCAAATAGGCAATTGCCAGATTCAGCTCCGGAATGCGCCGGTAAGGGACATCCAGCTTGACGCCTTCAGCTTCCAGCTTGCGGCAAAACGCTTCCAGGTTTTTCACTTCGAAACCGATATGATCGAGTGCGCGCCCTTTGGTGCCGGCCACGGGGCCTTGCGCCTGGGAAAACGTCAGATTCACGCCCGGCAGATCCGCCGCTTCGAACGGTCCGCGCTTGCCGGGTTTGGCCGCAAACATCTTCACGTACCAGGCTTTCGTCTCGTCCACCGAACTGGTGTAGAAATGAATGTGGTGATTGGCGATGGGGACGTTCAGCGTAGGATCTTCGGTCATCTCCACGCGGATATCATCCGGCGCGATGACGAATGCCTGGTGCGGGCTCGCGCCGGGCACGATCTTGAGCCCCGCGGCGCGCCACTTATCGAGCGACGCCTGCAGATCGCGCACGCGGAATCCGACGTGCCCCACCGTGCTGCCGTCGGTGCCGCCGGTTGGCGCGGCTTTCTTGTAGAGGATCAGCACGTCCGGAAACTTGACGACTTCCATGTCGCCGAGCTTTACCAGCGTGCCGCCCAGCATGGTCCAGAAGACCCGATGCGCCTCCGGATCGCGCACGCAGAAGTGCAGGTGCCCCATGCTGACTCCGCCGGCATTGGGGGCGGGCAGCTGGCCTCCCAGGCGGGAGACCAGGCAGAAGAGCAGAGCAGCGGCGAAAAGGGTGCGCATATCCATCGAATCTCTACTGTCTCATTTTTGAGGCGCGGCGGGTAGCGTTATCATGGCTGGCGGGGTGGGCCTTGAGAAAGACGGTAATGCTTGCAGCCTTATTGGTGGCCGCTTCCGGAGCTGCTCCGGTCAGTTCCGATGCGGTCGCGGTTTACCGCTCGTTTCTGCGGTCGCACGAGTGGGGAAGCTCTGGACCGGTCCGTCTCGCGAATACCACAATTCCGCTGAAGATTTCGGGAAGCGAGCGGAAATCCTGCGTGGCTGGCATCGATTTCCCGGATGAGGCCTGCAAAGGCACGGCGGTGTATCACTTGGAGGCGAGCGTCGTGGAAGGAACGGCTGCGGTGCTGGTGGATGCGCAGCATCAACGCGAGCTCATCGGCGCTTATGAACGCGCGCGCGGCTCGCATCCGGAAAGGTCAGCCGAGGAAACTACGCGCGGAGCGGTAGCGCTCGGGCTGCTGCAGGTATCGGAGGTCGCCTTCGACGTGACCCGGCAGTACGCGGTGATGTCCTATCGATTCGCCTGCGGGCCGCTCTGTGGAAACGGGGGGACGAACGTCTTCCACAAGATCGGCGAAGAGTGGCAGCGAGAGAAGCGGCTCTGCATCAGGTGGCTTAACTAGCGCTGTTCCTTATTCGAACCGCAGCGCCTTCATCGGATCGATGCCGGTGGCGCGGCGCGCCGGCACCAGGGCGGCCGCTACCGAGACTACCAGTAGCACGAACGCTACGCCGCCGATGGTCAACGGGTCATGCGGGCTGACCTGGAACAGCAGGCTGCTGAGGACTCGGCCGGCTGCCAGCGCTGCCATGATTCCTACGGCCAGTCCGGCCACTACCGGCTGGACGCCCTGCCACAGGACCATCCACTGCAAGCTGCCCGCGCCCGCACCTAGCGCCATGCGAATGCCCATCTCGGTGCGCCGCCGTGCGACCGAATATGACACGACGCCGTAGATCCCGAAACCGGCCAATGCCAGTGCCGCGGCCGCGAAGGCAATAATCAGCATCATCTGAAAGCGGCGCTCGGCCACGGATTTGGACATCACTTCCTCTAGCGTTTGCATGGCCGGAACCGGGACGTCCGCATCCACCTGGTGGATCACTTCGCGGACACCCGCCGCGATCGCCTTGGGGCCCATGGCGGTGCGTACCAGGAGCGATCCGGCGGTGCGCGGACGCTGCCAATAGGGATCGTAGAGCATGAGCACGGGATCCTTATCGAGGGCCGTGCTGCGGATATCCGCTGTCACGCCGACCACTTCTTCGAGCGTTTCATTGTGAATCAAGCGCCGTCCGATCGCGTTCTTGCCCGGCCAAAGCCGCTGCGCGGCATCCTGCGAAATGATGACCACCTTGCGATTGCGCTGGCTGTTATTGAACGTCGCGCCCTCGCGGAACGGAATGCGCAGCGTCTGGAAATAATCGGGAGTCACGAAGCGCACATTCACCATCGGCCGTTCGAACAAGGGACGCTGATCGCCTTCCGGCGCCGCCAAGTCAACCCAAGTCTCGCCTTGCAGGGGCAGCGCGGAAACGAAGCTGGCCGTTTCGACGCCGGGAAGCGGCCGGATCTTATCGAGGACGCGGTCGTAGAATGCGATCTGTTGCGGCTCCGAGGTGTACTTCGCGGGCGGCATCTTCACTTCCACCGACAGCACCCGTTCGATATTGAAACCCTTGTCCACGTGCATCAGGTGCACGAAACTCGAGATCAGCAGTCCGGCGGTGATCAGCAGAGCGGCGCTGAGCGCGGCCTCGACCGCTACCAGCACGCTGCGCAAGCGCACGCCGCGCCGGCTTTCGGTGGTGGTGTAGTTGCCGGATTTCAAGGCTTCCTGCGGATGCGCACCCGCACTGCGCAATGCGGGCAGGATACCGAACACCACACCCGTGGCGAGCGAGATCAGCAAGGCGAACGCCAGCACGCGGCCATCGAGCGAGACTTCGTCGAGACGCGGGAGGTTGGGCGGCGCCGCGGCAAGCAAGAAGCGCGTGCCCCAGGCTGCCAGCGCGATTCCCAGGATGCCTCCAATTGCGGCGAGCATCAGGCTCTCGGTGAGGGTCTGCTTGACCAGGCGCGCGCGGCTGGCGCCTAATGCGGTGCGGATGGCGGATTCACGCGCCCGGCCGGCGGCGCGAGCGAGCGAGAGATTCGCCAGGTTGGCGCATAGGATTAGCAGCACCGCGCCTACAGCGCCGAGCACCACCAACAGACCTTGGCGCGAGCGGCCCACGATATCGTCCTGCAGGACAGCTACCGACACGTGCAGATCCAACTTCTCCGGAACACGCCGTGAGATATCGGCCTGGATCACATTCAGCTCCGCCGTGGCCTTCTGTTGCGTCACACCGGGGCGCAGCCGCGCTATCGCCATCCAATTATAGTCGCCATTGAGTTCCTCGAGGTCGTCTTTGGATTGGCCCGCGGGCACAAAGACATCCACCTTGCTCTGCTGGGGCACGTTGCCAAAATCCGATGAGTTCGAGAACTGGAAGCCTGGAGGAAGAACGCCGACCACCACGTGCGGTTTTCCGTCCAGCATGATCTTGCGACCGACAATCCGCGGGTCGGCGCTGAAGCGGCGCCTCCAGAGCGAGTCGGAGATGACCGCCGCTTGATCGTGCCCCTCCGGCTCTTCCTCCTCCAGAAAGCCGCGGCCCAACTGCGGTTGGATGCCCAGAACAGGAAAAATGCTGGCGGTGACGCGCGCTCCTTCCAGCATTTCCGGCTCGCCCACACCGGTCAGGCTCGGCGAGGTGGGCCGCACCACGGCGAGCGACTGAAGCGCCGAACAATGCTTGCGCCATTCAACATAATGAGCGAAATTCACCGGCAGGCGCGGGTAAAGATGCGCGAGTTTAGGAATGACTTCCTGGATGCTGAACAGCCGGCCCGGATCGCGGTAGGACAGCGGACGCAGCAGCACGCCGTTTACAACGGAGAATATGGCGGTATTGGCACCGATGCCGACGGCCAGGCTTAGCACGGCCATCGTCGCGAATCCCCGCTCACGCAGCAGGGTCCGGAAGGCGTAACGCAGATCGTTCCACATAGCCTTAAGAAACTAATACGATCCATGTTGCGGCTAGTTCCCGAAAATTCAGTCGTGAAATCCGATGGCGGATACGACCACGCCTAATTCGCGATGGTCACCCGGCACGGTGAAGGTGCGGTCGAGTTGGAGGGTGACCGTTGCGGTGGGGCCTGCGGGCATCTGGGGCGGCGATTTCAACGTGTAGGCGCCGGGTCCGGTGTAAGTGGCGGAGGCGACGACGCGGCCGTCGAGTAGCAGTTCGACGTGGCGGGCGGGGGCGGCATCGGGGATGGTGAATGTGGCTTCTAGAGGTTGCGGCTGCGGCGGGCTCCTCAGCAGGACGACGGCGCTGCCGGACATCCAGCGCCAGGCGCTGCCTTCGAGATCGTACAGGCCGCTGACGATCTGCGCGGGCGCTTCGGGAGCGTTCATGGGCAGATAGGAAAGTGTGGGGTGACGCTCGAGGACGATGGCAGCATCGAGGATATCGATAGGCGCGCGGGTGATGTCGAAGGG
>DATKNQ010000281.1:0-4614 GCA_035541265.1 Bryobacteraceae bacterium
CCCGGCTTCTACACAGGCTATGGCGTGAAGACGCTGCCCGGCGTGCGGGAAGCCATCGAGCAGAAGAAGTGGCAGGAGGCCGACGAACAGATCCTGCGCGTAGGCAAGGTGCTCGAAAACGAAGCGGCGATGATCGATTCCGCGGCGGCAGGCCTCGAGTAGTCTACTTGGAGCTCAGCATGTTCGCGAAGAACCGGTAGGCTCCCGGCACGCCCGCCGGGAGCTCACGGAACCAAGAGTACCCGCTGAAGATGTAGACGCCTTTGCCGTAGCGCGTGTACAGCATCCCGCCCGCCAGCGGCTTTTCGCCCGGATCGTGCGAGGAGAGCACGGTCTGGTATCGCGGATCCCACTCAGAGGCGAAATACAATCCGCGCTCCTGAATCCAGCCGTCGAAGTCCTTCTGCGTGATCTCGTTCGGCGTGCTGAGCAGCGGGTTATTCAGGTTAGTGAACTCGACCGGCGCTTCTTCGACTGAAACGCGATCGTGCGAAATCTTGAACGGATACGGGCCCATGGGCACCAGGTTGTTGTCCGTAACGTTGTACTGATCGATCAGCGTGCCGCCATTGCGCGCGTAGTCGAGCAGCCGCGGCAGATTCGCCCGTAAGTCGGCGCGGGTGTTGTAGGCGCGCACGCCGGTGACGATCGCATCGAATTCGGAGAGGTCGCCCTGCTCGAGATCGGAAGCGGTCAACAGCGTCACCTGGCAGCCGAGCTGGCGGATGGCGTCCGGCATCTCGTCGCCCGCACCCATTACGTAGCCGACCTTGCGCGCCGTCACGCGCACATCCGCGCGCACCAGTTTCACCACGGCTGGCGGAAACACGGTCAGCGGCGGCAGCGGCGGATGCGAGATCACCAGCATCCCCACGCCGATATCGCGATTGCCCACGTGCGCCACGGCATGCAGTTCGGCCGGCGGATCGGGCCCGGGTCCCGGCTTGATCTCAAACGACAGAGGCTGCTGCTGGCCGGCTTCGGCCTGCTCGAAGGGCCGCGTCTCGGGCGCCGCTGTCCATCCTGGATCGAGCGTTAGCTGCACCTTGCCCTGCGCCTTCGGCTCGTCGGCGCGCACAGAGATATCCACCGTGCGGGGTGCGCCGTTCGGAAACAGCACCATGTCCTGCGGCAGATTCAGGGCGACCGGCGGCACCACCGTGAGCGCGCGCGTCTGTTCGCCTTCCACACGATCGATATAGCGATGACGTATCGGACGCACCAAATCCAATTCTTCACCGCCGGCCACGATCTGGAAATGCAATCTGAGCAGCGGCGGATCGTCCGGAAGGCCGATCAGGCGCTGGTCGGAGATCGTGTACGTGTCGCCCTTGCGCGGCTCGCGCAGCCAGAAAGGCTGCGAATAAGGCTGGTCCTCCGGTACTTTGTCCTCGATCTGCGCGTTCACCGGCTGATTCGAGTTGAGCGCGGTATGGAGCGTGTCCGCGTGCACCTCGCCACCCATGCCCTCGAGCGTCAGCCCGTCAAGCGCCATCGGGAAAGGCGAGCGGTTGAGCGCCGTGTATGAAACCGTGACCTTAGATCCCGGCAGCACATCATAGCGATCGGCGTTCGCGTCGAGCCACAACCCGCTGCACAACGCAATCGCCTCGTGCAACTCTTTCAGCTTTTCCTCGGCCCACGAGTCGTGGATGGCCGCGATCAGCGGATGGGCTTTCAGCAGCAGCGGAATCGTGCGCTCGGGGTGGTCCGGCTCGAAACCCTTCACGGCATCGGCCAGAATACGCCCGATTTCGTCGCCGCCCGGCACACGGCTCCAGCTCGTGTCGATGCCGTCGAAAGCATCGTTCTTAGGCGGGTCGCCGGCAATCGGAACCAGGAAGTTGCGCGAAGGCCCCGGACGCTGCGGCGCGCCCATGCCCTGGCTGCGATGCATGCTGCGGCTCATACCGGCGATCTGGCTGTAGGAAGCGCCCAGCACCGGGTTGTAGTCGCCGAGGTCCACCTCGATGCGGCCGGGTGTGGCGGCCGCGTCTTTTTCCTGCTGCTTGGTGAAGCTGAAGCTGTTGAAGAGCAGCCGCCGCGCCTTCCACGGCTGCACGTACTTCAACTGCTCCGGAAAACGGTTGGGATCGGCGGCGGCGAAAAATGCCTCTTTCCCTACAATGGCCGACACCTGGTGCTGCCCGTGCCCATCGCGCGGCGTACCTGAAAAGCGCAGGATCACTACATCGGGGCGAAAGCGGCGGATCACCCACACGACGTCGGACAACACCAGCTCGTGGCCCCACTTCTCGAAGGTCTCCTGCGGCGTCTTCGTGTATCCGAAGTCGATGGCGCGCGTGAAGAACTGTTCGGCGCCATCGATCTGCCGCGCCGCCAGCAATTCGTGCGACCGGATCAATCCCAGCAGGTCGCCCTGCTCGGGTCCGATCAGATTCTGCCCGCCTTCGCCGCGCGTCAGCGAGAGATAACCCGTACGCATGTGGCGGCCGCGCGCGTAGTAGGCTAGGATCGCGGTGTTTTCGTCGTCCGGGTGCGCGGCGATCATCAGGACGCTGCCGAGCACGGTCAGCTTCTTCAGCGATTGCTCGATGGCCGGCGTGCCGGAAAAGGGTGCCTGAGCGAACAGCGGCGCGGCCAGCAGGCAACAAAGCGAGACGGCGAGAGACTTGGCGGAATTAATGCGCATCCAAGATAATGGTAGTCCATCCGAAATGTGAGACGGGAGAGCCTCTTGACTATTACCTGGGACCGTTGGCTGCCGGCGTTGCGCCGCCGCACGCGCCCTCCCGAAGAGGCGCCGCCAACCGCAGTCCCGGCTCCCACGCGGATCGGTCTGGCGTTGGGCGGCGGTTTTGCGCGCGGCCTGGCGCACATTGGCGTTCTGAAGGTCTTCGAAGAAAACGGCATCCCCGTTCATTGCATTGCCGGCGTCAGCGCGGGCGCGATCGTGGCCGCGGCTTATGCCAGCGGCACAGCTCCCGATGAGATCGCCCAGGCCGGCGCCGCCATGCGCTTCACCGACGTGGCGCGCTGGACCCTGGGACGCATGGGCATCGCCGGCAGCGAGCGCATGGAGCGTTTCCTGCGCAAACTCCTGAAGTGCTACACCTTCGACCAGATGCGCATTCCGCTCGGTGTCATAGCCACCGACGTGGTCACCGGCGAAGGCATCATCTTTCGCGACCGCGGTGACGTTATTCTTCCCATTCGCGCCAGTTGCTCGTATCCCGGCTTGTTCCAGCCCGTGCGCTCTGCCGATCGCATGCTGGTGGATGGCGCGATCAGCGTGGAAGTGCCCGCGCTGCTGGTGCGCCTGCTGGGCGCCACCCACGTGATCTCCGTGCACCTGCCCATGCAAGGCGATGCCGCCATGCCGGCCAACATGTTCCATGTGATTAATAGATGTTTCCAGATCCTGCATAGCCGCACCGAAATCACGTGGCGGCAACACTCCGACCTCGTGATTGAACCGGATGTGCGCGGGATGGAGTGGGACGCCTTCGATAGCGCGGCGCAGCTTATTCAGGCTGGTGCAGACGCCGCCATGCAATGTCTGCCGCGCATCCGCGCCTGGCTGCCGGCCCTTACGCCAAATTCAATACCTGCTTGACCGTGCCGCTCTGCTTGTCGATCTTGTCTTGCAGCATCATGATCGCGTGGATGAGCTGCTCGGGGCGCGGTGGGCAACCCGGCACATACACATCGATCGGGATCACCTGGTTCACCGGGATGAGCGCGTAGTTGTTGAACACGCCCGTGGACGTGGCGCACGCGCCCATCGAGATGGCCCACTTCGGCTCCGGCATCTGTTCATACAACTGCCGGATTACCGGAGCCATCTTGATAGCCACCCGTCCGGCGATAATCATCAGGTCCGATTGACGCGGCGACCCGCGAAACACTTCGGCGCCAAAGCGCGCGATATCGAAGCGCGAGGCGCTCATCGACATCATTTCAATGGCGCAGCACGCTAGGCCGAACGACATGGGCCAGATGGAATTCTTCCGCCCCCAGTTCAGGGCTTTGTCGAGCGTGGTCATCAGCACGCCCTCAGAGGCCGCGGCCGCCGCGTTGACGTTGAATTCGTTATCCAGGCGCGCGAACAGATCCACGGGGCCACTGGCGAAAGGAGCATCCATGACTTCATTCTATGCCCTTTTCGTTTACCCGCATACGCACCTCTTGACATGCAGGCGATTGCCTGCATATAATGCGAGAGACATGCAGGTAATTAACTGCATGTCAGACCGGGCATCGAGGCTGCGTATGAAAGAGATCGATAAGGTATTCAAGGCTCTGGCGGACCCCAGCCGCCGCGCATTGATCGACCGCTTGCACGCCAAAAACGGGCAGACCCTGAGCGAATTGTGCACGGGACTCGATATGGCGCGGCAGTCTGTCACGCAGCACCTGGACCTGCTAGAAGCCGCCAATCTCATCTCGGTCGAGTGGCGGGGCCGCGAAAAACTGCACTACTTCAATCCGGTCCCGATCCACAAGATCTACGCGCGCTGGATTCGAAAGTTCGAGCAGGACCGCCTCGATGCGCTGCTTGACCTCAAAAACGAATTGGAGAACGAAAGGAACGACGATGAATAACGGCAGATTTGTGTACGTAACCTATATCGCCACCACTCCGGAGAAGCT
>DATKNQ010000282.1:0-35337 GCA_035541265.1 Bryobacteraceae bacterium
GCGCTGCGGTCGCCGGATGCGCGGGAAGCGCTGCGGGTGGCGGGGGTGCAGTTGGTGAACTATCGCGTGCTGGAATGATATACAATCACCCGTCTGACGTACTCTGATATAGATCACCTGGAGCCATATTGCGCGTACAGCCAAGCTATTCCAGAACGGCCGCAGCCAGGCGGGTCGTCTACCCGCGGAATTTCGATTCGAGGGCAAAGAGGTCTATATCCGGCAGGACCCCGTTACCGGGATGCCGTCTGTCACGCCGCCCGGAATGGTGGGCCAGTTTCTTCAAGATGGCAGAAGAAGCCGGAGTGCCCGCCGGCTTTATGTCGGACCGCCAGGACAGCCCGCCGCAGAAGCGCAAGCTACCGCGATGACGCGCCAATATCTTCTGGATGCTAACATAGCCAGCTATATAATTAGCTAACGTAGCTGCGGTGCGGCGCCGCCTCGAGAAGCTGCCGACGTGGCAAGTTGCGATCTCGGCCGTCAGAGAAGGGAAATTGCGTCATGGAGTTGCACGCCGGCCCGAGGCCTCGCGACTGAGTGCCGTTGTTAAGGAGTTTCTGCTTATGGTCACCGTGGAGGCTTGGGACTCGGAGGCTGCGGCGGAGTAAGCACGCGCGATGGGAATCTGGATCTGATGATCGCGGCGCATGCACTCGCGTTGGGAGGCGTACTGGTTACCAACGACCGGGCTTTCACCTAGATCGACGGGCCAAAAACTGAAAACTGGACTCAGTGACTCGACGCGCCGCGATTCAATACGATGAGCGCAGAGTCCCCTTGGCCCGCGCGACCGGCAGCAAGGTCGGGTAAAACTGGACGAACGTCGTGTCCACCGCGCCGTGCTGCTGGTGACAGGAATAGCAGTCCCGCGTGACCGGAATCATCTTTGCCGTGGCGCCATTGCCGAAAGCGAAGAAGGCCCAGCCACCTGGAAAGCGGGCGCTGTCTTTCACGTGGATTTCGACGCCGGTCACATCACCGGCCTGATAGTTGCCGCTCTTATTGATCGAGCCTTTATCCGCCGCGCGGCGGCCCTCCAGCACCAGCATCGTGTTATCGGGCCATTTTCCCGTTTTCATGAACGCGCTGTAAGCATCCGGATTCACGAATACGTTGTCGAACGTATGTTGGTCCATCTGCATCGCGGCTGCGGAATAGCTCATGTCGAATCCGCTGGTAAGATAGATCCACTCGCGGTAATGGCTGGGCAGCTTCATCTGGCCGTCGCTGGTGTATTGCGGGAGGGTCCGCGGCGGACTCTCCTGCGGGATGCCGGCGGCAGACAACAGGAAGATCGCGGCTGGTAACCAAAGCCTACTGAGATTGCGCATGTCAGTACCAGCCGATAGGTTGCTCGTTCAGATTCACGTGCACCTGCTTGGTCTCGAGATACTCTTCCATGCCCCAGGGACCCAACTCGCGGCCGAAGCCGGATTGCTTGTACCCTCCCCATGGCGCCTCTACATAAGTCGGCTGCATGTGATTGACCCACACGATACCCGCGCGGAGTAACTTTACGGTACGCAGCGCGCGGAAGATATCGCGCGACCAGACAGCCGCGGCCAGGCCGTAGGGCGAGTCATTGGCGATGCGGACCGCGTCGCCTTCGCCTTCGAACGGAATCACCGAGGCCACCGGCCCGAAGATCTCTTCGCGCGCGATGCGGGCGGAGTTACTCACGCCGGCGAAGATAGTCGGCTCCACATAGTAACCGCGCGCAAATTGCACCGCGCGTCCACCGCCTGCCGCCAGGCGGGCTTCCGACTTACCCAGTTCCTGATACTGGCGCACGCGCTCGTATTGCGCCTTGCTCACCAGCGGGCCCATTTTCGTTTCGCGGTCGAGCGGCGGGCCGAGCTTCACCAGCTTGGCCTTTTCCACCATGGCCTCGACGAACTTCTTATAAATCGGCTTTTCCACCAGGATGCGGCTGCCCGCCGAACAAACCTCGCCCTGGTTGATGAAGATGCCGAACAGCGCGCCGTCGATGGCGGCTTCGAAATCGGCGTCGGCGAAAAAGATGTTGGGCGACTTGCCGCCGAGCTCCAGCGTCACGCGCTTCACCGTGTCGGCGGCGCTCTTGGCGATCAGCTTCCCCACGGCCGCGCTGCCCGTGAAGGCGATTTTGTTCACGCCGGGATGCGCCACCAGCGGCGCGCCCGCCGTCTCCCCGAAGCCGGTGACGATGTTGACCACGCCCCGCGGATAGCCCACTTCGGCGAACCAATCGGCGATGGCCAGCGCGGTGAGCGGCGTTTGCTCGGCGGGCTTCAACACGCACGTGCAGCCGGCCGCCAGGGCGGGCGCGAGCTTCCAGGCGCTCATCAGCAGCGGATAATTCCACGGGATGATCTGTCCCGCCACGCCCACAGGCTCGCGCAGCGTGAAGCTCAGCGCGTTATCCGGCACGGGGTTCACGTGACCCATCACCTTGGTTGCCAGGCCGCCGTAGTATTCGAAACATGTGGCCGTGTCGGCGATATCGAATTCGGCTTCGACGATGGGCTTGCCGCAATTGCGCGCTTCGAGTTCGGCCAGCTCCGCGGCGTGCGCGCGGATGCGCTCGGCCATCTTGAAGAGCAGCCGGCCGCGCTCCTGGGCGGTGGTTTGCGGCCACGGCCCGGATTCGAAGGCGGCGACGGCGGCGGTGACGGCGCGATCGACGTCGGCCGCATCGGCGTCCGGGACTTCGGCGATGATCTCCTCGGTGGATGGATCGTAGACCGGGAACCAGGCGCCGCGATGGCTTTCGACGCGCTGGCCGTTGATGTACATGCGATGGCGAGTCATAGGGTCGGGCTGGGGGTGACTGCGAGCGATGCTTTCCACGCGTCCAGAATCGCGGCTGTCGCGGTGGCGGCGAGGCGCGTGCAGCCGGCGGCCAACGCTGCCTGCGCCTCGTCGAACGTCGCCACGGAGGCGGCCTTCAGGCCCACCTCCCCGGAAAGATGCGCGCGCATCAGCCGCAGATCATCGGCGGTCTGGCCACAGGCGAAATCCACGCCAGCGCGCACGCAGATACGGCAGGCGATAATTTTCAGTTCATCGGTCAGCCAGGCGGTATCCAGAATGGCCGTCAGCAGCGCGCCTTCCTTATGGCAGGCGTCAGCCATCTGCAGCAGCTCGGTCTCGACGTAGGGGAACTGGCGGGAGCGCAGCGCACCCAGGTTCAACGCCATGCCGATTTCCCGCGCCCCGCGGCGCAACGCATCGCGCGCTTCGTAAAGCTTCACGGCCGTGGTGCTCGAGCCGTGTGGAAACCGCGCCCCGCTGGCCACCTTCACGCCGCTTGCCGCTAACTCGCGCGCGGCCAACTCGATATCGCAAGGGCGCACCACCACCGCAGCCACCTGATACTCGCGCGCCAATCGGCAGCCAGCGATCACATCTTCGCCGGTCAGCTCCGGGGTCAAGAGGCAGTGTTCGATCAGCTTGGGCAGATCTTCGGGCACCGCTATGATTTACGGCGATGAGAGGTGGTGGTAGCGCCGCAAGTCAAGCCCAGGGCTTTCACCTGCGAGCGAGCCTTACCGGCGAGGTCGCTGGTGGGGAAACGCTTCACCAGCTCGCAATATTCCTGCTTGCCCTGGGTGCGCCTGCCCATCTTCACCAGGGTGGCGCCCTTCATGTACAGCGCGTCGGGGGTTTTGTTGTTGTCCGGATACTTCTCGAGGACCATGTCGAAACCGTCCAGGGCGTCGTCGAGATTGTTCTGCCGGTATTTGATCTCGGCGATGTAGTACTGCGCGTTGGGCGCGAGATCCGTGTTGCCGTAGTATTTCAAATAGTCGCTATATTCCTGCAAGGCCAGATCGTCCTTGCCGCCGCTGCGATCGCGGTTGGCGTTGGCATACAGCGTTTCGGCGCGGACCGGCGGAATACTGTCGGAGGCCGCCGCACCACCGCCCGGGGGAACGCTGCCGCCGGCGCCCGTAGGCGGAGGCGCCGCCGGCGTCTGGATGGTGCGCACGGCATTGCCGATATCGACCATCTGTTGCTGCAACTTGCGCACCTGGCTCGAAATATCGGCGACGGATTCCTGCAAGGCGCTGAAATTCGTAGTCATGCTGTCCATCTTGGAGCTGAGGTCGGCCACCGTGGTCACCACGCGCCCCTGAGTGTCTTTGGAGCTCTGCTGCAGGTTGTTCTGTAACACCGCGACGGACGTGTTGGCCTTGTTGGCCGCATCCAGCGCCTGTTGTACGAGCACCTGGATCTGGGACAGTTTTTCATCCTGAGAGCGCTGCAGGGTGCGCACCTGTTCCTGTAGCAGCGCGACATCCCGCTGCAGTTCGACGATTTCCTTGCTGGCGCCGAACATGAGGGATGGCAGTAGCAAAAGGGACGGCGTCAGCGTGCGCCAAAAGGTCATACGATCTCCTCGTGAACGGGACGGGCAAGCCCTCCCGCCGGTTGCGGAAGGGCCGGGGGCCGCCCGGCCCTTCTCTGATTTTACTGCCCGGTGGAGAAGTGTGCGCGGCGGTTCTTCTGCCAGCACGTCTCATCGTGATCGGTGCAAACCGGACGCTCCTTGCCATAGCTGATGGTCTTCAGCTTGTCGGCGGGAACTCCCAGTTGGACCAGGAAGTCCTTGGCGGCGGTGGCGCGGCGGTCACCGAGAGCCAGGTTGTATTCCGCCGAGCCCCGCTCGTCGCAATGGCCTTCGACGGTGATGGTGGCGTCGGGGAAGCTGGAGAAGATCGCCTTCAGCCCGTCGGCATCCTTGGTTAAAGCCGCGCGGGCATCTTCGCGGATGTCGCTCTTGTCATAGTCGAAGTACGCGTCGGTGACGGTGCTCGAGAGCAACTGATCCAGGGTCGGCTTGGGTGCGACCGGCGGCGGTGGCGGTGGCGGCGGTTCGGTGACGTTCACCGTAGCGGTGGCCGTCTTGCTGCCACCTGCGCCCGTGGCGGACAGGGTATAGGTAGTGGAGGAACCCGGAAATACGCGACGGCTTCCGGAAGCCTGCACGGTGCCAATGCCGTTATCGATGGTGATGCTGCTGGCGTTGGCGACGCTCCAACTCAAGGTGGACGACTGGCCGCGCTCGATCGACGAGGGCTCGGCCGTAAACGAATTGATCTCTACCGCGGGCGGCGGTGGCGGCTGCTCAACCTTCACCGGGGGTGGCGGTGGCGGCGGCGGGACCTTCTTCTTGCAGCCTACCGCGACTACGGCCAATAAAAGGCAAAGACTGATGGAACTGATTCTCCGTTGATTCAGCATGAACTGAAATCCTCCTGAAAAAGTGGCGTTTGGTTACTTGCCGGAGCTGGGTTCTAAGGCCAACCGCGTGTCCCCGGCCCGGCGCCGGACGGCACCCCGTATCCAATACCCAGCATCCGATCTTTCAAAAAACACGCGCAAAACGGGGCGCCCCGTGCCGCTCGAGCTTGCGGAGTTCCTGTCCTATACGGCGGTGCGAGACACGCGTTCCTTTGCGCTATTTGGCCCATACGGGGGTCCAATTTCTTCCAACCGTGGTCAGTTGTTTAAGTTGCGTTCCGTCGGCCAGCATGCTCCAAATTTGTTCGGTTCCGGTGCGCGTGGACATGAACACGAGATGCCGGCCATCCGGGGCCCAGTAAGGGTTCTCGTTGCGTCCTGCGCCGTAGGTCAACTGGTTGAAGTTGCGCGTGGCCACGTCCATTATGAAAATGTTGAAATTACCGGTGGCAAAGCCGCGAGTCCAGGAGAAGGCAATGTTCTGACCATTGGGGTGCCAGCAGGGATTGGAGGCCTCGCCTTCGCCGTTGGTCAACCGTTGCACGTCGGTGCCGTCGATATTCATCCGGTAAATTTGCTGCGGACCCGAACGGCCTGAGACAAACACCAGATCGGTTCCGGTCTTCGGATTCACCTTTGGTTCGACTTCCAGGGCGCGCGTATCGGAGATGCGCCGCAGATTGCTGCCGTCGATATTCGCAATGTAGATCTGCGCCCAGCCGGTGGCCGTGGACGAATACAGCAAATGAGTGCCGTCCGGCGTGAAGTCCGGAGTTGCATTCATGGACGCGACCTGATTATAAAACGGCAACCGCCGCCCTGTGTCCGTCGAGAGAATAAATATAGCAGGATTACCCTTAGCGTAGCTAGTAAACGCAATTTTTGTGCCGTCCGGCGAAACGGCGGGCATGATCGATAACGAATTGAAATGACTGATCTGGTGCTGATTCGAACCATCCGGGTCCATCACCCAGATTTCTTTTCCTTTAGCGCTGCCGCGATTGGAAACGAAATAGATCTTGGTGCCCAACAAGGAGGTGCCGCCCATCTGCGCGATGATGTCGGCGGCGAAATCATGCGCGGTCTTCCTGGCGCCGGCTTCATCGGGTGATCCGAAGTAGCGCTTGCCGAGCACCTGCGCCTGCGCGGCGTTGGGCTGGCCCACATTGAACAGCCAGCCGTAGAGCACCAGCACGTTGTTCTGGATAGCCGTGTAGCCGAACGCCAGATACGTCGCCGAAACCGGCGGCGAGGACCAATCTGAAAGCCACAAGCCGCCGCCGTTGGGCGGTTGCTCGCCGGCACGGATATGGCGAGGCGCAGTGGGCTCGCGGAAATCCTCGGGCCGCTGCGGCACCTGGAGCGGATACATGGTTTTGGGAACCATCTTGAAGAGGCCCGAGGAATCCAGATCGTTGTAGAGGGTTTCGTTGAAGGCATTCATCAGCGGCTCTGCGCCACCGCTGCCGCGCAGGTCGGGTACGGCAATTGCCGGACGCGCGGAGCCTTCCAGTTTGATGATTACGTCGCTCTGCTGCGCCGCGAGCGCCATGAGAAGCATGGCGAGCGCGGCGGCAATCCAAAGAACTCTTTTCATTTATCGCCTCAACTGGAACCAGAATTCAATCGTGGCAGAGTTGCGTTCGTATCCCGAGGGCAGCGGCGGAAAAGGACTCGCGTCCAGAATGGCGCGCTGCGCGGAGAAGTCCAGCGCCACATTGCCGCTGCTCTGTTCGACGTGCACGTTGCGTGCCGTACCATCCCGCATCAAGTCGAAGGTCACGATAGCCACCGGGAGGCTGTGGATGCGCGGATCCACATCATTGGTTTGCCATTTCTCCGCGACTTTTTGGCGCAGAATCATAACGTAGTTTCCGAACCGGTTGCCGAACGGAGAACCCTGGCCCACGCCGATGCCGCCCGAACCCGTCTGTCCCATCATGGGGGAAACCAGGGCTCGCCCCGCCTGGCTGTAAAGTTGGTTGGGCTGGTCCTGCTGCTTGGCGCGCCAGGTGTTTTGTGCGGACCGCGCGACTTCAGAAACCTTGGGATGCTTTTTGCTCTTGATCGGAATGGCGTCGGGCTCTTCCGCGGGCACGCGCTCCTTCGCTTTGGCAGCAGGGGGAGGGGTCGGTACGGCAGACTCAGTGGGATTGGCCAGCGGATTCACTATGCCGCTGCGGGTGGGCAGCGGAATCTTGTTCACCACATTTATGGCAACACTGCCCGGACCGCCGGAGTTGGCATCGCCCCAGGTTTCGTGCGGGCCGTTTAGTACGACTCCCCACAGAATGAGCGCGCCGAAAACCGCGCCGTGCATGACCACCGATCCCAGCAGCGGCTTGTTTAGAGATTCCGGCTGATCCAGGATGTCGGCGTGCGACATTACCGGCGCCCCTTCCCGGCTAAGTCCTCCGGTTTGGTCACGGCATTCACCTGAAACTTGGCCGCGTTCAACTCGGCCATCACCTGCGCGATCGGCCCCCAGACAGTCTCTTTGTCGGCGCGCAGGTAGACGGCGGTGGCTCCGGGGTAGCGGCCGTGAATCGCCGCCGCCAGCTCGTTGATGTCCGCCTCTTTGTCGTTCAGGTACAGCGTGCCGTCCTTGGTGATGTTGACGACCGGAAGATCCTTGGCGCTGTCCTGTACGGTGCGGGTTTTGGGGACGTCGACCTCGATGCCGAACTCCATGACGTGCGCGGTCAACATGAAGATGACCAGCAGCACGAGCATGACATCCACGAACGGGGTCACGTTCATTTCCGAAAGTGCGCCAGAGTAGGCACGCCGGCGGAACCGGGAACTATCGCCGCCATTGATTCCAATTGCCACGGCCTACTCTCCGAAACTTCGTTCCGCCATGTTCAGAAACTCCAGCGAGAAATCGTCCATGCGCGCGCCGACTTCGCGGATCACGTGGCCGAAGTGGTTGTAGAAGATGGCGGCGGGGATGGCCGCGGCCAGACCGACGGCCGTGGCGATCAGCGCGTCGGCGATGCCGGGACCCACAGCGCGCAGACTGGAGCTTCCCTGCATGCCAAGGCTTTCAAACGCGCGGATGATACCGAGCACAGTGCCGAACAGGCCGATAAACGGACTCACCGAAGCGGTGGTGGCGAGCCAGCTCATGTTACGTTCCATCTTGGCGAGCTCTTCGCTGGTGCCGAGCTGCAGCGAGCGCTCGAGGGCGATCTTGTTGGTGACCGATCCGCGCGCCTTGACCTGGCGGTGGACTTCTTCGTAGCCGAACTCGAAGACCGAGACCAGCGGAGCGGGCTTGAACTGTTCGGCCGCTACCATGACCGCGTCGAGGCCGGTGGCTTTACGGAAGGCGCGCAGGAAGCGGCGGTCGGCCGACCGGGCGCTGCTCAGCGAGCTCCACTTCGAGAAGATGATGGCCCACGAGAATACGGAGAAAATCAAGAGCACGGCCAGGACCCCGAGTGTCAGAGGGCCGCCCCGGCCGATCATGTCCCAGATGTCGATCTGCAAAAGGAACGCAGGCGCTTGCAGCGTCAAAAAATCTCCTAAAACTCAAATCTAACATATGGACGTCCGGCGGGATCGAAAAGACGCAGCGCCCGCGCGCGTCGCGGCCGGCGGTCCGTGTATCTTGGTAAAGGGAGCGGGATCTTGAACGTACTCGAACTAACCGCGTTGGTGGGTCTGATTTCGGTGGCGGCCGGTTTTCTGGGCGCACTGACTGGCTTGGGCGGCGGCGTAGTGATCACTCCGGCGCTGGTGTTACTGTTGGGGATCGACCTGCATTACGCGATCGGCGCCACGCTGGTGTCAGTCATCGCGACGTCATCCGGCGCGGCGGCCGCCTATGTGCGGGAAGGCTTCTCGAATATCCGCATCGGCATGTTTCTCGAAATCGCCACCACTGTCGGGGCCGTGTGCGGCGCGTTCGCCGCGGCGAAGATCTCGCCGCAGGTGCTGGGCGTGGTATTCGGCATCGTGCTGTTACATTCCGCTATCACTTCGGCGCGCGGGCGGCCGAAGCCGCTGGAGGGAGACAAGGACGATCCGCTGGCAAAACGGCTGCGGTTCGACGGGTCGTTTCCCACGCCGGAGGGCCCGCGGCACTACAAGGTCAGCGGCGTGAAGACCGGCTTCGGGCTGATGTTCGTGGCAGGAGGGCTGAGCGGGCTGCTGGGCATCGGCTCGGGCGCGCTGAAAGTGATCGCCATGGACCGCGCGATGCGCATTCCGTTTAAAGTGTCGACTACCACGAGTAACTTCATGATCGGAGTGACAGCGGCGGCCAGCGCGGGCGTGTACCTGGATCGGGGCTACATCGATCCGGGACTGACGATGCCGGTGGTATTGGGGGTGCTGAGCGGCTCGATACTGGGAGCGCGCCTGCTGCCGGGCGCGGCCACCAAGACGCTGCGCTGGGTGTTTGGCGTGGTGGTTGCGGTGCTGGCCGTGGAGATGATCTACAGCAGCCTGACGGGGAAACTGTAATGTTCGAGTTACTCAGACGAAGGCCGACGGATCAGCAGGTGGACGACGTGATCGGCACCTTGCTGCGGTCGGGCGTGATCCTTTCCGCCGTGGTGGTCGCGGCGGGCGGCGCATGGTATCTGATTCAATACGGAGCGAGCGCGCCGAACTATCGGATGTTCCACGGCGAGCCGGCATATCTGCGTGATCTGGGCGGCATCGCCAGCGGCATCCGCGGCTTCCACTGCCGGCGGATCATCCAGCTCGGGCTGGTGCTGCTGATCGCCACGCCGGTGGCGCGCGTGGCATTTTCCGTGGCGGCATTCGCGATGCAACGCGACCGCACCTACGTGGTGATTACTCTGATCGTGCTGGCCGTGCTGCTGTTCAGTTTATTGAGCCCGCACTGAGGCGCGGCTGCAGACGGTCCAGCCTGGCAATTCCGGATCGGCCGCGGTGACGCAGGCTTTCAGCAGTTTGCGCAGCGCCGCGGAGCGCACTACTTCTCCCGGCGGCATCGCGACGATGTCGAAGCGGGGAGGCAAGCCGGAGTCGAATTGACGTTGCGTCAGAGGGTAACCCACCCGCTCGCGGTCGTAGATCGAGTAATCCACGTGATAGACCTTGCCGGTGGATAAGAGAGTGGCCAGCGGGTTGACCGGAAAGTATGCCTGGTCCGGGTGCCGCAATGCATAGCGGAGCGCGGCTTCAGCCGGATTGTCGTGCAGGTTGCGCAGGCGGGACGGCAGTGACAAGACGGCGCCTGGGGCGATGCTGGTTAGGATGCCTAACGCGGCGCAGGTCCAGGCAACGGTGCGAACCAGCGAGTGACTCGAATCTTGTAAGTACTGCGCGATGGCGAGTCCCGCGGCGAGTAAGAAGAAATAGTGCACGAAGCCCACGTGGTTGACGTCCGAACCGACTGTAACCATCGCTTTGGCTGTGACCGGGACGAGCACGGCGGCGCAAAGGGCGAAGACCAGCCAGCGATTCGCGCGGGTAAATTCGCGCCAGCCGGGGTGGTGTCCGGCCGCGATCCAGGCGCAAGCGGCCAGCGGCACGATCGGATAGACAGCAGGGAGCGCGTCGAGCTTGCCGTCGCGGAAGGTCCGGACGAGTATGTCGATCGATCCGGGCTTGAGCGGGCGATGCGCGGCCAGAGTAACGGTATTGAACAGGAAGGCGCGCGCGGGCACGAGCGCCACGATCACGGCCAGCGAGCCGGCTCCGGCGGCGGCCACGGCAGCGGCAAAGTGCGCGAGCAGCTTCGCGCCGCCCGCGACCGCCAGGAACAGCGCGACGGCGAGGACCACCGGCGCCAGGGTCTGCTTGCAGCCGGCCGCCAGGACGCAGCCCAAGCCTGCCAGCCAGGTCCGCGGCAGGTTGATGGTCCGGCGGGGATCGCAGAGTACGCCGCCCGCCAGGGTGGCGAAGGCCGCCCCTGCCGCGTCCGTGTGAATCATGGTGGCGATGTGCAAGACGCCCGGGGTTTGCAGAATGAGAAACGCGCAGAACAGAAACGCAACGGCCGGGGCAAGCCAGCCGCGGCCCGCGCGGCATAGGACCCAGGTCAGCGGTACAAATACAAGGAGCAGAGTCAGTAGCGATCCGGCAATGAGTAAGTCAGTCGGGTTATGAAATACGGTGACTCCTAAGTAGATGCAGTGACTGATCGGCGTATGCAGAGTTCCGGTTACTGGACCAAGCGCGTCTTTGTCCAAATAGAGGCTGTAACCGTGGATGAGGGCGACCGAACGGGCCAGCCGGATCTCGTTCCAGACGAAGGACGGCGCATTGAGTACGCCCGCGGCGGCCTGGACGATCAACAGGAGGGCCAGGGCCGCCAGCGCGGCCAGGCCCAATCCGCGGGCTCTCAAGATCGCCGCCGCTGGACTTGGTTCCGGATGCGGGCAAGCTGGGCCAGGTAGGCGAACCAATGATGCAGCTTCACATTACTCTTGCCGCTGCGCCGCTTCTGCATGGTATAGCCGCACTCCGCGACCTTTTCGACGCGGCCGCGCGCGAGCACTTCGATGAGTGTCTTGAAGCCGCTGGGGCGCAATTCGATATCCTCGATCGCCTGGCGGCGAAACAGGTAGCACCCGCTGAGCGGGTCCGAGACCCTGCCGAAGACCTCCGGCAACAGGAAGGCTCCGATGCGCCGTGCCGTCGATGAGAGGAACTGGCGGTGCAATGGGAATCGGCCGACCGACCCGGCGGCGGCGTAGCGCGTGGCGACCACCAGGTCGGCGCCATCCATCTTCGCGAGCATCTCCGCGAGGATGGCGGGCGGGTGTTGGAAGTCCGCGTTGATCGTGGCGAGCAGATCACCGCGGGCGGCCTGCCAGCCGCGCACCACGGCGGTGGCGAGGCCGCGCTCTCCGGCCCGGCGTACCACGCGCAGGTTCGGCCAACTGGCGCTGAATTGCTCCGCGATGTCCGCGGTGCCGTCGGGGCTCTCATCGTCCACCACGATGACCTCATAGTCAGTGCCCGCGGCGGAATCGAGGCCGGCCCGCAGCGCTTCGAGAAATAACGCGATGTTGCCGGCTTCATTGTAGGTGGGCACGACGATCGAGAGACACGGAAAAGGTGTAACTGTCTGCGGACAGGCCGCAGGAACAGACAGCGACTCAATGGACATCAGGACAAGGATAAGCGATTACATGCCGGTGCAGTATCCGGTTTCTGCCGCAGCTTCGCGTATAGCCGGTCCCACGGCAGAAAGAGCGCGTATCCGGCCAGGTGCGGGGTGAAGTAGACTCCCAACATCAGCGCGATCATGGCCTGTAAGCCGAATAAGGCAGCGAGGGTGAACGGGCGGAGGCGGCGCAGGAAAATCGCCGGCAACGCCGACAACTCGATGATTACGGTCGCCACGGCGCCCAGCCCGCACAGCCAGGTGTAGCGCGCCAGGTAGCTGGCGAGAGGCGTGGGAGGCGTGTGCGTGAACAACTCACCCAGCGAGATGTCGCGCATATTCGTTGCGGTCATCCAGGCCAGGCCGCTGTGGCGCAGCTTCGAGTATCCGGCGGCGAAGAAGACCAGCAGAAAGAGCGCCTGCGCCAGGCGGATCGGCCAGTCGGATTGCGAGGAGCGGCCGCGCAGGAGCGCGCCGGCCGCCAGGATCGCGAGTAGCAGGACTGGAAAGCCATCCAAGTGATGGATCTTTCCGAAGCAGTTCGGCAGGCCCAGGAGATAAAATCCGAGGCCCGCCGCGGTGAACATGCTAATGCGCGAGAACAGGCCGATCGCGGAAGTGACGAGCGAGAGCTTCCAGAGGACTTCTAGCGCGCCGATCAGCGCGGCGTTCCGCGGCGGTCCGGAGAGCAAGTGGAACAGCGAAATCGGCATCCAGAACACGGCCGAAACCTGCGTCCAGCCGCGATCGTCGAGTGGCAGGTAGATCAGGAACAGCAGGCTGTAGGTGACTACGCGTACCGGCGCGAGACGCTTCATGGCGCGTTTTCCTCGGCGACCAGAGTCCGCTGATCGGGCGGCTCCGTGCCTCGCTGGCCGGGCTTGAGCTGCCAGGCGACCTGGTAGAGACGCAGCGCGCGCAGCGGCGGATGTTCCGGCTGGCGATTGTACAGCGCGGCGAGGTTGTGCAAAGCATCGTCGAGGTTCTGCTTCGCTCCGGGCGCGGCTTGGATGCGCTCGAGGGCCATGATCAGGCGCGCCTGGTCGAACGGCGCGAAGTCGCGATCGCCGCGCAGCGGGATCTCGCCCTGCGCGGTGACGCCATAAAGCCGCAGCCAGGAGAGCCGTTGCGGGTAAACCGTCGAGTACATGGGATAGCTGCCGAACGGCCAATGCTCCAGGCCGGTGGCGATATCGAAGACGCTGATAGCGAGGACGATGACGATCGCGGGCGCCGCGAGGCGGGACGGAAGCATGCGCTATTCCGACTTCTTCGGAATCTTGATATCGAGGCGCTTGATCTTCTGATTCAGTGTGGAGAGCGGCACGTGCAGGCCCGCGGCGGCTTCGGTCTGGCTGCCGTTGTGCTGTTCGAGGCGCTCCATGATGATGCGGCGCTCGAAGTCGGCCACGATTTCAAACAGCGATGCGTCGGCCGGCAGCGCGCCGCCTTCCGCGCGGCGGAGGCGAATGCCGCTGGCCTGCAGCAGATGATCGGGCAGTACGTCGATGGGCACGGACGGGTCGGTAGCCAGCACTACGGCGCGCTCGACGGCGTTTTCGAGCTCGCGCACGTTGCCCGGCCAATTGTGCTCCATCAGGATCTGCACGACTTCCGGCTGAAAGCGCAGGATGGAGTTGCCCTGCGGGTCGAGGAATTTTTCGTTCTCGCGGCAATACTTGGTGAAGAAGTGGCTGACCAGCGCGGGGATGTCTTCCTTGCGCTCGCGCAGCGGCGGCAGCATGATGTTGATGACGTTGAGGCGGTAATAGAGATCTTCGCGGAAGGTGCCGTCGTCGACACGCTTTTTCAGATCCTCGTTGGTGGCTGCCAGGATGCGCACGTCCACGCGCACGGGGTCGGTGGCGCCCAGCGGAATGAATTCCTTCTCCTGGATGACGCGCAGCAGCTTGGCCTGCATGTCGGGCGCGACAGTGCCGATCTCGTCGAAGAAGATGGTGCCGTGATCGGCGACTTCGAAGTAGCCTTTCTTGGTTTGCACGGCGCTGGTAAAGGCGCCTTTCACGTGGCCGAACAGCGTGGATTCGAGGAGATCGGCGGGCAGCGAGCCGCTGTTCACGGGCACGAACAGGCGGTCGGCGCGCGGCGAATTCGCATGAATCGCTTTGGCGATCAGTTCCTTGCCGGTGCCGGTTTCGCCGGTGATGAGGATGGTCGAGCGGCTGCTGGCCACCTGGCCCACCAGGTCGAGCAGGCGCAGCATACGCTCGCTCTTGCCGATGATGTTGGGGAAGCTGTAGCGCTGTTTGAGGGCGCGCTTCAGGTGGGTGTTTTCGTATTCCAGGCGGCGCTTCGAGATCATGCGGTCGATCTCGATGAGCAGCTTCTCGTTATCCCAGGGCTTCGAGAAATAGTCGTTGGCGCCCAGCTTGAGGGCCTCGACCGCGGCTTCCACCGAGCCGTAGGCCGTGATCATGAAGATGGGGGTTTCGCGGTCGCGCTCGCGGACTTCGCGCAGGACGTCCATGCCGGAGCGGTCGGGCATCATCAGGTCGAGCAGCACCAGGTCGTAGGCGCACGAGGCGATCTTGCGCAGCCCTTCGGTTCCGTTGGCGGCCAGGTCCACGCGATAGCCTTCGAGGCCTAACAGCGTATCGAGGCCTTCGCGGATATCCAACTCGTCATCCACCACCAGCACCTGGCCTTTGCCATTGGTGGTGGATGGTTCAGGGGCAGTCATCTCAAGCGGCATTCACGGGTTGCCTCGATCCGATTCCGGCGGCAGCAGAGCGGCTGACGGCGCGCGACCAAGGCAGGCGGATCTGGAAGCACGTGCCCCCGCCTGGACGGCTGGTCACGTCGATCGCGCCCTTGTGTTCCTGAATGATACCGTAGGTCACGGCGAGACCCATGCCGGTGCCCTTGCGGCTTCCTTTCGTGGTGAAGAACGGATCGTAGATCCGCTGGATGTTTTCGGGCGGGATACCGTGGCCGGTATCGGAGACTTCCACGACCGCGCCGGATTCCTCGGCCCAGGCCCGCACGGCCAGCAGGCCACCGCCTTCCATGGCATCGCGGGCGTTCAGAAACAGATTCAGGAAGACTTGCTGTAGCTTGCCGGCGTTGCCATGCACGGGCGGCATGCCCTTCGCGAGGTCGAGGTTCACCTGCACGCCGACCTTCTCGATCTGATGTTCGAGCAGCGACATGGTTTCGCGGATGACCTTGCTCAGGTCCACGTCGCCGAAGGACGTGGTGGAAGTGCGTGAGAAGTTCAGCAGCGAGTTGACGATCTCGCTGGCGCGGAAGGTCTGCTTGGCGATCTTGTCGAGCAGGATGGATTTCTGGTCGTCGTTGGCCACCTGCTTGGCGAGCATTTGGGCGTAGGTCGAAATCACCGCCAGCGGCGTGTTGACCTCGTGAGCTACGCCGGCGGCCAGCAATCCGATGCTGCTGAGCTTGTCGGCCTGCACCAGGCGCTGCTCCAGTTCGGCGCGATCGGTGACGTCGTCGAAGATGATCAGCCGCCCGATCTGCTCCAGATCCTTCGAGACCAACGGCGCGATGGCCACGTTCACCGTGGAGGGCGCGACGTTGTGGGAGCCGTTGCCGTTGACCGGCGCAGGGTGCGCGGCGGGCGGCATCCCGAACTTGTAGATGTGATGAATACCGGTTTCGCCGCGCACGCGCGCGAACTGCTCGGCAAGATCGGCCGGGAACAGGTCGGCCAGCGTACGGCCGACGGCCAATTGCCGGGGAATGCCGGTGAGCTTCTCGATCTGCGTGTTCCAACTCTCGACGCGATCGTCGAGGTCAGCCGCCAGGATGCCGACATTGATCGATTCGACGATGTTCTCGCTGAACTCTTTCAGCCGCTCGTACTCTTCCATCTTGCGCTGCAGCGAGCGGTAGAGCGTGGCGTTCTCGATGGCGATGCCCACGTAACCGCAAATGGTCGCGAGCAGCTCGACATCGACCGTGGAGAGGAAGTCGCCGTCCTCGGTGCGGCTGACGCCCAGGTAAGCGACAGTCCGGCCGCGCACGTTGCAGGGCAGGTAATAGGTCAGGTCGAGCTCGGCGATGGCGGCGCGCACGCTGGCAGGCCAACTGCGGGCCACGGCATCCAACTGGTGGCGGGTGCGCTCGAAGAAGATGTAGGGCTGCGGCAGATCCCAATTCAGGAAACTCAGGTCCAGTTGGTCGGCAATCGACTCGTTCGGACGGCGCCGCCCTCCCATGTCCATCTTCAGACGGAAGCTGGGCTTGTCACCCGGGCGCTCTTCGGCCAGCAAGACGGCGATGTGCCTAATCGAGAGAGTCTTGAGCAGGCGTTCGCAGACCGAAGACAGCATCGCGTCCAGATCGGTTTCCGAACTCAGTTCGCGGGCAAACTCGACCAGCGTGCGGCGGTAGTCGTAGCGGTCGCGGTAAAAATGCTTGTCCAGGCGTTCCTGAATCCAGTTGCGGATCGGCTGGAAGAGGAAGGCTGCCGCCAGCATGACCGCGATCAGGCCGGTATTGCCGACATCCTTGAAGTTCTTCTGGACCAGGCTGCCGAGCGAGAAGACGATGCCGTAGAACGCGGCCAGCACGCAGAGCGTGGCCAGCGTATAGGCGTAGCCGCGGCGGAACAGGATGTCCACGTCCATCAGGCGGTAGCGCGCGATGGCATAAGCCAGGGTCAGCGGAATCAGCGCCATCGACAGCACCGACAGCCGCATGTATTGATTCGGCAGAAAGCCCAGCGCGTACGGCGCCACGTAGAGGATGGCGAACGGCAGGATGCCGCAGAAGGTGCCGTTGCGCAGCCATTTCAACTGCTGGCGCACGATGGCATCTTCGGCCTTGTGATAATCCAGGCTGAGCACCAGGCCGCCCAGCAGATAGGGAATCACCAGCACGGGCTGCCAGATGCGGTCGAGCAGCCAGCGCAGCTCGATCAGCGAGATGCCGACCTGCAAGGTGCCTGAAGTGGCCCCCATCCAGATGGCGAACAGGACGGCGGGTGGCAGGTAGAGCAGCGCCACGCGGAACTTCGAGCGGAACCAGCGGCGCGGTTCGGGGAAGGTCAGGCAGAAATGCAGGAAGACGGTCGGCGCGAGCAGGCCGGCGGCTACGTTGCAGAAGTAGATGACCTTGTCGAAGCCGTTCAGCTTGCCGGTATAGTGGAAGGCCAGCAGGATGAAGGACGCCAGGCACAGCACGTAAAAGTGCAGGGCTTTGTGGGCGCTGCCGCGGCGAAAGTAGACGAACAGACCGATCAGGAGGTAGGCCGCCGCGACCAGATATTGATAGGAAACGGCGGGGTCGAGCGGTTCCTCGCGGATGTAAACTGCGGCTTTGAACTCGACCCCGCTGCGGCTGGCCGTGTATTCGGCCTTGTTCCATGCACCCACCACGGCGAGGATCTGGGGAACGTCGATGGCTTTTCGGGTGGCAGCGCCGTTGATCTTGAGCAGCGTGTCGCCGGTCTTCAGGCCGGCTTTGGCGGCGGGACCGTCGGACTCGATGTACAGCGCTTCCACGCGCGAACCGCGATCGACCCACACGGCGCCATCGTCGGCCAGGCGGAACTTGTGCTGCTGCTGGAAGTTAATGACGGCGGACGCCACCGCGGCGATGGTCAGGATGGTGAGAATCGCAGTCGAAAGCTGGAATTTGATTTCCTGAAACATTCACACCGCCGCCGGCATTGCCGGAGCGTTCCGTACCCCGGCGTTCGCTTATAGCACGTTTGGTGCCATGTGCAACTCTAATAATACTATATTTTTCTTGTACTTAACAGCATTACGGCGACGTGAATCCGGAATTCGGGAGACGGCTCTATGGAGACGCGGATAATGTCGGGATGTCTCAGATCTTCGTCTTGCCATAGCGTTGCCGCATCCACTCGACGAAACCGAGCGGAGCGGCCATGGTGGAAAGGCGGCTTTGGCGCACCAGCGACCAGTCGTCGAATAAGTTGCATTCCTTGATCTCGCGCAAGGTGGTGGGCGGTTCGAGACGGTGCAGGAACTCGAAATCGACCACCGTCAGCTTGTCGTTGTTGGGATCGGGGCGTGGGGCGGAAGCCACTTTTGCCAGCCCCACAATACACGCATCTCCCATGCTGTGGTAGATGAACACCCGGTCGCCCGCCTGCATCTGGCGAATAGCGCGCAGCGCCTGCGCATTGCGCACGCCGTCCCATACTGTGCGTTTTTCGCGGGCCAAGTCATCCACGGAATAGGTCTCCGGATCGGTCTTCGCCAAAAAGTAATTCATGTGGGATTCTCCGCATCGTACCATTACCGGGCTGCATCCGGCGGCGATTTCCCTTTGCTCAATGAGCCCGGATCTTGCTGTAAACTAGATAATACGCATGCATAAGGTCACCAGTGTGCCGGTACTGCTCGGTCTGATTCTCTGCGGCTCGCTGTCCGCCCAGGAAGCCAAGCCCGATCAGACGCCCCCGCCGGCCAAATCCGCCGCAGAAACCACCCCGCCCAAATCGGCTGCCGGCGCCGCGAAGGTCGATCCCAAGGCATACATTATCGGCGCGGAAGATGTGCTTTCGATCCTGGTCTGGCGCGAGAAAGAGAACTCCGGGCAGTTCATCGTGCGGCCGGACGGCAAGATCTCGGTGCCGCTGATCGGCGAGGTGCAGGCCGCCGGTCTGACGCCGGAGCAGTTGAGCGCCAGCATTGCCGAGGGGTTGCAGAAGGTTATGGTACATCCCGAAGTGACGGTCGGGGTGGAAAAGGTCAACAGCAAGAAATACTACATACAGGGTGAGGTCAACAAACCGGGGGCTTACCCACTGGTCATCGATACTACAGTGCTCGAGGCGCTGGTCAACGCGGGGGGATTTCGGGAGTTCGCCAACACCAAGAAGATCATCATTCTGCGCGGCAGCCAGCGGCTCAGGTTCAACTACAAAGAGGTCACCAAGGGGAAGAAAATGGAGCAGAATATCCTGCTGAAGCCCGGCGACCAGATCATCGTTCAGTAAGCGGCCTGTGTAGAAATTCGGGTGAGTTGCCGATTTTAAGAGAGAGAGTCATTTCGCCGTTATGCTATCCCAAGGCTACGTCAACGTTTCCCGCCGTCCGCCGGATATCGAGGACTACATCGATATCATCCGGCGCTATCGTTCCTGGATCATCGGGCCGACGTTTGCCGGGCTGGTGATCGCGGTGGTGGTGGCGTTTTTCTGGCCGGATACCTTCGTCTCGACCGCAGTCATGCGCATCACGCCGCAGCAGATTCCGGAGCGCCTGGTGCCGAGCAACATCAGCACGCAGATGGCGGAGAGGCTGATGTCGATGCAGCAGCAGATCGAGAGCCGCACTTCGCTGCAGGAGTTGATCCAGCGGCCTTCGTTGAACCTCTATCCGAAGGACCGGCAGCGCAAGCCCATGGAGGACGTGATCGACCAGATGCGGAAGGCGATCAAGATTACGCTGCTCGATTCCGGAGTTGCGCAGTCGCCGCAGCGCCCGGCCTCGGCTTTTGCGATCAGCTTCTCTTATTCCGACCGGTACAAGGCGCAGGCGGTGGTTCGCGAGCTGGTTTCCAAATTCACCGAGGAAACCAACAATCAACTCCGGCAGCAGGCCAATACGACCACTCAATTCCTGAACGATCAGCTTAAGGACGCGAAAAACAACCTGGACCGGCTGGACAACGAGATGACCCGGTTCAAAGAGGAGAACGCCGGCCGTTTGCCCGAGCAATTGCAGTCGAACCTGCAGGCGGTCAATTCGCTGGAGTTGCAGTTGCAAGCGGTCGACGAGAGCATCAACCGCGCCGCGCAGGACAAGATGATGCTGCAAACGCAGCTTCAGAACCTGCAGCACGAACAAACGTTCATCAACTCGAATCTGGAGCAGGCGGCCAGCCAGGAAGCCGTGCGCAACGACCGGCTGATCCAGATGAACAACCGGATTCTGGATTTTGAGACGCGGCTTTCGGCGCTGCGGCAGACCTACAAAGAGGACCATCCGGACATTCGCAGTCTGGAGGCGCAACTGGGCGTGCTCAAGAGGGAGCGAGACTCGCTCGAAAAGGAATCCAGCGACGCGGCGGCCAAGGCGGGACCTCCCAAGAAAGTGGTCAATCCGCAGGCGGCGCAATCCCTTGAAAACGTGAAGCTGTCGGTCGCCAATGTGCAGGCGCAGATCCAGGCGCGCGACATGGAGATGGCGTCGCGCGTCAAGCGGCAGAAAGAATTGCAAACCGAGATCGCCGCTTACCGCACGCGCATCGAGGCCAGCCCCGCGAACGAGCAGCGCTACGCCGAACTGCAGCGCGATTACAGCCTGGCGAAAGCGAACTACGACGAAATGTCGAAGAGGAAAGAGATCTCGGAAACGGCCAGCAATATGGAAGAACGGAAGGCCGGTGAGAACCTGGAGACCCTGGATCCGGCCTCTCTTCCCGAGGAAGCCGCGGAGCCGAACCGGCTGCTGATCGCCGGCGCGGGCGTGGGGCTGGGACTGTTTTTTGGAGTGCTGATGGCTGGCGTGAAGGAGATGAAGGATACCTCGCTCAAGAATCTGAAGGACGTGCGGACGTATACCAATCTGCCGGTGTTGAGCAGCATCCCGCTGCTGGAGAACGCGCTGCTGGTGCGGCGCAAACGCCGCCTGTTCTGGCTGGGGTGGTCGACGGCCATCATCATCGGGACCATCGCGATGAGCACTTCAATGTATTACTACTATTTCGGGAAGAGCTAGGCCGGAGATAGAGATGAGTCGAGTACATGACGCCTTGCGCCGCGCCGAACAGGCCGGCGTGCTGAATCTGGAAAGTGAACCGGCCGAACCGCAGGTAAGCCCGAGGTACGAAACTCCGTCGCGCATGGCGGAAAACGGGGCGGCATACACCGTCCGCGAGGGCGCTCCGGTGCTGCTTGGGCCGGCGATCTTGCAGAAGGTGCCGGAGGTGCCGTTTCAGCCGGCGCCAGAGTCGCACCTGCTCGATGTACAGAGAATGCACGAAACGCCCGCCGAGGAATTCCGTACGCTACGCACGCGCCTGAACCATCTGCAAACGCTGCAGCCGCTGCACACCATCGTCATCAGCAGCCCGTCTCCCGCCGAAGGGAAGACTTTTACAGCGGTGAATCTGGCGCTGGCTGAGGCCCACCTGACCGAGAATCGCGTTCTGCTGGGCGATTTCGATCTGCGCCGGCCGTTAATCCACAATCTCCTCCAAGTCGAGCGCACTCCGGGGCTGACGGATTACCTCACCGGCGAGGTGCCCCTTTCGAGCGCCCTGCGCAAAGTCGCGGGAATGAACCTGTACGTGCTGCCCGCGGGGACACCGGTCCGCAACCCATTGGAATTGCTGAATACCCGGCACGCCAAGACGCTGTTTGAAGAGTTGCCCAAACTATTTAACTGGGCGATTTTCGATACGCCCCCGCTGCTGTTTTCCGCCGATGCGAACCTGCTCTCGACGCTCGCCGACGGCATCATCCTGGTAGTCAAAATCGGCTCGACTACCTTCGATAACGTCACCCGGGCCATGCAGTCGCTGTGCGAGAACAATGTGCTTGGCATCGTGGCCAACGGCGCCCGGGCGTCAGAACTGTATAGCAAATACACGTATTACTACTCGAAGACCGAGTAGCCCCCACAGCACCGGCCCGGCCTGACCTGCGCCAGCCGGCAAGTTATCCTGGTTGGAGCGTGGAAATCTCTCGTTCTAAACGCAGATACGAAGACCAGGTGATGCTGCTGCTCACGCTGATTATCGGCGCGATAGTCGGCCTGGTAGTGGTGGCATTTATCCTCCTGACCCAGAACCTGGGTTCGCGGCTTTACCCCCCGAACGGAGCATATTGGCGGCGTCTGGTAATCCCATTATTTGGCGCTTTGGGCACTGGATATCTGCTGGCGAAGTACGCACCGAACGCGCGCGGCGGCGGTATTCCACAGACCAAAATCGCGCTTTTTATCCGGGATGGATTCATCGCCTTCCGGACCGTGATCGGCAAGTTCACCCTTTCGGCGGTGGCGTTGGCCAGCGGGATCGCACTCGGGTGGGAGGCACCGTCGATTCAGGTCGCTGCCGGAATCGCCTCGGTTCTTGGGCGGAAGCTGGGACTCAGCAAGAGCAGTATCAAGGCACTGGTGCCGGTGGGCGCGTCGGCGGCGCTGGCGGCCGCGTTCAATACTCCCATCGCGGCCGTGCTGTTCACCATGGAAGAAATCATGGGAGACATGCAGGCGCCGGTGCTGGGATCGATCGTGCTGGCCGCGGCGACTTCCTGGATGGTCCTGCACCTGTTACTCGGCGACGCACCGCTGTTTCACGTGCCCGCTTACCAGCTCGTGAATCCGCTGGAGTTTCTGGTCTACGCCGTTCTGGGATTGATCGGGGGGGTAGCGTCTGCCGGATTCCTGCGGCTGCTGTTATGGGAACGGAAGTACATCCTGCGGATGCCGAAGTCGACGGTGTGGTGGCAGCCGGCGATCGGCGGGCTGCTGGTGGGCGTACTCGGCTTGTTCGTACCGACCGTCCTGGGGGTCGGCTACAACTTCGTCGACATGGCTTTGAATGGCCAATTCGCCATTCAACTCATGGCGATGCTGGTGCTTCTCAAAGGCGTCTCGACGGCCACCTGCTATGCCTCGGGCAATGCCGGCGGCGTACTCGGTCCCAGCCTGTTCATCGGCGCCATGATGGGCGGCGCGGTGGGCGGAGTGGCGCACATGCTGCTTCCCGATTTCACCGGCAGCGCCGGCGCTTACGCCCTGGTGGGGATGGGAGTGGCCTTTGCAGGCATGATCCGGCTGCCGCTGACTTCCGTGATCATGATCTTTGAAATCACCCGCGACTACTCGATCATCGTGCCGCTGATGATTTCGAACCTCATCAGCTACCTGGTTTCATGCCGCCTGCAGGAGGTGGGTCTCTACGAGGGCCTGCTGCACCAGGATGGCATCCATTTGCCGTCAGGCGCGCACTCGCGGGAAGCAACCCTGACGGTAGAGCAGGCACTGCGGAAGCAGCCCGAAGTTCTGCGGGCGGACATCCAGGTCTCCGAAGCGATAAACACGGTTAAACCCGAGACGGGCGCATGGCCGGTATTAGATGTAGGCGGCTTGCGTGGCGTCATCAACCTCGACAGCCTCAAGCAGGCCCAGGAGGAAGGTTACGGCAACGAGAAGCTGGCGCAATTGGTTCCGGTGCCGGATCCTTCGATGTTAGCCGCGGATCATTTCCCGCACGTGCATGCGGATCATACCTTGGACTTCACCGCGCGGCGCATCGCCGAGACCGGACTGAAAGTGCTGCCGGTAGTCAGCCGGACGAACATTCGCGAGTTACAGGGCACGATCTCGATGGACGATATCGTGGCCGGGTACGCCACGGGCAAAATCGAGCCGGAAGAAGAGCCGCTGCTGCGGGAAGGCAAGTCGGCCACCTTGCTGGCCGGGATTCTTTCGGTGCTGGTGGCGCTGGCGGTGGTTGGAGGACTCCTCAGCTACTACTTCCGGTCCGCGCGGGCGGGCAGGGCGGAGCGCTTCTACGAACGGGGCAATGCCCTGGTGCAGAAAGATCTCTACGCCGAGGCGGTCGAACAATACCGGAACGCGCTGTCGCTTTCACACAGCATCCAGTACCGGGAGGCGCTGGCGATGACGCTGGTCAAAGCCGGCAGTTACAAAGAAGCCAGCATCTACCTGAAAGAGCTGCTGAACAGCAAGCCAGCCAGCGCGCCCGCCAACCTCGGGATGGCGCGCGTGGCGGTGGGCGAAGGGCGGATCGATGAGGCGCTGGCCTACTATCATCACGCGATTTACGGGGTTTGGCCTACGGATGCGGAGCAGAACCGTCTGGCGTCGCGGATCGAACTGATCCAAGCTCTGGGGAACGCCGGGCGGCGCCAACAGGCGCAGGCCGAGTTGCTCTCGCTGGTGGCGGCCATGCCTGGCGACCTGACGGTGAAGGAAAAAATCGCGCCCTTGCTGCTGCAGTACGGCCTGCCGAAGGAAGCCGCCGACCTGGCGCACGACATCACGACGCGCGATCCGCAGGATGCGGAGGCGTTTGCGGAACTCGGCGAGGCGCAGTACGCCTTAGCTAACTACACCACGGCGCGCGGCGCTCTGCTGGTGGCCTTGCGTCTGAATCCCAACGACACGACAGTGCAGAAGCTGCTGGATTCCTGCAACCAGATTCTGTCGCTCGATCCCACGCAGCGGGGACTGCCCGTAATTGAGCGCTACCGCCGCAGCCGGGATCTGCTGGCCAAGGTACTCGAGTTGGTCAGCTCGTGCAACCTGGCGGGAGTGCCGGAGACCGTGACGGCTGCCCAAAAGTCCGTGGCGCAGCGCGGGCGCCCGCGTTCCTACAGCGACGCAACCGATGCGAATATGTCGGCGGCGGAGCAATTGTGGCAGGCGGCTGCCAAATCGTGCAGCGCGGTTCCGCCGGGTGACGCGCCACTGAGCAAGGTGATGGGGAGGTTGTTCGCACGGTAGGGGCACGGCCCGGCCTACAGGGAACTACATTATGCCGCGAAAGCGGAAATGCAGAATCATCTCGCTGGGCACCGGCTTATCGTGTTTGCGGGCGGGCGCGAACTGCCACTGCCTGGCGGCGCGCAGCGATACGGCGGCCAGGTAGCCGGACCGGTTCAGCACCTGGGCGCGCGAGACGCTGCCGGATTCGTCAATCGAGACTTTGACGTCCACCGCGCCGTCTTCGTCCGCATCGGGAGGATTCGGCGGGATCACCTGGTGGACCGGTACCGGCGCAACCGTCCCATCCGCCGAGTCGGAACCGCCCAGGCTGGAAAGCTTGTGGATGGCCCGCCGGAGCACCCCAGGGTGCGGCATTTCGTAACTCACGTCGGCTTCAGGCGGCGGAGGCGGCGTGGTGTGCGCCGGCAAGACCGTCCAGAGCTCCGGCTGCGACGTCGTGGGGCGCGGCGTCAAGACCGGCGGTGGCTCGACATGCACCGCCAGGCGCGCGGCGGTGACTGATAACGGCGGAGGCGCTTTCATGATCCGCCGTCGGCGGTGTGGCTCAACCGGCGCCGCGACGGGTAAGGGCGGCGGGGCCGGCTGGGCGAACGGCGAACTCTTGGCCGCTTGCGGTCCGGGCGGCAGCAGCGTTTCGAGCGGCGGCGTACCTCTCGCGGGTGCGGCCGGTTGGGTCTCGCGCGTCAAGGAGACGATGATTCCGGCTATCAGAAAGACGGCCGCGATCAACGGTACCACGAACCAGGAAAGCACCGGCAGGTGACGCCCGGCAGGCTCCGGCGGTTGAGGCGTGGGCACGAGCGCCGGACGCGGCACATCCGGCGGCCGGGACCATTCGCCGGAAACGCTCGCGATCGGGAAACCGCCGCCCGCCAATTGCTCGGCATCGAACGGAAACTGCCGGTAGGGCGAACGCCGGTCGATGTCGCCATCTTCCCAAAAGAAGAATCCCGCCATCGCGGGGCCCGCCAGGGACGGACGGATCAGGAGGAAAACCTGCGAGTCATCCTGAAAGTAGCGGCTGAAAATCGAAAAGTCGTCCTGATCCAGGTACATACCGGGTCGCGTGTGGCTGCGGAAAAAGCCGACCACCTGCCAGACCCGGCGCCGGCCCAAGCGGGCCCCCAACATATGCCGCTCTCCCGGCGACAGCGTGTAGGACGCGCCACGCAAGTGTTCGCACGGCACCAGTTCGAAATCGTCTATGGAGACGGCGTGCGCGCGCCCCGGAATCTTGCGCCCGAGCAGAAGCCCGCCGATCTCGATCCCCCGGGGACCATCCCCTACGGTCTGTTCGACAGCCGCCCGCAGGCGTTCCACGAGATCCAGACTGACCTGAACCATGATGGAATCGCCCGGATCCTGCCAAACATATCCGCCCGTGGGACTGGCCAGGGTTGCCATACTTGTCCGGCAAGGAGCATTTTTGCGGCCACTGTGAATCGGGCCGCTCAGACCAGCGCATGCCTCGCTGTCCCAATGGCTTGGCGGCGATCAGCACGGCCCTGCGCGGGTAAATTTTTCCTAATTTCCCCGATTGGCCGGGAATTTCGGGGCAGGCGGTTTAGAATAGCAACATACCCCGGATGTTTCTGCGCGCCTTGGTCCTCCTATGGTGTGGCGGCTGGATGGCAGCCGCCCAGACGATTCGCTTTTCCGAGCACACCATTCAAAAGCTCGACGGTGAGAGCGTCACGGGTTACGCTCTGCGCCAGCGCACGCTGATCACCTGGGGGAGGCGAATCGTATCGCGGGAACTACCGCACGGCGCGGTCCGGGTGCTACGGGGCGAGGGGACGCCGCTCGGCGAAGGCGGCTGCCTGATAGATGTTGCGGGCGACGGCTCGATGGATCTGGCCGTCAACGAAGTGGGGACGGAGGCGGCATTGGTGTGGTTGCACGCGCCGCACGGGCGCGGCGAGTGGCAGCGGCACGTGATCGACACGGGTATCGACGCGCCGGACATGATGCCCGCCACGCTGCTAGGGCATCGCGGCCTGTTACTGATCCACAAGCGCGCGCAGGTGCGCTTCTACGAGATCCCCAGCGACCCCACGGCGCGCTGGCCTTCGCAGGACATGTATTCGTTCTACTCGCCATCGCAGCAGGGCGGATTGACTATGGCGGATATTGACGGCGACGGGCGGCCGGACATTATTGCGGGCATGTACTGGATCCATTCGCCGGAGAGCTTCGAGCTGCCCTGGCATCTGTTCGCGATCGACCTGTGGAACGAGACGCCCGAAGCGGCCATGATGCGGCTGCGCTACGGGCTGCTGACGGGCAGCGCGCCGGAGCTGATCGAGGTGGAGCGGGCGGTCTCGCCCGCGCGACTGTCGCGATTCGAAAAGCCGCCCGATCCGCGGAAGCTGTGGGTGGAGCACCGCATCGAGAGCCTGCCGGACCTGGCGGAGGTGAACAGTCTGGACGTAGCCGATTTCAATGGAGACGGGCGTCCGGATATCCTGATCGCGGAGAAGAGCGGCGCGGGCCGCCTGGCCGTGCTGCTGAACGCCGGCGCGGACCAGTTCAACCCGGTGATCCTTTCAGAAGGGCGGCCGGTAACGTTCGCGCGCGCCGTGGATTTGAACCGCGACGGGCATCCGGATGTATTGGCGATTCGGGCCGATGCGATTGCGTGGTTCGAGAATCGGCGGGTGCGGTAAGGGCTACTTCTGGGTGGCAGCCGCCGCGGGTGTGCTCTGGGGCTGAACCATACTCCGGACCATTTCATCGGCGGAGATGGCGGTGTAGTCCTTCGGGACTTCGAAAATGGAGGCGTCCACCGGCGCGCTCGATAGCTCGTCGGCCTCCTGGTTCATCTCCATGAGCGGCGCATTCGGGTCAAAGGCAGGAGCCGCGCCGTTTTGCGCGGACATACGGTGCGAGAGAGCCGCCATCAACGGCATGTAGAATTCGATGTGCGTCCGCAGGATGACCGAAGGACTCTTGAACATTTCTTCGAAGATGGGGGCCATGGAACTCGCCACGCCCGGCAGCCGGCCCGTCATTTTCTCGAGCATCCCGACGGGGTTCACCATATATCGCTGCCAGGCGTTGTATCCCGTGAGTTCGCGAATGGCGGGCACACGCAGGACTTCTTCTTTCTTGGCGGTCCAGATGTGCACGACCAGCTTCATGCCGGACTGGCTCTGATTCATGCCCTCGGGCATGGGCATTTCCATATCCACCGTGATCTCGCGCTCCTCCGCTAGGACTCCTTGGATTTCGGCGGTGTTGCCCGTCATTTTCGTATAGATGGTAGGCTTGATCGCGGCGAGCGTCTGCTGCACCGCCGGAGTGGGCGCGGGCGATTGGGGCACGGCTGCGGCGAACTTATCGGACAGTTCCGAAACCGGTACTACCGCCATGGTCTTGTGGACCGGGTCGAGCAGGGTGACTTCGTTTTTCGCAAAATCGAAGATCTCGACGGTGGCACCGGCGGTGGTGTAAGCCTGATTGCCTTTCATGCGGACCGAGACGTCCCCGCCGGCTTGCGCGTGTTTCATCAACTGTTCCATGAACGGCTGCAGGACGGGGGAAGGCTTGAATTCGGAGTGATAGCGGATGGTGGCGTCCGCAAGTAAGCCCGTGGGCGCCCAGAGGGCCAGCGCCAGGACGATCGAGGCATGGAGGCTTTTGGTGCAAAGCTTCATTGTTTTACTGTATCGCTTGGGGTGACGGCCATGCGCCTAACGTTGGATAGGAAACTCGATGGCTGCGTACCGCACGACGTGGTTCGGCTTGTCGGGCAGCAGTACGCGCGCGAGAGCGTGGACCACGTGGCCGGCGGGGCAATCCGGTTTGATCAGAGGCAGCGAGTACTTGGCCGACGCGCCCACGTGATCGTAATCGCTCCAATCGTCGAATGCGCGCAGGGTGTTGTCGACGCAGACGTCGTTTGTGAATAGCTCGGCGACGCGGTAGACGTCGTCTTCCGGCAGCAGGATGGCGATCCGTTCGCCGGGATTGGCCTTGCCGTCTGCGTTGCCGTCGCCGAGCGTGACCTCGGCTTTTTGCGTGGCATGCTGGAAGACGCGCACAGATTGGCCGTCGGCGATGCGGAAGTCCGCGAACGGGCGGGTTGGCGGGAACAGCGGAATTTCGACGGGCATTCGCGTGTCGCCTTGCACGGCGAGGATGCGCACGATGGCGCGCGCCGGATCGCGCACCGTGACCGTCAACGCTACCGCAGCCGAGTGTCCGGAGGCGATGGCCGGCAGCGGTGTCGACATCGGCGCGAGATCTACGCCGGGATTCGGACTGAGCCAGCGCAGCGTGGCCGGCCGCGAGGGCGCCACGCCCTTGTTCCAGATGTGCATGCGCAACTGCAGCGGCTGGCCGGCGGTGGCCCAGGCTGCGCCATCCAGATCGTAGCCCGCGAGCGCCAGCACGGGTCCGGCGGAGATGCCCACTTCGTAGGCGTCGCCATCCAGATCGAGGTTGAGGCGGCCGTCGGCAGTGGCGTTGATGGTTTCGTGGCGCACGTTTCCATCGCGCAGGCGCACGATGGTGACGGATTGCGGCTTGCGCGGCGCGTACAGCTTGCCGGTTTCAATTGAGAGCTTCACGTTGGGGAGCGCCGCTCCCGCGGGCAGCCATTCGCGCACGCTCGAGCGGAAGCCCGCGGCCGAAACATTCTCAAGATCGGTGAAGCCGGGCTGCTTGCGGTCCGAGGCGACTTCCCAACCCCAGACGCTGAAGTTCGGATAAACGTCGGCATGGTTCCAGACTTCCGGGCGCGGCAGCGGATGCGCGAAGGCGTTCATGTGGAAGGCGAGCGTCTTGGCGATGCCGGGCGTACCGTGATCGGAATCGAAATCTTCGGTCTCGTGCCAGTCGCGCGCGTATTTCCAGATGGCGTTCATCTGGCGATGGTAGAACTGGATGAAATCGCGCGTGCCGGTGACCAGGCGCGTGCGCACGCCGTCAAAATTGCCGTACATCACGTCGTGGTTGTATGCGACGGGGAAGCCGCGCGGCCCCACAAAGAATTCGGGCGAGCCCATGAAGCTCGAAGCGCTGGAAATAAGCTGCGGATATTTGCCGGCGATCCAGTACGACATGAATCCGCCCATCGAAAAACCAGTGACGGCGCGATGATCGCGATCGGCAGTGGTGCGGTAATTGGCGTCGATGAAATCCACCAATTCCGGGAAATAGAGCGGGAACTGGCGATTGGTTTCGACCGGGCTGACGTTATACGGGCGCTTGTAATTGTCGCCCGCGAAGCGGGGGTTGAGGCCGTCCGGCTTGACGACGATGACGTCGTGCGTGGCGACGAAGTTGGCGATGTTATCGCCGCCGTAGTCCGCGCCGGTATCGTAATTCCGGTTCGGCGGATCGTCGATCGGCTTGTTATAGCGTTCGCTCCAACCGTGGAACCAATAGATGACCGGGTAACGTTTGCCGGAAGTGGCGTAATCCGGCGGCAGGAAGATGCGAAAGTTGCGGGTCTCTTCGAACACCTGGCTGAATTGGACGCGGTCTTGGATGATGGCCTCGGCGCCGAGTAGAGGGAGCGCCGCGAGAATGGCACAGAGCAAGCGGGCGAGCACTTCATCATGTTAATTGATTGGGACTGGCGCTGACGGGCCTCGATTCTTCGTTATAATTGGCGCAGGAGGGCCCGATATGTTTCTGCGCGCCTTCAAATACGCCGTGGCGGCTTCTCTTTTCTGGCAGTCCGCCATCCTGGCGCAAAAGCCAACCATCGAATCTCTTGCTGAGCCGCCCGTTCCTTCCGATCCCCTCGAACTGGTAACCGGGGATGCCCAACCCGTGCAGGATGCCGAGCAACGCGCAGCCGCGATCCACCTTCTGACCAATGCCCGCGCGCTTTCGAATGTACGCGCCTATGCGTACGATCTGAAGACCACGTTCAATGCTTACGGGTCTTCGGAAGGCGCCTGGAACCTGGAAGATACTTCGCCGAGTCGCGAGACTTACCGCTGGAGCGCGCAAGGTCCGTCGTATGCGGCCGTGAATTTGCGGACCAATCAACTGGTCTACAGCGATCAACCTTCGGGCGCGATTCCGCTGCGGCTGGCGCAGGCCCGCACCGCGATCTTCTTCGTGTACGGCCAGGTCGGGCCGCGTGCTTCGGTGCGGACGGCATCCGGCAACTTAAATGGCGCCGAGGTCAGTTGCGTTCTAGTCGAGCTACAGTCGCGCGAGAAACTCGGCGCCGGTCCTCGCCGCTGGGAAGAAACGGAATACTGCGTGGATCCGAAATCCGGACTTTTGATGACTTACTCGCCGGTGCCCGGCATGTATGTGTCTTACGATTACACCAATGCTCTGCACTTCAACGACAAGATCATCCCGGACAAGTTCACCATCACACAGGCGGGCCAGACAATCATCGAAGCGACGACGCAAAGCGTGACGGGTACGGGCAAGTTGGATCGCGCGTTGTTTCAGCCCGGGAACCTGCAACAAGTAGGCGCCGGTCCTCTGATGAGTCCGCCGTGGCGAGTGCGATCCCGGGAAATGAAGGGCAAGGTCGCGTCGACGCTGCAGGTAGTGGTGGTTGACGGACTGGTCACTCCGCAGGGTCAACTAACGGATCTCGCGGTGCTCGCCAGCAGCAACGCGGCCCTGAATCAGGCGGCGCTCGAGCGGGCCGCGAAGTGGGATGACCGTTACTCGCAGGAGGACGCCCAGGCGGGCGCCGCACCGCAATCACACGAAGTCTTGTTTACGCTGGAATTTGTTCAGTAGGCCCAGCGCCACAAACTGGCGCCCGCGGTGTAGCCCGCGCCCACGGCCGCGAACACCACCAGGTCGCCCTGCTTCAGCCGCCCTTGCGCGACGGCATCCCGCGTGGCGAGGGGCAGTGTGGCAGAGGTGGTGTTGCCGTAACGATCGATATTGATCAGCACCTGTTCCGGCGCGAGACCCAGGCGTTCGGCCGCGCTGGTGATGATGCGCCGGTTGGCCTGGTGCGGGATCAGCACTTTCACGTCGGAAGGCTTCAGGCCGTTGCGATCGAGTACCTCGGCGCACAACTCGTACATCTTCTTCACGGCGTACTTGAAGACCTGCTGGCCCTGCTGATGCACGTAGTGCTGGCGGTTGGCGACCGTTTCCGCCGACGCCGGCAGACGGCTGCCGCCCGCAGGCATCATGAGAAATTCGCCGCCCGATCCATCGATTTCCCCGACGAAATCGATCAAGCCTGCGCCGTCGTCGGCTTCCGTGGCCGGCTCCAGCAGCATGGCGCCCGCACCGTCGCCGAACAGGATGCAAGTTGCCCGGTCCGTGTAATCGATAATGCGGCTCATGGTGTCGGAGCCGATGACCAGCACCTTGCGGTGCATGCCAGACGCCACCAGGGCCGCGCCCGTGTTGAGGCCGTACAGAAAGCTGCAGCAGGCGGCGATCAGGTCGAAGCCCCAGGCGCGCGGCGCGCCCAGCCGGTTCTGGATCAGGCATGCCGTGGACGGAAACAGCATGTCCGGCGTGACCGTACACACAAGGATGGCGTTCAGGTCGGCGGGTGTGATCCCGCGGGCGGCGAGCGTCGCGCGGGCGGCCTCAGTTCCCATGTCGGAGGTGGCCATTTCGGGCGACGCGATGTGCCGCTCGCAGATGCCGGTGCGCTCGATGATCCACTGGCTGTTCGTGTCGACCATCCCCTCCAGATCTTTGTTGGTAAGCACGCCCGGCGGCACGTAACAACCGAGCGCACTGATTTTTACTTTGGGCAAGTTTCCTCCAAGGTCTCCGCGACCTCGATATGTTACATTGTTCAGAAATGCAAGACCACGGCTCGGGCCTGGCCGTCTCTGGGTTCCAAAGCGCCTTGCTTTTCGAAACCCCGGAAGAGATTTATGCCCGCGTCTTCCGGGAATTCAAACCCCGTACTCCCCTCCCGCGCATCGGCGTGGAGTTCTGCCGTTTCGCCAATGCGGACAGTTTTATCCGTATGGAGTCCGGCGCCATCCACGTGCGGATCTCGGATCTGTTGGAGGGCGCTCCCGCGCCGGTCGTGGAAGCCTTGGCCTATATTCTGCTGGGCAAGTTGTTCCGCCGCCCGGTGGCGCGGATCTATGCACACCGCTACCGGCTCTATCTGAACCGGCGGGACGTCCGGCGGCAGGTCCACCTGATTCGCCAGATCCGCGGGCGCAAGTTTGTTTCCGGACCACAAGGTAGCCATTATAACTTGGAGGCGGTCTTCGAAGCGCTGAACGCGGAACACTTCGCGGGCATGCTGGCGCGGCCCCAATTGGGCTGGAGCCGGGGCGCCTCGCGCAGCATGCTGGGACATTTCGATCCCTCGCACAACGCGATTATCATCAGCCGGATCTTCGACCGGCCCGACGTCCCGCCGCTGGCGCTCGAGTACGTGATGTTCCACGAGATGTTGCACCTGCGCTATCCGGTGGAGCACAGCGGCGCGCGGCGCCGCGTCCACACGCGGGAGTTCCGGCAGGCGGAAAAGGAGTTCGCGCGGCTGAAAGAAGCGAAGGAACTGCTGAAGAAGTTGTGAACACCACCTAACCGCGATCGCCGGCGTTCGTCCATTCATGTGGTGAGGCCACATGAAAGAGCGGCTTGAGCTTCTGCAGGGAACCCTCGACGTCATGGTCCTGCAGACGCTGGCCGGCATGGGCCCGCTGCACGGCTATGGTATCGCGCGTCGTATCGAGCAGATCAGCGCCGACCGTATCCTGCTGAATCAAGGCACCATCTACGCCGCGCTGGTACGTCTCCAGCAGCGCGGATGGATCGCTGCGGCATGGGGATCCTCGGGGAACAATCGCAAGGCGAAGTTCTATTCCATAACGGCGACTGGCCGTAAGCAATTGGCCAGCCGTTTGGCCCATTGGGAGAAATTGGCCGATGTTATGGGACGCTTGCTCGCGGCAGACTGCGGAGAGAATCCATGATGGATTATCTGCGGGAGATGTGCGAAAAGTTCTTTTCCATTTTTCGCAAGCGCGATCTGGACCAGGAGTTGGACGCTGAACTGGCCTCCCATCTGGAACTCGCCATCGAAGAAAACTTAAGACAAGGTATGCCGGCGGATGAAGGCCGGCGGAAAGCGGTTATTCAATTGGGCGGCTTGGAACAAACCAAAGAACAGCAGCGCGACGCGCGCGGGCTCCCTGCCATGGATAGCCTCATGCAGGATTTGCGCTACACTTTGCGCACGTTACGCCGCGACGCCGGATTCGCGGCTTTCGCAATTCTCATCATTGCTCTGGGCATCGGCGCCAGTTCTACCGTGTTCAGCGTGCTCGATGCATTACTCGTCAAGCCCCTGCCGTTTGCCGATCCGGGCCGCCTGGTCTGGATTGCCAACCGGACCAAAATCGACGGCGATTTGTCGGGCGCTACCTTGCAAGTTGGCCGGTTCCTCGATTTCCGCCAGCGCAACCAGTCGTTTTCGGACATCGCAGGATACTTTGCCTTTTATGGGGTGGGGGACAGCCTCCTCACCGGAAACGGCACGCCTGAGCGGCTGAGCGCTGTGCCTGTTTCCGGGAATTTTTTCCCGTTGTTAGGTGTGGCGCCGCAGATCGGAAGACAATTCACCGCCGATGAATGCAAGTGGAACGGCCCGCATGTGGTGATGCTCAGCCACGGCTTGTGGGAACGCCGCTTCGGAGCCGATCCGGCCATCGTCGGCGCGACGATCCGGCTGGATGGCGCGGACTCGACCGTGGTGGGCGTGTTGCCCGCGTCGTTCGATTTCGCGGCGATATTCGCGCCGGGCACACACATCGACCTGTTCACTCCATTCCCGTTGACGCGCGAAACCGACCGCTGGGGAAATACGCTGGCCGTGGTGGGACGGCTGAAGCCGGGGGCCAAAATCGGACCCGCGCAGGCCGAAGCCGATGTCCTCGGTCCCGAGATCACGCGCGCGAACCCGCGCAGTAACGGTATCGATCCCAAGCTCACCTTTCTTTCCGAACACGTGAGCGGACGTTCACGCCCGGCCTTAATGGTGCTGGCCTGTGCCGTCGGTGTGGTGATGCTGATTGTCTGCGCCAATCTTTCGAACCTCCTGCTGGCGCGCGCCGCCACGCGGCAAAAAGAAGTCGCGATTCGTATGGCATTGGGCGCGGGCCGAAGGCGGCTCATCCGCCAGTTGCTGACCGAGAGCCTGGTGCTGACCGGCGCCGGAGCCGCCGGCGGCCTGCTGCTCGCCATTGCAGCGACACACGCCGTCGCCCACCTGGACGCTTTCAGCATCCCATTGCTGACGAGCGTGCGCGTGAACGCGGTCGTACTGGGTTTTACCGTGCTCGCGGCTCTGGCGACCGGTCTGGTGCTGGGCATAGCGCCGGCACTGCAGTCCACCTTGATTTCTCTCAGTGCTTCCCTCAGCCAGCGTGGCGCGAGTGAGAGCAAGCGGCATAGCTGGGTGCGCGGATCTCTGGTGGTTTCCGAGATTGCTTTCGCCTGCGTGCTCCTGGTCGGCGCCGGACTGCTGGTCCGGAGCTTATGGCGGGTGCTCGAAGTCGATCCCGGATTCCGCGCCGAAAACGCGGCGGCCTGGCGCGTCGACCCGGATCAAAGATACAAGACGCAAGAGCAGCAGAATGCCTATTTTGATGCAGT
>DATKNQ010000283.1:0-7599 GCA_035541265.1 Bryobacteraceae bacterium
CGCGAACTGGCCAAGGCCGTCGACAAAGTCCTGAAGAAATAGCCGCCGCAGGTTTTGGAACAAACTCCCAGGCGCTATCGTATTTACGGCTATGAGGTCCTTTATGCGAACCCGTACGCTCGTTTTGCCGGTCATCGCCGCAGCCACGCTCTGCCTGGTGGGCTGCGACATCGACGATCTGGATATCGGCGGCTCGGAACGCTACTCCCAGGATTTTCACTACGCTTATCCCATGCAGCCGGGCGGCCGCCTCTCCGTGGACAATTCAAACGGCTCGGTCGAGATTTCCGGCTGGGACGAGAACACGGTGGATATCAGTGGCACCAAGTACGCGCGCACGCCGGAACTGCGCGACGCGCTCAAGATTGAGATCGATCATTCGCCGAGCGAGGTCAGTATCCGCACGGTCCGGCCTTCCGAGCGGCGCGGCAATATGGGGGCGAAGTACATCATCAAGGTTCCGCGGCACACCCAACTGGATCGTATTGTCAGTTCGAACGGCGCGATCCACGCGCTCGACCTGAACGGCCCGGCGCGGCTGCGGACGTCAAACGGCCCGGTGCGCGCGGAGAACCTGCACGGCAGCCTGGATGCACAAACCTCCAACGGGTCCATCGAAGTACAGGACCTGGAGGGTAGCGCCAGCCTGCACACGTCTAACGGGCGCGTGCGTGCCGACGACGTGCGCGGGTCGATCGAGGCTGACACCTCAAACGGCGGAATCCATGTAATGCTGTCGAAGCCCGAGGCCGGCCGCCCGGTCAAGCTCGAAACGTCCAACGGGCCCATCGAGCTGACATTGCAGGCCATGAATCAGAACGAGATTCACGCGTCGACCTCGAACGGCGGAATCACCGTGCATTTGCCCGGCAACGTCGCCGCCGACCTGAATGCCACGGCCAGCAACTCTTCGATTTCGACCGAGTTCGACGTCTCGACGAGCGGCTCGCTCGAGAAGCATCATCTGGAAGGCAAGATCGGCGGGGGCGGCCCCTTGATCGACCTCAGCACCTCGAACGGCAGCATCAAGGTGCTGAAACAATAACTCAGGTTTTGTCGACGATGCGGTGCGCCGCTTCGTCAAAGGCGACCGGCTTGCCGCGGAAGTACGATTCGTTCGCCATGTGACAGGCGATGGCGGCGTGATTGCCGAACACGGCATCTTCCGTGACCGGCTTGCGGCTCTTGACCGCCTGGAAGAAGTTCCACAAGTGCGGACGCACGTCGTCCCAATCGTTGCCCTTGTAGACCGTGTCGTCCAGCATGGGTTCGTGGCCGGGCGTGACGGCATGCTCGGCTTCCCACTGCTTGACGTATTCCTCGCGCATCTTCGCGGGGAAACTGCTGGTATAGTAGCTCGGCGCCGTGTCCACGCCGCGCTGCGGCGAATGCCGCAATTCGAATTCGCCGGCATCCAGGATGCCCTTCGGACCCATGAAGCGCGCCAGCTCCGGCGTCTCCGTGCCCAGGCCCAGCCGCACATAAACGGGAATGCCGTGATAGTCGAACAGCACCACGTGCAGGTCCGGCATGTTGCGCCCGTCCTTCCAGCGGAAGATTCCGCCGAGGGCCTGCGCGGAGCGCGGCGGCTCGTTCCAGCCGAGCGTCACGAGCATGCCGCTGATCAAGTGGACCATCAGGTCGCCGCCCACTCCGGTGCCGTACTCCTTCCAGCAGCGCCAGCGCGCGAAGCGGTATTTGTCGAAGGGGATCTTCGGCGCGTCGTTCAGCCAGGTGTCCCAAGCCAGATTTTCGGGCGAGAGATCGAACGGCGGCGGATATTCCCAGGCGCCCGTCGGATCGTTGCGGCCCAGCGAAAGCTCGACCATCTCCACATCGCCGATGGCACCCGCGTGATACAGTTCCTTGGCCTTGGCGCACAATACGGAGCTGACACGCTGCGATCCGATCTGCACGATGCGGCTGTTCTTGCGAGCCGCTTCCGCCATGCCGAAGCCCTGTTCGGCGGCGTGCGACATGGGCTTTTCGCAGTAGATGTCTTTGCCGGCGTTACAGGCGTCCACGACCACGCGCATGTGCCAATGGTCGGGCACCGCGGCCACGATGCAATCGATATCCTTGCGTTCGAGCAGTTCGTGATAGTGGCGCGTAGTGGGCAGGTTCGGATTGCCGGTGATCTCTTTGGCCAGGGTATGCCGGCCATCGTACAGATCGGCGGCGGCGACGCATTCAATGCCCGGCAGCGTGATGGCCGCGCCCAGCAGGCCGGAGCCCTGCATGCCGATACCGATCATGCCAAAGCGCACGCGTTCGCTGGCGGGTGTCCTTTGGGCCGCGTTGCCGATCGCCTGCGGTGCCAGCAGGACGGTGCGCGCGGCGAGCAGGCTTCCGCTACCGGCGGCGCCTGCCTGCAGGAATGCACGGCGGGATAATGCTCTGTTCATGGTGAGTGCTCACTCCAGGTACAGCATAGCGCGCGGCGCGCCGGGGCAGGCTGAGACTTACTTGGGATCGAGATTCGCGTCGAGGTCTTCCGGCGTGATATCGCACTTGGCGCCATCGCGCGGGATGTCGACCTTGGCGGTCCACAGAATGGCGTTCACGATCATGCGGCGTTGATCTTCCAGGCCCCAATTGTGGTGATAGTGGCCGCCGGTGAATCCGAAGCCGCGGCCGCCATCCGCCCGCTCGACGGCCCAGGCAACGGTCTCCTGGTTGGGCGAGTCTTTCGGCAGCATGGCAGTGAGAATCGGCACCAGGCGCTTGTCATCTTTACGGAATACGATGCGGTAATACCATTCGTCCTTGCTGCGATAACCATCCCATCCGCGCGAGATGGGATGGGCCGGCGCGGCCTGCGTGAGTTCCACGTCGTTGACCGGATTCTGCGAGTACGGGCGGCGGTAGAATCCGCCGATCCATTCGAGCAACTCCATGCCACCGTGGTCGCCCGGCACTTCCACCGCGTAGTGCAGGCAGGCCAGGCCCACGCCGCTCTTCATCAGCTTGCCGAGTTGGGCCAGGCGGTCATCGGCGATCATGGGGTGCTTCTCGCCGCCATCCATGTAGAGCACGATCGAACGGGCGCCTTCGAATGTCGCGGCATCGGTGGGCCAACCGCCTTTAACCACCACGGCATCCACGCCGGGATTCTGGCGCAGGCACTTGGCGAGCAGCAGGGTTCCAGCGTTGAATTCGTGCTCGCCGGGGCCGTGGCTGGGCGTGCCGGCCACCAGCACGATCTTCGCGGGCGGCGCCGCTGCTGCGCTCCAACAGAGCGCGAACAAGAGAACAACCTTCGTCACTTGTGCTCCTTTTCGAGCCAGCCTTTTAGACCACCGCTCTTCTTTTTGGCAGACCTGGCATCGGCGCTCGTCGCGCCTTCCACGGCGGCCAGCGCGACGGGGGCCATCAGCCGGTAGCCGCGAGCATTCGGATGCAGGTCGTCATCCGAGGACTCCGCCTGCAGGAATCCATTCTTATCCACCAGCGCCGAATAGTAATCCACATAGCGAAAATGGCGCTGCTCGCAGAAACTCCGCAGCCAGCCGTTGATCTCGACGATCTTGGCGGGCGACAGGCGCGTGGTGCGCTCGTATTGCGGATTGACGTCCTTATGGTAATCGCTGACGGGCAGCAGCGACGCAAACATCGGCTCGATGCGATTGGCTTCGGCCAGGTCCGCGATCATCGACAGATTGTTCTCGATCGCGCGCACGGCCATGCCGCGTCCCAGATCGTTGATGCCGGCCAGCACCAGCACGATGCGGGGCTTCAAATTGATGACGTCGGCCTGCATGCGGCCGAGCATCTGGCCGCTGATCTGTCCGCTGATGCCGCGGTTGACAAAATCCCGGTCGCTGCCGAAGTATTCGTTCAGCCGCCAGCCGTCGGTAATGGAGTCGCCCAGAAACACCACGCGCGGGCGCTGGGGCGACGGTGGACCGAGCTTTTGGTCCGCCTCGGAATACCGGTTCAGATTGTCAGGATCGGCGCTGTGTAACTGCGTCTCCTTGAGTTCGAGCAACGCGCGGAAATGCGCGTCGAGCCGGTCCACGTCGTCACGCAACTCGCCGAACTGCAGGCGTCCAGCGTCGGGAAACGGATACGGCCGCGGCACGGTGTCCGCGATCGCCAGGTACGCGCGGGTGGTCTCGAGAAAATTGTAAGTAAATGCCTCGTTCTGCGGCGCGCCGGCCAGGTTCGCAAGCGCCTGGCGCGCATCCTCCAGGGCCGGCGCTCCGGCACGGGTCAGGCCCGGCACGGCCAAGCCGGTCGACTCCATTAACTGCACGACGCGACGTTCCAGCTTCAAAGCGTCCTGATTCGGCAGCAGCGCGCCGCTCTGCGCCATGGCCAGCGAGGCCGCCGCCCAAAAACAGGCGAACCATTTCATGTCTTATCTTCCTTCTCCAGTTGCAAAGTGATCGTGCCGACGGCGAACTGCAGGCGCACGCGGATTTGCACCGGCAGCTTGCGCGCGTCGTCAGTCAACCAGAAGTACAGGTGGCCGTAGCGCCGGTAGAGCACGTCGTTAAACAGAAAAGCTTCGTAGCGAATGGTCTTGAACACGCCTGCGGGGGTCTTCACGTCCTCGCGCTGTTGCGCCTCCACGCGCGCCATCACGCTTCGCTTGCCGTCGCTGACCGCGACCTGCGTGGTGTGCCCGACCTGCAGATTCATGGTGCGCAAGGAATACAGCCCGCCCAGCACGTCGTGCACACAGGCGGGAATCTCGATCTCATCCGATTTCACCACCTGGTTCTTGTCCAAGTCCTTTTCGAGGTAATCGGCCTTGCGCTTGCCGCCATCGAATGTGACACGCGTTTCCTTGTGACGGCTGCCTTCTTCCGATCGTAAATAGGAACCCGAAGAGCACAGGTCCGACTCCAGGTTCGACACGTAATCGTTGTTTACCTTGAAGAGCTTCGAAACCAGGCCGGTAGATTCGAGGTGCAGATCGGCCTGCCAGCCGGGGTCGGCATCGTGCGCTGTCGATCGCCAAACCAGACGTGCCTTACCGGCGGTGATCAGCCGCCACTCAATCGAGTACTCCAGTGTTTCCCGCGCAGGGAGTGCGCCGGGCGCCGCCGCTACCGCCGGACTTGCAAACAGCAATAGCAGCATCCAGACTGCTCTCATTACAGCCAGTGTAACGCGTTACGGCGGACGGCCACGCCAGCGGGTATACTCGATCCATGGACCGGACACTGGCGCCGGACCAATTCGCGCGGCCGCCGCGCGAGGTGGCGGGCGCCTCGCAGGCACGTGTTCTGCTGGCCAGCGCGAAATCGCAGATAGGATGGCTCATCCTGGGCTTCGGCTCGATCATGTTCTGGGGCTTTACCTGGAATGCCGACGTTTCGGGCTGGAGGTTCCGCGCGGGCCAGGCGGTGTCCAAAACGGGCCAAGGGTTGAGTTGTAAGGACACCGGCTTTTCGGAAGGTGGATCGAAACACCGGCGCGGCACACCGATTTACGAGACCCGCTACCGCTACGAAGTGATGGGCCGGAACTTCGAAGGGGCTTCCTTCGCTACCGGCCGTTGCGCGTTTGGTCCGGTGGCAGTCGAATATCTGAAGGCGCAGCCCGAGGTGTCGCGGATTGCGGGTATGCGCCGCCGGCCTTTGAGTGCCTGGGCGCTGCTGACGGCGCTCATACCGGCCACCGGGATCGCCCTGATCCTGGCGGGCTTATGGGAAGGCCGCACCCGCCTGCGGCTCTTGCGCGAGGGTCTGGTCACCACGGCAAAGCTCATCGAAAAGAAGTGGACGAACCTGCGGAGCAACAACCGCCAGGTCTACCGCCTCACCTTCGAGTACTCGACGCCACGCGGCACGGGCCGTGTCACCACGCGCACGAACCGGCCCGGGCGATTCGAGCGCGAGCCTGCGCAACTCGTGTTCTACGACCCGGAAGACTTGAACCGTGCCGTGCTGGCCGCCAGCATCCCAGGTTCGGTCACAGCCGGCCAAGGGCGCCAGCCGGTCGTACGCGGTTCATGGGCGTATTTGCTGTTGCCCGGGCTGGTGTCGGTGGGCAATGTTTGGTACGTCGTGCACCGCTTCATGCCGGGATCGTAACCTATACTGAAAGCATTCTTGAGCTGAACGATAACGGCCTGTATTGCGCCAGCGGCGATTTGCACATCGATCCCTGGCGCGCCGTGGATCGCGCGGTCATTACGCATGCGCATGCCGATCATGCTTGTGCGGGGTCGCGCGCTTATCTGACGGCGCAGCCGGGCGAAGCGCTGCTGCGCGCGCGAGTTGGGCCTGATGCCGCGATCCAGACCCTGACTTACCGGGAGGCGATTGATCTGGGCGGCGTGCGCGTGTCGCTGCATCCGGCTGGTCACATCCTCGGCTCGGCGCAGGTGCGTGTCGAGTCGGGCGGGGAGGTGTGGGTGGTATCGGGCGACTATAAGCTCGAACCGGATCCCACTTGTGAGCCGTTCGAACCGGTCGCCTGCGACACGTTCGTCACCGAGGCAACGTTTGGGCTGCCGATTTACCGCTGGCCCGTTGAGTCTGCCGTACTTGCCGAAATCCAAGCCTGGTGGAACGCGAATCAGCAGACGGGGAAGGCCAGCGTGCTATTTGCTTACAGCCTGGGCAAGGCGCAGCGCGTGCTCGCAGGCATCGCTGGTGCTGCGGGTGAGATCTACACCCACGGCGCGGTCGAGAACTTCTGCCGGGCTTATCGCGCGGCCGGAATCGCGCTCGCGCCCACTACGCACGTGGCTGCGGCGGGCGATGCCGATTGGAGCCGGGCCTTGATCGTCGCGCCCCCTTCTGCGAACGGCACGCCTTGGATGCGCCGCTTCGGCGCGCTTTCGACCGGTTTTGTTTCAGGCTGGATGCGCATCCGCGGCGCGCGCCGGCGGCGTTCGCTCGACCGCGGTTTCGTGCTGTCGGACCATGCGGACTGGTCCGGCTTGATGTCCGCGATTCGGGCTACTGGGGCCTCGCGCGTGTGGGTCACGCACGGCTATCGCGCGCCGGTGGTCGAGTGGTTGAAGCAGCAAGGTCTGGACGCGCAGGCCGTCGAGACGCGCTTCGAAGGCGACCAGGACGAGACCGGCGCCGAGCCGCCCGAGGCGGAGTCATGAAAGCGTTCGCCGAGTTGTACGCGGCGCTCGATGAAACCACCAAGACCAATGAAAAGGTGGAGGCGCTGACGCGCTATTTCTCGCACGTCCCGGCGGCGGACGCGGTTTGGGCGGCGGCGTTCCTGATCGGGCGGCGTCCCAAGCGGCTGCTCGAATCGCGCAAGCTGGCGCAGTGGGCGGTCGAGGAATCGGGCATCCCCGACTGGCTTTTCGGCGAGTGCTATCACGCGGTCGGCGACTTCGCGGAGACCATCGTCCTGCTGCTGCCGGCGGCGCAAGCATCGAGCGAACGGCCGCTCCATTACTGGATCGAGGAGCGCCTGCTGCCGCTCCGCGAGACCGATGACGAGGCTAAGCGCGCATCGCTCTTAGCAGCGTGGCGTGAGATGGACGAACGGCAGCGCTTCGTCTGGAACAAGATCATCACCGGCGAGTTTCGCGTGGGAGTATCGCAGAACCTTGTGGTGCGCGCGATTGCCGAGGTGAGCGGCTTGGATACGGCCGCGGTCTCACACCGGCTGATGGGC
>DATKNQ010000284.1:0-23048 GCA_035541265.1 Bryobacteraceae bacterium
TGCTGCGCCGCATTCAGGCCGAGGAGCGCCGGGCCCGGCGCGGGAAGCTGAAAGTGTTTCTGGGCTACGCCTCGCGCGTGGGCAAGTCTTTTCGCATGCTGGATGAAGGCCGGCGGCGCAAGGAGCGCGGCGAGGACGTGGCTGTCGCGGCCATTCAATATCCGCTGACGCCGGGCACCGAGGCGCTGATGGCAAAGCTCGAACGCATTCCGACCCTCAAAGAGATCTATGCCGGCAAAGAATACGAAGTGCTGGATGTGGCGGCCATCTTCCGCCGCCATCCGTTGGTTTGCCTGGTCGACGAGTTAGCTTACGATAACCCGCCGGGCAGCCGGAATCCGAAACGCTGGCAGGACGTGGATGACATCCTCGATCAGGGCATCTCGGTGATCACGGCCGTCAATCTGCAGCACATCGAGGAACAGCAGGACGCCGTCGAGCAAATCACCGGCAAGCGAGTCCGGCAGACAGTACCCGAGGCGTTCCTCCGGTCGGCCGATCAGATCGTGCTGGTGGATGCGGCCGTGGACGACATGATGCATCGGGCGCGGTCGCAGGAAACGGTGGACGTCCGCCGTCTTTCGGAACTGCGGGAGATTGCCCTTCTGTTGGCCGCCGACGTGATCGACGAGCAGCTCGAAAGCTACCTGCACGCCAACGGCGTGGAGCTGCGATGGGGCACCCAGGAGCGCATCCTGGTCTGCGTGACGCCGCGCAGCGACGCGGGCGCCATGCTGCGCAGCGGACGCCGCAACGCCGACCGCTTCCACGGCAACCTGCTGGTCTGCTACGTGCGCCAGAGCGGTCTGAACGCGGTCGATCAATCCACCATGGACGCCAATCTGGAACACGCGCGGCAACTCGACGCGGATGTGCACGTCCTGGAAGGCTCCGACCCGATTGCCGCCATCATGCGCTTTGCGCGCGAGCAACGCATCACGCAGATCTTCGTGGGCCACAGCGCGCCGGACCGCTGGAAAGAGATGTGGTCGCGCAGCCCCGTGGACCGGCTGATTCAGGCGGCGAGCGACATCGACGTACGCATCTTTCCCCATCCGCAAGCGCAATGAGCGAAGCAGCCACAACTACCGAATCCGCCGGCGCGGCCGAGACCGCCAGAGGACGCCTGAAGGTCTTCCTGGGCTACGCGGCGGGCGTCGGCAAGACTTACCAGATGCTCGACGAGGCGCAGGAATTGCGGCGCAGCGGCGTGGACGTGGTGATCGGCTACTTCGAACCGCATGGCCGGCAGGACACCATCGCCAAGACAGCGGATCTGGAGATGATTCCGCGCAAGAAGATCGAATACCGCGCCGCGGTGTTTGAAGAGATGGACGTGGAGGCCATCCTGCGGCGGCGGCCGGCGGTCTGCCTGGTGGACGAGTTCGCGCACACCAACGTGCCGGGCTCGGAGCGGCTGAAGCGCTGGGAAGATGTGCAAGTGCTGTTGCAGGCCGGCATTGACGTCTACACCACACTCAACGTGCAGCATCTGGAAAGCCTGAATGACGAGGTCTGGCACATCACGGGCGTACGGGTGCGGGAGACGGTGCCGGACTGGGTGGTGGATGCGGCGCAGGAGGTCGTGCTGGTCGACCTGACGGCGGAGGCCCTGCAAAACAGGCTGCAGCGCGGGGTGGTCTACTCGGCCGAGAAGGCCAAGAAGGCCATGGAGAATTTCTTCACCGAAACAAACCTCACGGCGCTGCGCGAGATGGCCTTGCGCCACACGGCGCATGAGGTGGAAGGGCGGCTGTCGGATCTGGCGGCGCTGGCCACACGCGGCAAGACGCGTTTGACGCGGCCCGACGGCGGGAGTCCCTCACGCCACGAGCGCATCCTGATCTGCCTGACGGAGCGGCCTTCGACCGCCGTGTTGATCCGCCGCGGCAAACGCGTGGCCGATTATCTGCATGCCGATTGCCTGGCTGTCCACGTGCAGCGAGGGTCAGCTAGAGACGGTTTGCGGGCTTACAGCGGCGCCCTGGAGAAGCATTTGAGCTTCGCGCGCAACTTACATATCGAAACGCACGTCTTAAGGGGTGGGGATATTGCGCGCACCATTGTGGATTTTGCACGCGCGCAGAATATCACGCAGATCTTTTTGGGCCGTGCCGCGACGCGCCGGTTGTGGGGTGGAATGCGGGCGAGCACGGTGCATCGCGTGGTACGATTGGCTCGCGACCGGGAGATAACCGTGGTAGCGGAGCGGCTGCGCTCCGCAGGGTGAGTTTCTCTCCGCTTCTATTGCCTGCTAGGATAAGTGAAAATGTACCGATTTTGGGTTTTGGGATTTCTGTTCTGTCTGCCCCTCGCGGCGGAGGATGCGCCTGCCTGCGGGTGCGATTCCCCGGAGATTGCCGAAGCGTTCGATCATCTCTACAATTTCAACTTTCCGGCCACGCACGCCAATATCGACCACTACATCGCGGCGAATCCGGCCGCGCCGCTGGGTTACGCGGTACGCGCTTCGGCATATCTGTTCTATGAACTCGACCGGCTGGGGATTCTCGAAAGCCAGTTTCTGGCCAGCGATAAACACATCGCGTCGAAGAAAGAGCTGAAGCCCGATCCGGACGTGCGCGCGAAGCTGCTGAAGGCGATCGACGATGCGCGCACGCGCGCGCAGGTCGTGCTGGCGGCGAATCCGCATGACCGCCAGGCGCTGTTCTCCATGTCTATCGTGGAAGGCGTCACGACCGACTACATGGCGTTTGTCGAGAAGCATCAGATCGCCAGCTTGTCGCCCGCCAAACGGTCGAACGGCTACGCGCAGGAGCTTTTGAAGATGAGCCCTCCGTGCGTGGACGCTTATGTGACGGCGGGCATCTCGGAGTACATGATCGGCAGCCTGCCGTTCTTCATCCGCTGGTTCGTGCGCTTCGATAACGTGCAGGGCAGTAAGGAGCAGGGCGTCAAGAACCTGGAGACCGTCGTGCGGGACGGCTACTATTTCAAAGCGTTCGCCAAGATTCTGCTGGGCATTATCGACTTGCGGGAGAAGCGTCCACGCGACACCGAGAAGCTGCTCGCGGAACTCTCGCACAGTTATCCTTCCAACCCGCTGTTTCGCCGCGAACTGGCGCGCCTGTCGACCAACGGCGCGAATGGCGGCCAGACGAATTGACCTAACAGCAGCGCACTTCGCCTTCGGGTGTCAGCGGCGGACCGAATGCTTCGACCGGGGCGGGTGCACCGTTCAGCACCGCGATCCAGCGGCGCGCGGCATCCAGCACTACCAGAACGACGCCGGCGATAAACATCACGGTCAGGGCCGAGTTCAGGTAGCCGGTCAGTTGCTGGCCCGGTAACGCGGTAAGCGGCCAGAAGATATCCTTCACCGAGAGCACGCCCGCGCTGATAGTGGTCACGCCGACAAAGCACATCGGCAGGCCGGTGATCCACGCGTAGCGGGCTTTGCCCATATTGATCAGAAACGTCGTGGCCACGGCCAGGGCGATGGTGGCGAGCAACTGGTTGGCCGTGCCAAACAGCGGCCAGATGGTCGAGATGTTGCCGGTGTAAATCAGATAGCCCCAGCCCAGCACCACAAAGAACGTCGCGATCAGGTTGCCCGGCAGCCAGGCGGCGTTGCGGAAGCTCGCATGCACGCGGCCGAGCAATTCCTGGAAAACATATCGTGAGACGCGTGTTCCGGCGTCGACGGTGGTCAGGATGAAGAGCGCCTCGAACATGATGGCGTAGTGATACCAGTAGGCCATCAGCCGGTCCATGCCGGGCAGGCCGCGGAAGATCTGCGCCATTCCAATCGCGAGCGAAACGGCGCCGCCGGTGCGTCCCGCGAGCGACTCGCCCACCTGGCGCGAGAAGGTATCCAGATTCACGGTGTGCAGCCCGAGCTTGGCGAATACGCCAGCCGGGCTGTTGATCGCAAAGTAATCACCCGGGTACATCGAAGTAGCCGCGATCAGCGCCAGCACACCCACCAGCGACTCACACATCATGGCGCCGTAGCCGATGAACCGCGCGTCGGTTTCGCGATCGAGCATCTTGGGGCTGGTGCCGGAGGAAACCAGCGAGTGGAAACCGGAGATCGCGCCGCAGGCGATGGTGACAAACAGAAACGGGAACAGCCTGCCTTTGATGATCGGGCCGCCGCCGGCGGTGAACTGCGTGAAGGCTGGAAAGCGGATATCGGGATGCACCAGAAACACGCCGATCACCAGCGCGGCGATGGTGCCCAGCTTCACGTATGTCGAAAGATAATCACGCGGCGCAAGCAGCAGCCAGACGGGCAGCACCGAAGCGATGAAGCCGTACGCCGCCATCAGGAACGTGATTTGATGCGGCGTGAACGTCAGCATGCCGGCCGCGTGCGTTTGCGCGAACCAATGTCCGCCCATCACCGCTCCGAGCAGTAAGATGACGCCGAAGATACTCGGACCGGTCACGCTGATGCGGCCCGCGTGCTGCCGGAACATCCACACGCCCATCACCAGCGCGATGGGAATCGTCGCGCCGATGGTGAAGACGCCCCAGGGACTGTCGGCCAGCGCGTTGACCACCACGATGCCGAGGCCGGCCAGCGACACCAGCAGAATGAACAGCACGGCAATCATGGCCACGGTGCCCGAGAACGGGCTGATCTCCGTGCGCGCCAGATCGGCGAGCGACCGGCCGCGATGCCGCACCGACGCGACCAGCACCGTGAAATCCTGCACGCATCCGGCAAGCACCGCGCCCGCCAGCAGCCAGATCAGGCCGGGGGCGTATCCGAATTGCGCGGCCAGCGTGGGCCCTACTAGCGGACCGGCGCCCGCAATGGCCGCGAAGTGATGGCCGAACAGCACCCACTTCGGCGACGCGATGAAGTTGTGGCCGTCTTTATATTGGTGCGCGGGCGTGATGCGGCGATCGTCAAGCGCCAGCGCCTTAGCCGCGATGAAGGCGCTGTAATAGCGATATGCGAGCGCGTAGATGCAGAGCGCACCCAGCAGAATGGGGAACGTATTCATCGCGGAATGACCGCCGGCGCGACGTACGCTTCGAGCAGCGTCACCACGCCAACGAGCGCAGCCAGCGCCAGGCTGTGCAGGAAGACGTAACGCAGGATGCTGCCCTCGTTGCCTTCCTGACCGGTGGCGACGCTGGCCACCACGATGCTCTGCGCGTCGATCATCTTGCCCATCACGCCGCCCGCGCTGTTGGCGCCCGCCGCCAGCACCGGCGATACGCCGAGCTGCCGTGCGGTGATCTTCTGCAATCCGCCGAACAGCACGTTCGATGACGTATCGCTGCCGGTCAGCGCGACGCCCATCCAGCCGAGCAACGGAGAGAAGAACGGGAACAGCGCGCCGGTGGATGCGAAGGCCAGGCCCATGGTGGCGTCCAGACCGCCGTAGCGCGTCACGTAGCCCAACGCCAGCATGGCCGCGATCGTCAGCAGCGACCAGCGCACGCGCCACAGCGTTCCCCAGAAAATGACGATCAGCGTGAGCGGCGAAAAGCCCATCAGCAGGCCGCTAATGATGCCGGTCAACAGCAGGCTGGTGCCGGTCGCGGAAATCCAGTTGATGGCGAACACGGCCGGCTCGGCGACCGCCTTGGGCACCACGGGCGGCACGCGAATGACGGCCTTGTGTAGCACGGGGAAGTTGAAGGTGGCCTGCGACAGATGATTCAGGAACGCTTTCACCTGCGGCGTGCCCCAGGCGAAGACCAGGATGGAAAGCAGGATCCAGGGCATCCACGCCTTGAGCGCGCGCTGGTTGCCGATGACCGGACGCGCAGCCGCTTCGGCGCTGCGCTGGTCCTCGGTTTCATGCCCGAAACTCCACTCCCGGCGCGGCTGCCAGAACTTCAGCAGGATGACCAGCGCGAGTAGCGAGGCGAGCGACCCGGCGATGTCGACGAGCCAGGGTCCGTACCGGTTGCTGATGACGAGTTGAACGATCGCGAAAGTGCCGCCGCAGAGGAAGCAGGCGGGCCAAACCTCGAGCATGGCCTTGCGGCCCGCCATGGCCCATACCAGCCAGAACGGGACGATGAGGCCGAACACCGTCAGGGTACGCCCGACCATCGCGCTGAGTTGATCGAGCGGCAGACCGGTGACACCTGCCAGCGCAATCAACGGCGTGCCGAGCGCGCCGAAGGCCACCGGCGCCGTATTGCCGATCAGCGCCATGCCAGCAGCTTCGAGCGGGCGGAATCCCAAGCCGATGAGCATCGCGGCGGAGATCGCTACGGGCGTGCCGAAGCCAGCCGCGCCTTCGATGAATGCGCCGAAGCTGAAGGCGATCAGCAGCGCCTGCAGCCTCCGATCGCTGGCCAATCCAGCGACGGTGTGCTTCAACACTTCGAAGTCGCCCGACTTGACGGTGACATCGTAGACGAAGATGGCGCAGAGCACGATCCAGCCGATCGGAAACAGGCCGTAGGCGGCGCCATTGAGCGCGGCGGCCCCGGCCAGTTTAGTGGGCATGCCGAAGACGAAGATCGCGACTCCGAGCGACGCGCCCAAGCCCGCCAGCGCGGCCCAATGCGCGCGCGCGTGCCCAAACGCAAGCAGCCCCAACAGCACGACGACAGGGATAGCGGCGGCCAGCGCGGAAAGCCCCACGCTTCCCGCGACGGGCGTATAGACTTGGGTCCAAGTCACCAGGATCGGGACAATTGTATCATTGGCTGGCCCGCCGAGCCTTCTTTGCCCTCCGCAGCGATACGCAGACGTGGTATCCCTATCTGGTATCATCGGGCGAGGTTCATGTGGATTGCTGCGCTTCGGTGCATGCAAAGGTTCCTGCGGGAGGCGGGCATCGGAGCCGGGAACAAACCATGACTTACAAAGGGTATGAAGCGCGAGTCGATTTGGACGAGGAGGCCGGCGTGTTCCATGGCGAAGTCATCAACACGCGTGTTTATGTGCTGGAGAAACTGCGCCCACCCGCAGCCGGATGTGGCAGGCTGCCTATGGAACGCTTTTATGGGCGGGGTTTGACAAACACGCGCCATCCGAAAAGTGGTCGAGAATGGTGGCAGTGGCCTTGTCCATGTCTGAATACGATGCGGACTCACCGAACTTTCCAGAAATCGCCACCGGTTACCGTCTGGCAGTTGACCGCAAGCATCGATAATCGTCCTGGCCTTTGTGCGGCGGCGCGAATAACACTCAGCGCTTAGATGCCAGGGTCAGCCCGTCGCCCAACGGGACCAGGCTGAGCCACACGCGATTGTCCTCGTGGACTTTGGCGTTGAATTTCCTGACGGCGCGAGTGTCCGCATCCTGCACGCTGGCGTCGGTCACCTGTCCATGCCACAAGACATTGTCGAACGCCACGAGTCCTCCGGGACGCAGCAGCTTCAGCACGCGCTCGTAGTAGCGCTCATAGTTCGATTTATCCGCGTCTACGAAGGCGAAATCGAAGGTGCCGGCCGCGCCATCGCGCAGCAAAGCATCCAGTGTCTCAATCGCGGGCGCGAGGCGCAGTTCGACTTTGTGCTCGACGCCTGCTTCGCGCCAGTAGCGGCGCGCGATGGCGGTCGTGTCTGGATTCACGTCGCAGCAGATCAACTTGCCATCGGGCGGCAGCGCCAGGGCCATGTGCAGCGAACTGAATCCGGTGAACGTGCCGACCTCGATCGCCCACTTGGCACCGGTCAGACGCACCAGCATGCCGACGAACTGCCCTTGTTCGGGAGACAACTGCAATCCCGCATCGGGCCGTGGAGCAGTCTCGGCTCGCAGCCGGGCCAGAAGCTCAGGCTCACGGAGGGAAACGCTGCGAATGTATTCCGCCAGTTCCGCGGTCACAGGTGTTTGGAAGTTGGACATATCTTCAAGTCAACGCCGCTTGAACCATTTGAGGCGCGCCAGCAGGCCGTAGAATACCAGACAGCACCAAAAATCCACGGCGAGCCCCCAATCGATTTTAAACGGCTCGTGGCGCCCTGTGGGCGGCAGGTATCGATCGAGGCTGAAATAGGCCGCATTGCCCAGCACCACGGCAGCAAAGCTCTGCCAGAACTGACGCCACGAGAAAACGGGACGATCAGCCATCCGGCGCATCCAGAACTTCGCGAATCCTCTCCACCAGCTCAACCGAAGTGAATGGCTTGGCCAGAAACGCGTTCCGGTCGCGGTTGCAGAGCTGGACTAGCGGCTCATGCGCGTAACCCGACATCAACAGAATACGGACGCCCGGCCGCACGCGCCGCAAGCGCTCGACCAGCTCTAAGCCTTTCATGTTAGGCATCACCACGTCCGTCAGCACGAGCTCGATCGGCTCGGGATGCGCGGAACAGATCCGCAGGGCGTGATGGCCGTCGCACGCTTCGAGCACCCGGTAGCCGTTTTGCACGAGCATTCGGCATACCAGGTTGCGAACCGCGGCTCCATCCTCCACCACCAGGATCGTTTCTCTCAAGCGAAGTTCCCTGCCCTGCCACGCTCCAAGACTACTGTACGTGCATTGGCTCACCGAAGTACGACAGGATCTGCTCGGAACATCGCCGGCAGGCCTCGTCTTCGCTGGTATCGCGCGCCTCGCACCGGATCATTTCACGGTCTTCGAATGCCAAACTGCGCCCGCAAACCCAGTCTTCTCCATCGCGAATGTGAATGTGATTGAACTCTGTCACGCGTCTGTCCTCGGTCTCTACAAGCGTGTCGGGTTGCGGAAGCAGGTCCCCCGCTGGTAGAATACTAGTTTCGCAGTTTTGAGGAGATTCCTGTAGCATGGCACAAGTTTGTGAAATCTGCGGCCGCGGTCCTCAGTTCGGAAACCGCGTTAGTCACGCCCATAACGTCACCAAGCGGCGTTGGAATTTGAACCTGCAATCCGTACGCGCGGTGGTGAACGGCGCCACGAAGCGCATCCGCGTCTGCACATCCTGCATTCGCTCAGGCAAAGTCCAGAAGGCTGCCTGACGCCGCCCGTCTAAATAAACATCTCTTCGTCTTGCGTCACGTGCTCCGGTGTGTTGCGCGTGCCGCCCTGTGCGTAAGTACTGAAGGCCGCTTTAAACCCGGCGACCAGCCCGTTTACTTCTTTGACCGGCCGCATGACCACGCTGCGGACCGTCTCGCTAGCCTGTTCCACTTGCCCGACGGTGTGATCCACCACCTCGTCGATTTGCGCGATGCGCGCCTTGGCGCGCCGGTTGGCGTCGTCGATCAACTCGCCTAGGCGGTCGGCTTGCTGACGCGCGGCCTTGGCGAACGCTAAAGTCTCCGTCGTGATTTCGCCGATGCGGGGACGGTTCTCCTCCAGCAACTTGTTCGATGCGTTCAGTATGCTCTCGAAACGCTCGATCAGTGGGCTGATGCGGTGTTCGACCTCCTGGCTCGCGCGCAGCGCCTCCTTTCCCGCCCGGTAGAGAACTGCCAGCATGATGGCCTGATACACTGAGGCGGCACACGCCAGCAGCACGCCTACTGCGACGACCCACCGGAAGACGTCTTCAGACATGGAGAACCCTCCCTGGTACTCGTGTTTAATGAGCCGGGCCTTCCGCCGCCGGTTTCGGCTGATTCACGGCCTCGCGGTAAGCCTGCTTACCGGCTTCCATGGCGTCAGCGATAGTCTCTTTCTGCCGGTTCAGCGCGTCTTTTCCCTTGTTGATCAGATCGCCGGCAGAGTCCCGTAACTCCGTGCTGCGCTGTTTGAGAAAGTCCGCGCCATCGCCGGTCTTCTCCTTAATGAGTTGGCGGGTATCCGCGCCTGACTTCGGAGCGAACAGCATACCGATGCCGATACCCACTCCTAGCCCCAGCAGGAAACTCGAGAAACCATTCTTATCCATCTCATTCCTCCTTTTACAGTCACTAGTATAGCGTGCGTCGCGCGGATGGCAGGCATGCTACACTGCTATCCGGCAGCGATGCCGCGCCATGAGAGAGCGCAAACGTACCCGGCTGGACACTGATGCGCTGTGGGAGTATGCGCTCCGCGTGCTGGCCGGACGGGCGCATTCGACTGGCGAGTTGCGCGAGAAGTTGCGCAACAAGGCCGAGCACGCGGCCGATGTGGATCCCACGCTGTCGCGCCTGAAGGAATTCGGCTATCTGGACGACCGCAGATTCGCCGAAGGCTTCGCATCGGCGCGCCTGGAAAACGAGGGCCTGGGCAAGACACGCGTGCTGGCGGATCTCGCGCGGCGGAGAGTGGCGCCGGCCGTGGCGCAACAGGCCGCCGGCAAGATCTATCATGACGTGAACGAAGAAACCTTGGCCGAGGATTTCGTGCGGCGCAAGTTCCGCATGGCATCCAAGGAAAGTCTCTTCCAGAACGAGAAGGACATGGCGGCGGCTTACCGGCGGCTGATGCGGGCCGGCTTCCGATCGGCGGTCGCGGTCGCGGCGCTGAAGAAGTTTGCGCGCGATCCGGACTTGCTGGACGGTTTTGAACCGCCGGAGGAAACCGGCGAGGAGTGACTCGATGAGGAAATTGCTGTTGACCGTTATCGCCGCGGCAGCCGCCGCCGGGCAGACGCCGCATCAACATCATCCGCCGGATTCCGCTGAGTACGCCAAGGTCTTGGAGGATCCGCAGCGGGACTCGTGGCAGAAGCCGCACGAGGTGGTCATGGCGCTCAATCTGAAACCCAGCGAGGTGGTGGCGGATATTGGAGCGGGCACCGGATACTTCGCGCGGCGGTTTGCCATGCATGCCAGCAAAGTCTACGCCGTGGACATCGATGCGAAGCTGCTGGCCATTGCGGCGAAGGACGCGCCGAAGAACGTGGAGACGGTGGCCGCCGCGCCGGACGATCCACGACTGCCGAAATCGTCCGTCGACACGATCTTTTTCTGCGACGTGCTGCACCACATTGCCAATCGCGCGGCCTATTACCCCAAGCTCGCCAAAGCGCTGAAGCCGGGCGGGCGCATCGTGGTAATCGAGTTCTACAAGAAGCCGCTGCCGCTTGGTCCGCCGGTGAGCATGAAGATCTCCGAACGCGAGATGGTTGACGAAATGAAGGCGGCCGGCTTTCGCCAGACGCGGAGCTTCGACTTCCTACCGTATCAGTACTTCATGGTGTTCGAGCGCGCGAACATGTAGCCGGCGACCGGCTGTCCGCCGATCAGGTGCTCCTGGATGATGCGCTCGATCACCGGCGGCGTCACCGAGTGATACCAGATGCCTTCCGGATAGACCACCGCGATAGGACCTTGCTCACACACGCGCAGACAATTCGCCTTGGTGCGGTAAGTGCAATGATCGCCCGCCATCAGGCCCAACTCCGCGAGCCGCCGTTTCAGATACTCCCAGGATTCGAGGCTCACCTCTTTGGGCGCGCACTTAGGCTTGGTCTGGTCGCAGCAGAGGAAAATGTGCCGCCGGATGTTACCGATCTGCAAGCCTTGGGCGATTTGTATGAGAGAACTGGTATCCATGGATGGCTACTCAAATTCGGGGTCGCGATCTTCGATTGTAGCGCGGACCAACTCCACCAATTCCGGCGTGATGTCGTCCGGCAGTTGGTCGCGCGTGAGACTCTCGCACGGCGCGACCAAGTCGATGGTGCGTGCGAGGCGCCGCCAATCTTCGGGCAATTCGCCACCCGCCTCGCGGAAGCCCGCCGAGAAATGCGCTGCAAGGGGACGCGCGGTGCGCTCGTAGCGCAGGAAGTTGCCTACGTCTGCCAGCGGCGAAACCGAGACGGCGAACTCCCAATCGAGTACGGCGGCTACCATCCAACGCCCGCTGTCGCACCGCACCAGCGTGTTGCGCTTGCTGAAGTCGCCATGCACGAGCCGGACTTCCGGTTCCAGGCTGGCCAATGGCGACGCCCACTGCCACATGGCCGCGTGTGTGCTATCGCACAGACCGGCCGGCAGGCGTCGGCGCAGACTCTCGGCAGCCAGACACAGGTCCACAAAGCGCGGCATCGCGTCCGCGCCTTCGAGGAGTGGCGCGGCGACAGCCGGACCGGGCACGATCCAGCCGGGCATGGGAAATGTGAAGCGGCCAATGGCGGCCAGCGTCTCGCCGATCGCATAGGCCGCCTGCGCGATGGCTTCGCGATCGCCGCCGCGCTTCAATTCCCGGAAGGTGATGCCCTCTACCCAGCGCAGGATGACGAAGGGTGGTAAGCCTTCGCAACCGCGGACCTCGGTGTGCAAAACTTCCGCCACCGGCACCGAGCCGCGGACGAGTTGGATGAGATCCAGCTCCTTCTGGCAGAGAGCGACGTCGTGTTCATAGAAACGCACGACCACGGCGCCTGGCGCACGATCCAGCAGTAACTTGAAGTTCGAATTACAAAGGCCGTCGGCCAGCGGCTCGCTCGCCATCACCCCGCGCGCCATGAAATGCCTGCCCGGCGATCCGCTCGGCAATCGCTGTGGGCTGGCTTGCGGCGTGCCACGTGCCCTTACGCTTTGACTTTGCGCTCTTCGCGGAAGGCCAGGTTCGCCATATGCGGTCCGGCCACGGCGGCCGCCGCGACTTCGATCGGACAGTTCGGCTCCTGGCGTGAACGAACGCAATCCAGGAAGTTCTGCTGGTGCGCGGTGGCGCTGTCCCGATCCAACTCCTGCGCGATCATTTCTGACTTGCCGCTTTGCGTCCAGGGTGCGGGCGTTGCGCCGTTATCTTTGTAGAGCCGGTAACCCGTGCGGTCGAGCACTAAGGAAGCCTTCTCGCCGAGGAAAGTGACCGACCAATCCCAGTCGTAAGTGCTGCAATAGTCCAGCGTCCACTGCGCCAGAAAATCGCGGTATTCGAAGACGGCGGTGAACACGTCCGGCACTTCCGCGGTGGGATTACCGATCAACTTGCCTTGGCAAACCGCGGAAAGCGGCGGGCCGGAGTTGGTCATCCACTGCACGACATCCATCAGGTGCGTGCCCTGATCTGTCATGTTGCCGCCGGAGTAATCCCAGAAGCCGCGCCACCAGCGGAAGCGCTTGGGCTCGAGCGGGTGCTGCGGGGCGGAACCCAGGAACAGGTCCCAATCGAGTTTGCCTTCAAGAGGCGAATTGTCGAGCCATTCGGTGAAATGCCAGTTCCACATCGGTTTCACCATCGAGATGCGGCCGAGCGCGCCGTCGTCCACCAGTTGCTTGGCTTTGCGCACAAACGGCATGCTGCGCCGCTGCATGCCGATCTGCACGATCTGTTTCGTCTTGCGGACGGCCTCCACCATTTCGGCGCTCTGTTGCAGATTGAGCGAGAGCGGCTTCTCCTGATAAACGTCCTTGCCCGCGGCGAGCGCTGCCAGCAGGTTGGGCATGTGTTGATGGTCAGGTGTGGCAATTACAACGAAGTCGATGCCCGGCTGCGCGAGCAGATCGTGGTAATTAACGTAAGCCTTGGCATCCTTGGGCGATTCCGACTGCGCGCGCTCGAGCGTCGGCTGATAGACGTCGCACACGGCGACGCATTGCGCGCCTAATTTCTGAAACGTCTGGTGCAACCAGCGCCCGCGGTTGCCTACGCCGATGATGCCGAACGCCGGACGGTCGTTCGCGCCGCGTGCGGCGCCCGGGATGAACATCGGCGCCGCGGCCAAACCCTGCAGAAATACTCTGCGGTTGGTTTCCATACGCCTAAGATTGTACCGAGCTTAACAGTCAGCCGCGCGCGTCATCCCGTTCTGGCTGTTTTCTCACGCTCGCGCAGCAGCGACCGTCGTACCGCCAGTGTGGGCCCGGTAACATACAGAAAGATCACTCCGCCACCACCGGAGGATGCCGATGCCTGCTATTCTACGTGCACCCGGAACCGATCCTCATGAGGTGCTCGACAGGCAACGTTCTTCTGCTGCCGGAGGCGCCTCTGGAGTGAGGCGCGGAAGAGCGCGAACTCATTCAATGCATCCGCCTCTGCGGAAGTCATCATAAGAATATTTCTTACAAGCCGCGCGCTGATAAAGTGTCCGGTCTGGATAAGACGCCCGGGCCGGCGCGGGAACTGTTGCACGCGATTCTGCGCCGTTACTCGGCGGCAGCCGTCGCGCATGCAGGACGCATTCTGGAGTTCCCGCCCGGCGCCGCCTGGATAGTGTTTACAGATGCGGTCCCGCACGCCGTAGAGTCCGGCCAATACGTCATGGGGCAAACGCTGCTTGTGCCGCGCGAGACCCTGGCTTCACCTCAGCGTGCGCCAATCGCGATCCTGGAGAGACTGGCCGGCCTGCGGCCTCGCGTAGGGGCCTACGGAGCCGTCGCGATTGTGACCTGGTTGGTCGTAGTCACGCCGTTCATCACGATCTGCAAGGAGATGGCGTTGCCGGCCGGAGTCGTGGGAGCGGGAATGACACCGATCTGGTACTCGCTGACATATTGCGGCGACAGCACCGCGTAGACGAACTGCGCTTTTACACCGCCTATAAGCACGTCCGGCTGGATCTTGGTGTTTCGGAAAGTACCGTCCGACGCAGCCACATAATCGCCGATAGACGGGGTCACAGCACCCAATCCGGTACAGGCGATGATCAGCGCGTGACCGGAACTGACCGAGAAGGGAGCAACGGTGAATGAGCCGATGCTCGTGCCTGAGGGCGCGGCCAGAGCTCCGGTGGTGTTGTCATAGGCAAAGGCTTGGCCAATTCCGTTGGCGGTGGTCGTGAAGATACCGGGTGAGGCGGGTATGATGCTCACGCTTTGCGGCGCGGACGGACCATTGCCCCGGGTGACCACGATGTTCACCGTGCCGCTGTCTGAACCGGAAGGCAGGACATCAAAAGGGACCTGTGCGTTAATCTGCAAAGGTCCTACAAAGTACAATCCGGCGGGTATATTGTTGAATGTTACTGATGTAACATCGCTCAAAGTAGTGGAGAGAGGAATCGTGCTGCCGATCGAGGTGGTGCCCGCCAAATTCGTGCCAAAGATTGATACCAGCGAGCCCGGCGCGACACCTTGTGTGGTATAACTCCCCGAATTCAAGACGCCTCCCGAGTTGACCACCGGCTGTGCCTGCGCCAGCGCAGTCACTAATATCATTCCGAGAGCTACCCAAGCCCACCGCATCAATACCCTCCGCTTCGATTCTAGTCGATCTACTTACCCTGACCCAAGCTTCCGCGAAAGATTTTACTTGTGCAGCGGTTCTAGACTCTTGGCGCGAATGGCTCCCTGTATGTGGGCCAGAGTGCCAGTTACTTCCGGATGCTTGCCGCCGTCCAGGCGCACGGCAGCCGCGGCCTCGGACTCAGCCTCGTGCAGGCGGGAGGCAGCCTCCAGCACCTGGGCCAGCATCCAATGCGTCTTAAACCAATTTGGCGCGCAGCCAATCGCGGCGCGGAGGCTTTGCTCGGTGCGCGGGAAGTCATCCGTACGGGCATAGAATGCGGCCAGGTTGTAATAGGCATTGAACGCGGCTTCGGTGCTGTGCGTGGCGCGCTGCGCGGCTAAGCCGGCTCGCTGGAAGGCTTCCACGCGCAGCGTCCGCTGGGCGTCGCCTCCGGCGATCTGCGCGAGCCGCCGCGAATACCAGAGATCCGCGCCGGCGCCCGGCCATCGCGATTTCTCATATGCGGCGTAGTGGCGCGCAGCGTCTCCGATACGTGCGGCGTCCAGATCCCGGCGTACCGCCGCCAGTTCGCTTTCGGCAACGTACAATCGCACACCGCAGAAGACCAGCACAGCGGCAAAGGGCACCGTAGCTACGCGCAGCCAAAGCGCGGGCCGCACCGATGGCGTCTCATGAACCGTGAGCGATACCAGCATGGTGATGGTTGTGAAGTACGCCAAAGCGGTTGGCAACGTGAAGCAGGTGAATTGCTCGCTGAGCGTCATGGCCGCCAGTCCGGCTGCCAAAGCGCCTGCGGCAGGGGTCCGGCGTTCGCGCCAGGCGGCTGCGAAACCGGTGGCGGCCAGCGCGAGCAGTAGCGCGGGTCCGGCAATGCCCTGCGAGACCAGCGCATCCAGCACGACGTTGTGGGGTGACTCGTGGTAGAAATCCGGATAGGCGCGGCTCAAGCCGGCGGATTGATGCAGAGCAAAGCTGGCAATGAATGTTTCGGGGCCGTACCCGAGCGGCCAGCGTCCCACCGCCATGCGTAACGTATCACGCCATAGCAGGAGGCGCGCGCCGCCGGCCGGTTCTTCGAGCGCCCAGTGAGCGCGGGCGCGCAGGCTCGCGCCGGCCGGTGAAACGTAGAACATCGCGGTCGCGACGATGCATCCGAGCGCGATCAGGACCGTTCGCCGGGTGAAGCGCAAGCCATACCAGAAGAGCAGAATGCCAGCACCAGCCATGAGCCCGGCCAATGCGGCGCGACTGCCGCTGAGGACGATTGCTACGCAGCTAGCCGCAGCCGCGACCCAAGCCGTCCGCTTCCAGATGGTCTGCCGTTCCGAGGCTGCCAGCGCGGCGTTCGCAAATACCGCGTAGAGCAACCAGTTCGCCGAGTAATCCGCATGCCCCAGGGTGGACGGCGGCCGCACAATTGTGAAGATGCCCTCGCCAGCGTGATAGCCTCGCGGATCGAGCAGCGGGTCCCAACCGAAATACTGGGCCATGCCGTAGCCCGCCACAACCAGGCTGCCAACCGCGATGACGCGTAGCAGCAGGCGCAATTGTGCCGGCTGCCCGGCGCAGCACACCGCTACCAGGCAGACAAATACCAGCGTAGCCGACTGTGCGATGAGGCCCCAGTAACGCCAACTGCTGCCGCCGATTGACAGAGCCGGATCGACCGACGCCACTGTTGAAATGACTAGCGATGCGGCCATACCGCCCAGGGCCACCAGGAACCAGCGCGCCTCGCGTGAGGCTCGGTAGATTCCGGGCCGCGACTGAGCCGCCCACCACACGGCCGCCGCCGCGGTTCCCAGAAGAAGCACTACGATCTTAGGTGTTACATCAAAGTAGAATAGCCGCCCCGGCGCGATGGCCAACGGAATTAACACGAGTAACAAGGCCAACAGCAGGGTCATATAGGCTACACTATCTCACAGGTATGTCGGCCAGTTATGGCAGAACCTGTAAACACTTATCGATATCTCACCTTCCTGGGAACGCGCTGGCGGTTCATCGCTGCATCGTGTCTGGTCTCCGTAATGCTGGCACTGGGTGTGAGTCTGTGGCGGGCGAAACAGTACACCGCCACCTGCCGCATCCTGATTGAGCCCCCGGCCGGCACGGACATTCGCAGCGCCCTCGGCGTCAGTCCGATATACCTGGAATCGCTCAAGACTTACGAACACTTCGCGGGCAGCGATAGCCTCTTTCTGCGGGCACTGAGTCAGTTTGGATTACGGCAGCGATTTCCGGACCGGCCAGTCGAGTCGCTTAAGGCCAGCATCCTGCGGATCGGCATGGTGCGAGACACCAAGATCCTGGAGATCAAAGTCACGCTGCCGGATCCGAAGACCGCGCAGGCATTCGCCCTCTATCTGGCGGAGGAAACCGTGAAGTTGAGCCGGTCCGTGGATCAGGAAGCCGATCAGGATCTCTCGCAAGCCATCGAGAAGCAGCAAAGCGAGGCGCAGGCGCGCCTGGACCGCTGCGAGGCGGCCTGGACGCGCGAACTCGCCGGGCAACCGATCGACCAACTGCAACAGCAAATCCAGAACGACGGCGAATTGCAGGCCAGCCTGGAGCGCCAATTGCTACGCGGCGAGGTGGATGCATCGGAAGGGCAACCGTCCGGCGAAGACATGCTGCGCAAGCAACTGGGCCAAGTCGGGCGCGATCTGTCAGCAGCGCAATCGCTGCTGGCGCGCCGTATGGCGGAGCGCGAGCGGCTTGCGGCCGAGCGCGATGCCAGCCAGGAGGCGTTCACCCTGGTGCAGACGCGCCTTGCCCAGGTCCGCTCCGATCGCGGCTACCGCAGCGAGCGTTTGAAAATCATCGATCCCGGGATTGTACCTGAGAGGCCGTCGGCTCCGAACATTCCGTTGAATGTGATCGCGGCGATGATGTTCGGGTTGGTCATTCCTGTAATCTATCTCAGCCTGGAACTGAGTTACCGGACTCAGCGCATGCACGCCGCAACAGTCGTGGCGGCCACCAGAACGCTGCGGCCCACCGGCACCGGCCGCGATGAGTGACGTGGCGCGGCCACGTCCCTGGCATCTCGCCGCGCCGCTGTTGGCGGGCGCTTATGCGGCGGCGATCGCACTAGCTCCGAGACCGGCAGTAGGGCTGGCGCTCGCCGCGCCCCTGGTCGTAGTTCCGTTGACTTACTGGGCAATCCTGAAGCGCGACCAATGGCTGATTCTCTTATTCGCAACCGCGCTGTTGCTTCCTCCACTACCTTTGGGACTCGGAGACTCCGGGCCGCACCCCGCGGTGATCTGCGTGATGCTCGGACTGGTGGACGGAGCACTCAGTCTCAGTCGCTGGCGCATCAAGCCAGCTCCGCTGAATCGTGCCTTCACGATCTTCTTCCTCATCCTGCTGGCGAGTTCCGCGGAGGCGTTCGTCTATTCGGGCACGCGAGTGGGCATCGGCAGCTTGATGCGCGTCATCCTGTTCGGCGTTTCGATCTACGTGTTCTTGTTTGCAGCCTACGGGCCGAACGCTTCGAAAGATCCGGCCGCGCAAACCCGTCTGCTGTTCTGGTTCGCAACAGCTTCCGCATTGTTCGCTTGTGTGGATTTCTATTTCCAGTTTCCAGCGCCCGCGGGCTTCGGCCCGCAGTATGTTTGGCTGAGATCTGGTGTGTATCGGCGTGCCCAGGGCCTGTTTTACGAAGCCAGCACCTTAGGGAACTTCTGCGCATTCTTTCTCACTATGATTGCCGCGGCATTACTCGCGCCGCGCGGGCTGTGTCCGGTATCGCGGCGCGTCTTATTGCCCGGCGGAGTGATCTTTGCGGCAGCACTGGTGCTCTCGTATTCGCGTGGATCTCTGCTGAACGTGCTGACCGCGATCGCCGTGCTGGTATTTCTGAATCGCTCTCGCATTCGCTTGGGCCGGTTCATCCTTGGGTTGATTACCGCCTCGGTAGCGGCCTTACTGGCCGTCGGGACGCTCCTGCCGTCATTCGTCGCGGCGTACAGGATGCGAGTGACTACGTCGGTCCAGTATGCGTTCTCGGCCACGGAAGGACTGCTTTCCGGCCGCGTAGCAAGTTGGCGCAAGATCCTAGACTTTCTGGCGCAGCATCCCTGGCATTTAATATCCGGGATCGGGTACAAGACCCTACCTTACTCGGATTACCTGGGCGGCACCGTCATCCCGGATAACATGTATCTCAGTCTGCTGGCGGAGACCGGCGTAGTGGGCCTGATCGCTTTCGTCTCGCTGAATGTCGAGATCCTGCGCGCGGCCCGGCGCGCAACTTATTCGGCGAATCCGGCAGGCAGGTTTTATGGCGGCTGGATCTACGCTTTTTGGATTGGTGAGTTAGTCCAGATGTTTACCGGGGACCTACTGACTTATTGGCGGATCTTACCGATCTATTTCTGGGTCCTCGCCATCTCCATTCGGCATGAACATACTTTGTCTTGACCAGTTCAGCGACCTGGGCGGCGCGCAACGCTGCCTGCTGGATCTGCTGCCGGCGTTAGTTCGACGTGGCTGGAATGTCCAGGTGGCCGCTCCCGGCAATGGCGAGCTACTGCGTCGAGCGGCCGCAGCCGGCGCCACGCCGGACTCGATTCACTGCGGCCCTTATTCTTCCGGCAAAAAAACACCCGGTGACGTGGCGCGCTTCGCGGTAGAGACGCCGCGACTGGCCGGCGAGATTGCGAGACTCGCGCGGCGTTGCGCCGCGGATCTGATTTACGTCAACGGGCCGCGACTGCTGCCCGCCGTGGCAATCGGTGCGCGAGGCGGCCGCAGAGTGTTGTTCCACGCTCACAGCCGGCTCGATGGGTACACGTTACGATTAGCGGGTCGCTCACTTGCCATGAGACATGCATCTGTGGCAGCGTCATGCCGTTTCGCGGGTTCGCCGCTGCTGCCCTATCTGGGCGAACGCGGATTTCGCGTGGTGTACAACGGCGTGTCTCCGATGCTGTCTGTTCGACCGGCTCACAATCTAGCTGAGCTACGCGCCGGCGTGATTGGCCGCATCTCACCCGAGAAAGGTCAGGCGGACTTTCTCCGGGCGGCACGCATCGTTTACCGCGAGTTGCCTCAGTCGCGCTTCGTGATCTGTGGCGCGCCGCTCTTTGGAGACCCGAAGGCTTCACGCTATCAAGAAGAGCTTCGACGGCTCGCAGTAGACTTACCCGTTGAATTCACCGGCTGGACCGACAATGTGCCTGGTGTGCTTGACACGCTCGACCTACTGGTAGTACCGTCCAGCGCCGTGGATGCTACACCGCGGGTGATCCTGGAGGCATTCGCGGCCGGAGTACCGGTGATGGCGTTCGCATCGGGCGGGATTCCAGAGATGATCGAGCCGGGAGTAACCGGTTTCCTGGTCGACCAGCGCTCACCAGAACCTTTGGCCACGACGATGCTTGAACTGCTCGGCCAACCATGCCGGATGCGGGAGACCGCGGGACGCGCGCGCATGAACGCCTGCAATGACTTCAGCCTGGAGCGGTATCAGGAGGAGATGATTGCGGCAATCGAAGCGGCGCTGTGACAAGCTCCGTGCGTTCGCCCGGCAGGGCGCGGAAGGCGACGGCCGCGATGGCGGCTAATCCGGCCGCGCAGGCCAGCATGGCCGAATATCCGAACTTAGCGATGGCCGCTCCGCCGGCGAACGAAGCTATGAACTGCGCGCCGAAGGCGACTAACATCATCAGCGCCGAGGCGCCTGTGCGCTCCTGATCGCGCACGCGATCCATCAACAGGGTATTGACTCCCGGTTCGCTCATCCACTGGCAAGACGTGTAAGCCATGAAAACAGCGATCGTGGCCCAGCCCACCGGTCCGGAGGCCAGACCGCCGAGAGCCAGGGCAGTCGCCAGTAGCATGGCAGCCGTGCCGCTCACCAGGCCCATCTTGCGGAGTATGACCGGAGCCAGGGTGAGCGCGCCAACCTGCGCCAGTTGCGATCCCGACAGGATCAAGCCGATCTTCTCGACCGGCGTATGCAGGCTCGCAAAAAACGTGGCGAAGAATGGATTGAACGCTCCAGTGGCCAGGTTCCAAACAGCCCATACCATCAGGAACTGAACAACGAAGCGGTTGCGCGGGTAGAGCTTGGCGCCTTCAGCCGGCGCGGGCCCTATCCGCAAGCGCGCCGCGGGCCAGAGAGCTGCTCCTACAAGTCCGCATGCGGCCAACATGGCGGGACGTTTACCGCCAAGTAAGTGGGGTAAGTGGCCACCCAGCCAGTTACCGAAGATACCGAGAGAGATGGAAATGGTAGTTGAGATGCTGAAGCCGGAGGCACGCGATTGGTCACTCGTCAGGCGGGCAATGGCGGGGGCCAGCGCCACGGCATATAGCGAGAATGCGATGCCATGCAAGAAGGCTAGCGCGAGGAGTGGCGTCCGGCCAACCGGGAGCAAGCGCGCTGCCGAGATCAGACCCACGGCGGCGAATGAAACCAGCAGGAGTTTGCCCAGACCCCAGCGCCGCGCCAGCGCAGCCGAGGGCAGAATGGCTACGACCATGCCGGCAGTCGACGCGCTCGACACCTGTCCCACAAAATCCTCGCGAAATCCGAGGTCGAGCAGATACAGGTTGTACAGCAACACGAAGATAAACATGCCCAGCACAAAGAACGAGCTGGATCCCAAGAAGAGCCAGAACCCCGCGGTCAGCCCACTCGATCGCATTCGCCAGTGGAACCCGCTTTGGAGTAACGCCGAGAACGCGCGGAGGTGGAAGATGGTGCGCCTGCCAAGGAAGCGCGCGGTGCGGGCGTATTTCAGGATGCGCCGGCCGAGGGTCAGCTCGTTGCGCGGGATACAGACTGCGTCCACCGGGCCCGGCAAAAGCGTAGGTAATACGCGACGGCGCGCCACGGCCAGTTTGTCACGGGTGGAATCGAGCAGGGCCAGGTGCAGCCACAATTCATCTTTGTTGGGGTGAAGCTCCGAGTCTAGCGGCGAGAACGCAAAGGTCTCGAACCACTCGGTAATTCGCGGCGGCAATGCGGCGACTTCGGTCCCGGCTACGGGACCCAGCGCGCACGCGAACCACGCCCGGGACAAGCAAAACGCAATTGCCTCCAGCCGCCGCAATTCCGGCGCGTGTAAGTCGCGCCAGCTATTCCAGAACAGCGCATCCGACGCATGGCGTTCCAGAAATGACGCCAGCTCGTAGACGTGACACGCGCGCACGCTGCCTCGCAACAGATGACGCAATAAATGCAGCGCGGCGTAGCCCAGCGCATCCACCGTGTCGAGCGCGTGGCCGCGCCGGCGTATCCAGAATTCGTCGAGGCCCGGTAGACGCAAGCGCTCGGTGACCTCGTCCCAGAATTGATAGTGGACCTCGATCGCCAGCGGGATTTCCGGATCGAAGTAACTGCCGCCGTGCCACTCCCATCCGGTTTTGAGAATCAGAGCCGGCAGGTGATCGGTCGGGTGGGCGTGACGCTTCTCGATCGGTTCGTAGCCGCGATCGATGAGTAACTCCCAGGCGCGGCGGGCATCTGGCAGTGGGCAGAACAGATCCAGATCGTGCTGGGCACGCAGACGTGGGTCGGAAACAAAATGGGGCGATTGCGTTGTGCCCTTCAGGAAGATGTACGGGAGGCCGGCGGCGGTGAGCCAGGCGTCTACCTGCTCCTGGAGCGCGCGCACGCGTTCGAGGCGCTCGGTGTTTTCGGCCAGGTTTTGTGCGATGCGATCACGGACCCATTCGGGTAGGGCGCTGCGTGCGGCTTCGCCGAACAACAGCGTGAGAGAGGAACGATCGGCAAAGTCCAGGAGTTCGCGCCATGGCAGGTCCGGCTGGGAGAGATCGGAGTGATCGCCTTCGGGGAACTGCATCGCTTTGATTAGGGCGGCCTGCGAGGCCGCCGGCAGGCTGCGAGCCTGCCCCACTCGGTTAGAAGTCATAGCGCAGGGCGAATTGCAAACGGCGCGGATTGCCGACGCCTAGAAGTCCGCCGAAAAACGGCGCTCCAAAATCGGCATAGCCACCTGGCACTCCCCAATTCGGATGATTGAAGATGTTGAATGCCTCGGCGCGGAACTCCACGGCTCCACGCTCGCGTATCTGGAAGTGACGATGCAGCGCCATATCGAAGATGTTGTTGCCCGGCCCGTTCACGAT
>DATKNQ010000285.1:0-8471 GCA_035541265.1 Bryobacteraceae bacterium
GCGCAGGGCCGGCCCATCCCGCTGGTCGAGCGCGGCACTAATCCCATCAAGGAGCTCTATGTCTAAGATCGCGGTGAGCGCGCTCAGCCTGTTTCTTCCCATCACCGCGCTCGCCGCGGACCTGACCATCCTACCCGCGAACGTCACACTCAACGGCCCCGAATCGTATCAGCAACTCCTCGCCGAAGCGTCACTCGATAGCCACCGCGAGGACTGGACCCGCATCGCTCACTGGACTTCCTCCGCGCCGGCGATCGCCACCGTCGATCAAACCGGCATGGTGAAGCCCGCGGGCGACGGCGATGCTACGATCACCGCAACCGCGAACGGGCGTACCGCCAGCGTCACGGTACACATCGAGAATGCGCACGCACCGCACACCTGGAGCTTTCGCAACGACGTGATCCCGGTGCTCAGCAAAGTAGGCTGTAACTCGGGCGCATGCCACGGCGCGGCCGCCGGCAAGAACGGATTCAAGTTGACCTTGCGCGGCTACGATCCCGAAGAAGATTACGATACGCTGACCCGCCAATCGCTGGGCCGGCGCGTCTCGCTCTCGGAGCCTTCGCACAGCTTGATGCTGCTGAAGCCCACGGCGGCCGTGCCGCACGGCGGCGGCAAGCGCATCTCTACCGATTCGCTCGAATACCGCGTGATCGCGGAGTGGATCGCGTCTGGCGCGCCACGCCCGAAAGATAGCGACCCAACCGTCACCGGCCTCGAAGTCTTCCCCGCCTCCGCGACTTTGACGGTCGGCGCCGAGCAGCAACTGGTGGTGCGCGCGAAATACTCCGACGGGCGCGTGCGTGACGTGACGCGCTGGGTGCGCTTCGCATCGAGCGACGAAGGTGTCGCCACCGTCGACGATTTCGGCCACGTGAAAATGAACGGCAGCGGCGAAGCGGCCATCACGCTGTGGTACGCCAGCCGCGTGCTCTATGCGCGCATGGGAGTGCCGTATCCGAACAAGGTCAACCCGGAGGTCTACACCAAGTTCGAGCGCCACAACTATATCGACGACCTGGTGCTCGCGAAGCTGAAAGCGCTCAATATCGCGCCGTCGGGACCCTGCACGGACGCCACTTTCATCCGCCGCGCCTATCTGGATGCGGCGGGCATCCTGCCGAAGTCCGAAGAGGTCGAGGACTTCCTCGCCGATCACTCGCCCGACAAACGTGCGAAGCTGATCGACCGACTGCTCGAGCGCGATGAGTACATAGACTACTGGACCTATAAATGGTCCGACCTGCTGCTGGTCTCCAGCCGCAAGCTACGCACCAACGCCATGTGGGCGTTCTACGACTGGATCCGCGACAGCGTGAAAACAGACAAACCGTGGAACAAGTTCGCCTACGAGATCTTCACCTCGTCGGGCGATACGCGGCAAAACGGCGCGCTGAATTATTACGTGCTGCACAAGAATCCCATCGACCTCACCGAAACAGCCACCGAAGCGTTCATGGGCAATCGCGTGACTTGTGCACGCTGTCACAATCATCCGCTCGAGAAGTGGACGCAGAAGCAGTATTACGAGCTCGTCAATCTGTTCGCGCGCGTGGGTCTGAAGAACGGCGATGAACCGGGTGACATCGTGGTGTATGCCAAAGCTACCGGCGACGTGCTGCATCCCAAGCTGCTGAAGCCCTTGCCGCCCACACCGCTCGACGGCACCCCGATGCCGCTTGATTCGACCGAAGATCGCCGCGTGCATTTCGCCGATTGGCTGGTTAGCCCGAAGAACACTTATTTCGCGCGCTCGCTGGTCAATCGCGTGTGGGCCAACTTCATGGGCCGCGGACTGGTTGAGTCCGTGGACGATGTGCGCGCCACCAATCCGGCTTCGAACGAAGAATTGTTTGCCGCGCTCAGCGACGATTTCGTGAAGAATGGCTACGACGTGAAGCGGCTGATCCGCACCATCATGAACTCGGAAGTCTATCAGCTCTCCGCCGATTCGAACGCCGAGAACCAGATGGACACCAAGTATTACTCGCGTTACTTCGTGAAACGCCTGCCGGCCGAAGTGCTGCTCGATGTGATGTCCCAGGTGACCGGTGTTCCCACGAAGTTCGATGGATACCCGGTTGGCACGCGCGCCTTGCAGTTGCCGGACGTGCAGGTGCAATCGCAATTTTTGAGCGCCTTCGGCCGCCCGAAGCGCATCATCTGCGATGCGGGCGAGCGCTCGAGCGAGCCGAACATCGCGCAGGCGTTGCATGTGATCAACGGCGACACGCTGAACAAGAAGCTGAGCGACCCGACCGGCTTCGCCGCGTTGGCCGTGAGACTGGGCCTTTCGGATTCGCGCATTCTCGACGATCTGTATTTGTCGGCCTTCAGCCGCTATCCAACGGAGGCCGAGAAGCAGCCCTTGCTCGATGCCATGCGCAAAGCGCGCGTCACCACTGGACCGCCGGAAGTGCAGCTCGAAGCGCATCGCCACGCGCTCGAAGACATGATGTGGGCCATGCTGACCAGCAAGGAATTCCTGTTCAACTACTGATCGCTGCCTAAATCGGCTTCCGCCCTATACTGAAGAGATGGGCTTCCGTCTGTCCGTCAACTATACTCCCAAGGGCGATCAAGCCACCGCCATCGAGGAACTGGTCCGCGGCGTACGCGACGGCGAAGCGCACCAAGTGCTGCTGGGCGTTACCGGGTCGGGCAAGACGTTCACCATGGCCAAGGTCATCGAAGCGATTGGCCGGCCATCGCTGATCCTGGCGCATAACAAGACCCTGGCCGCGCAGCTTTATCACGAATTCAAATCCTTCTTTCCGGATAACGCAGTTGAGTATTTCGTCAGTTACTACGATTACTATCAGCCGGAAGCTTACATCCCATCGAGCGACGTTTATATCGAAAAAGAAGCCACCATCAACGATGAGTTAGACAAGCTGCGCCTCTCGGCCACGCGGTCGCTATTCGAGCGCCGCGATTGCGTGATCGTGGCCAGTGTGAGCTGCATTTACGGCCTGGGCTCGCCCGAAGCCTACTACGGCATGCTGCTGATGCTGGAGAAGGGGCAAAAGATTTCGCGCAACCAGATCGTCTCGCGCCTGGTGGATATCCTCTACGACCGGAACGACGCCGATTTCCGCCGCGGCACGTTTCGCGTGCGCGGCGACGTGATCGAAGTCTATCCGACCTACGAAGACCACGCCTACCGCATCGAGCTGTGGGGCGACGAAATCGAGAGCCTGTCGCAGATCGATCCGCTGCTCGGACAGGTGCGCCAGACCTATCAGCGGTTGCCCATCTATCCGAAGACGCACTACGTCATGTCCGAGGAGACTCGCAACTCGGCCATGGCCAGCATCGTCACGGAGCTCGATTGGTGGCACAAGGAACTCGAAAAGCAGGGCAAGCTGATCGAAGCGCAGCGTCTATGGCAGCGCACCATGTTCGATCTCGAGATGATGAAAGAGATCGGCTACTGCCACGGCATCGAGAATTACTCGCGCCATTTCTCGGGCCGCCTGCCGGGCGAAGCGCCGCCCACGCTGCTCGATTATCTGCCACACGATTCTCTGATCCTGATCGACGAGAGCCATCAGACGATCCCGCAGTTGCACGGCATGTATCACGGCGACCGCTCGCGCAAAGAGGTGCTGGTGGCGCACGGATTCCGCATGCCCAGCGCGCTCGACAATCGCCCGCTCACGTTCGAGGAATTCGAGCATCGCGTGAACCAGGTGCTCTACGTGTCGGCCACTCCAGGGCCGTATGAACTGACGAAGTCGGCGGGCGTGGTCGTGGAGCAGATCATTCGACCCACGGGCCTGCTCGATCCGGAAGTCGAGATTCGCCCGGTGAAGGGGCAAGTGGACGATCTGCTGGGCCAGATCCGCCAGCGCGTGGAGAACAATCAGCGCGTGCTGGTGACGACGTTGACCAAGCGCATGGCGGAAGACCTGGCCGAATATTATTCCGAAGTCGGCGTGCGCTGCCGCTATCTGCATTCCGAAGTCAGCACGCTCGACCGGCTCAAGATTCTGCGGGACCTGCGGCGCGGCGAGTTCGACGTGTTGATCGGCATCAACCTGCTGCGCGAAGGCCTGGACCTGCCTGAAGTCTCGCTGGTGGCGATTCTGGATGCCGACAAAGAAGGCTTCCTGCGGTCGAGCGGTTCGCTGATTCAGACCATGGGACGCGCGGCGCGTCACGTGGAAGGGCGCGCCATTCTGTACGCCGACGTGATGACCGACAGCATGCGCCACGCCATCGACGAGACCACCCGGCGGCGGCGCACGCAGCAGGAATACAACGAGCGCCACGACATCACGCCGCAGTCGATCATCAAACCGATCGACATGAGCCTGGTGGCTATCGCGGAAGCCGATTACGTGACGGTGCCGCTCGAATCCGAAGACGAAATCGAACAGATGACCCAGGAGCAGCGCGACCGTTTCCTCGGCGAACTGGAAGAGCGCATGCGCGAGGCCGCGCGCAAGTTCGAATTCGAAAAGGCCGCGCAGATTCGCGACAAGCTGAAAGCGTTGCGGACGAGTTCGGTGGAAGGCGTTGCGGCTACGGCAAGCTAATCGGACGCCGCCGGGGTGATCGTCTCACCCGGGATGCGAAACTGATACCCGACGCACGGCTCGGTCAGGATATAGCGCGGATTGGCCGGCTCCGGTTCAATCTTCTTGCGAAGTTGATTGATGAAGACCCGCAGGTAGACCACTTCGTTGCCGTAATCCGGTCCCCAGACCGCCTGCAACAGGCGGCGATGGGTGATGGGCGTATTGGCGTTGGTCGCCAGATATTGCAGCAGGTCGAACTCCTTGCGCGTGAGGCGCACTTCCTGGCCGCCGGCGATCACGCGCCGGGCGCCGAAATTGATCTCCAGCTTATCGAGTTGTAAGACCTGCGGCGCAGCTTCGGGCGCGAGCGGCGAACGGCGCAGGCCCGCGCGAATACGGGCCAGCAGTTCCTGCATGCTGAAAGGCTTGGTCACGTAGTCGTCGGCGCCGGCATCGAGCGCGCTGATCTTGTCTTTCTCCAGGCTGCGCACCGACAGAATGATGATGGCGATATCCCAGCCCGCGCGGATTGCGCGGCAGGCCTCCAGGCCGCCCATGCCCGGCATGGCCATATCCAGCACCACCAGGTCGTGACGGCCGCGGTGCAGCACCTCTAAAGCCTCTTCGCCGCTGCGCGCGTCGCTCACCGTGTAGCCCTGCGCATGCAGCATCTTGCGCATCACGCGGCGGATCTGCAGGTCATCATCGACAACCAGGATCTTAGCCCCATTCATACATTGGCCTCTTCATGCGCGTATGGCAGTGTAAAGAAAAATGTCGCACCCTGACCGGGCCGGCTTTCGACCCAGATGCGGCCGTCATGCGCCTCGACGACCTGCCGCGCAATGGGCAATCCCATGCCCATACCCGTAAGATGGCCGCGTCCCTGTTTGCCTCTGTAATACTTCTCGAAAATGCTCTGCTGCTCCTCAGGCGGGATACCCGGACCGCGGTCCGCGACGCTGATCACAACGCCTCCCTCTTTGGCATCCGCGCGCAGCCTGATGGTCGTGCCGGGCTGCGAGTATTTCAAGGCGTTTCCAGCAAGCTGGCGAATGACCAGCCGAATCAGGCCGGCATCGGCTGAAACGGGCGGCAAATTCAACGGCAGATCGATCTCGACCTGAGAATCCGCGACCTCTTTTTCGAGCGCCGAGTAGACCAAGTCATCTACTGTGTGGGTCTGCTTATCGAGATCCACGTGGCCCGCCTCGATGCGCGCCATTTGGATGGCTTCGGCCATCATGGCGCTCAGCCTGCCGCTTTCCTCGTTCATGATTTGCAGCCATTCCTGTTGGTCGCGACCGGGAGAATCGGCGAGCATGGCGTCGATCCCCGCGCGAATGGAAGTGAGGGGCGTTTGAAATTCGTGTGCCAGAGCGTCCAGCAGCATCGACTTCAGTTCCTGGTGGCGGCGAGCGGCCTCAGCCTGTCCCGCGGCATCGCGCTTGCGAGCACGATCGACGGCCAAGGCTGTCAGGTTAGCGATCGCATGAATGGTGGGCGTCGACGGAGCCGCACCTTCGCCAAAGCCGAGGCTTCCAATCACCGTGTTGCCCAACCGCACGCGGATAATCGTCTGGCGGATATCATTCGTTGTACGGTAGGAATCGCCTGTCGCGTCGATCAGGGACTGATCGGACATCTGCCCCGCTGCCCCCGCGCGGTGGATGTGGCCCGAAGCGCGATCAAAAAATGCCACCTCAGCGCATCCGAAGATCCCGGCGACTTCTTCGGGAATCCTCTGGGCGATTGCCGCCGCCGTACCTCCTTGCATCAGGCTGCAACTCAATGCGTACAGGCGCTCGATTTCGAACTGCCGCTGCGTGGCCTCTCGGGCGCGTTTCTTCAAACGCGCCGACAGTTCACTCACCACGAACGAGGTAATCAGGAACGAACACCAGGCGACCCAGTTCTGTGGATCGTCAATCCCGAGAGCAGGCACTGGCGGCAGGAAATAATAATCCAGCAGAATCATGCTCCAGGCGGAAGCCAACAGAGCCTCGGGCAGACCCCAGAACGTCGCGCTGGCGAGCACTACCAGCAGAAACGTGAGTGCGCCCGTGGTGCTGTTCACCCGGATTACGTAATGGTAGAGTGTGGACACGGCCGTCAGACCTATACCGATAGCCGCGACACGAAGGACCGCGCGCGCCAGGATTCTCTTCTTTGTCATCCGGTTGCTAGACGCTATTATAAGGCGCTATTTCGAGGTTTTGGAACTAGCGGAAGTAGGCGCAACCAAGTCCCAACGTTTGACGTTCCCCCCGCCGGTCCGTTATCCTGAGACTTACCTGATAGAGGCGCGGCGGCCATCAGTAGCCGGGTGGGCAACTCCGACAGAGCTTCGGACGCCCGGCTAAAGGGGCCGATGGTAGTTCCGCCGAAACCGGCGCGGATGGCTCTATGCCGCGGCGGTTGGGGGGTCAGGCTAATACCTGCCCACTGTCACCCGATTTCTGGAAGCGGGTGGAGCGCTATCGGAAGTGAAAGACCAGCCGGACTGCCGCGTCTTTTCTTCTGTCTCCGTCTCCCTCCCGCGCTTTTAGACTATGCACCTTTTCGAGCTCACGCGGGCGCTCATCGATACCGAATCCATCACCGGCAACGAAGAGCGGGCCGGGCTGCAATTGTTCGACTACGTCTCCGCGCTGGCCGCGCGCTACGGCGGCACCGCGGAGCGCACGGAAGTCGAGCCGCGCCGCGCCAATGTGTACGCCTGCTGGGGCGATCGGCCCACCGTGACGCTTTCGACCCACATGGACACGGTGCCGCCGTTCATCGCCTCGCGCGAGGATGCGGAACATATCTGGGGACGCGGGGCATGCGACACCAAAGGCATCATCGCCGCCATGCTGAAGGCCGCCGAAGCTCTACTCGAACGCGGCGTGCGCAATTTCGGGTTGCTGTTCGTGGTGGGCGAGGAACGCAACAGCGCGGGCGCTTATCACGCCGCGGCGCATCCCAAAGGCGCGCGCTACATCATCAATGGCGAGCCGACCGAGAACAAACTGGCGCTCGGCTCGAAAGGCGCACTGCGCTTTGAGATCGCGGCCACCGGACGCATGGCGCATTCGGCTTATCCCGAGTTGGGCGAATCCGCAATCGAAAAGCTGCTCGATGTGCTGGCCCGCGTACGAGCCATTCCGCTGCCGGTCGACGATCTGCTCGGTCCCAGTACGCTGAACATCGGCACCATCAGCGGCGGCCGCGCGCCGAACGTGATCGCCGATGAGGCCAAAGCCGAGATCTTCATTCGGCTGGTCGGCGACTCGGCCGCTACCAGGGAAGCCGTCGCCGCGGCGGTTGCCGGCAAAGCGGAGGCCTGCGAGATCCTGGAGATTCCGGCGGTGCGCCTCGGCTCGCTGCCCGGCATCGAGACCACCGTGGTGGCCTTCACTACCGATATTCCGGCTTTCGGCGACGCCTGGGGCACGCCGTATCTGATCGGCCCCGGCTCCATTCACGTTGCCCACACGCTCGACGAACGCATTCCCAAAAACCAACTGGAAGCCGCCGTCGGCATCTATCAAGACATGGTGAGCCGATTGCTCACCCAATAGAGTACGCTATGGAAACCAGAATCCAAGTCGGCATTCTCGGCGCCACCGGCATGGTGGGCCAGCATTTCGTCAAGTTCCTGCAGAACCATCCGTGGTTCGATTTGAAGTGGCTCGGCGCGAGCGATCGCTCGGCCGGCAAGCCCTACCGCGAAGCCACCGCCTGGCGGCTGGGTGGCGCGATGCCGGATGCCGTCGCGAACCTGCAGGTGGATGAGTGCAAGCCGGGCAACGCGCCGCGCCTGCTGTTCTCCGCGATGGATGCTTCCGTCGCTACCGAAATCGAGCGCGCCTTCGCCGAGGCCGGCCACGTGGTGGTTTCGAATTCGAAGAACCACCGCATGGAGCCGGATGTGCCGCTGCTGGTGCCGGAAGTGAATCCCGA
>DATKNQ010000286.1:0-17217 GCA_035541265.1 Bryobacteraceae bacterium
GCGCTCGAAAAGGACGTGTCCGCATTGTCGGCAGCGGCGGAAAAAGCGCCGCACGATGCGGAGGCGCAGTATCGCGCGGCCCTGGCGTCATCGTATCTGGCGGAAGTCTCGCTCGAGCTGCACGACAAGAACCAGGCGGAACGCGCCGCCGAGGACGGCATTCGCGCGGCGGAGCGGGCCATCGCGATCAACGGCCGGAACAGCGAATACTATCGCGTGATGGGCACGCTGTGCGGACAGGCGGCGGCCGGCGGCATGCTCGCCGCCCTCTCGTATGGCAAGCGCGCACGCGAAGCCATCGATAAGGCTCTGGAGCTTGATCCTAAATCGGCGCGCGCATACCTGGCGCGCGGTGTCGGCAATTACTATCTGCCGGAGGCGTTCGGCGGCGGGGCTTCTGTGGCCGTCCCGGATTTTCGGAAGGCCGCGGAACTCGACCCCGGTTCCGCCGAACCGTACCTGTGGCTGGGTCTCGCGTTGCGTAAGGAGCATCACAACGCTGAAGCGCGCCAAGCTTTCGAGAAGGCGGCTCACCTGGATCCCGGGCGCGTCTGGATCCGGCAGCAATTGGAGAAGACCCCGGCGCAATGAAAAATGTCGCGGTGGCGGCGGGGATCGCGATGCTCACCGCGCTGACCTGGTTCGCGTTTCCGGGCCACACCTGGCTGCAGCAGGATACCCAGATCTACGTTCCGATTCTGGAGCACCTGCGCGATCCGGCCGTGCTGCGCCGCGACATCCTGGTGGAACGCCCGCACGTTTCCTTCACGCTGTATGACGAAACGGCCCGCGGTCTCGCGCGCATCACCGGCCTCGATTTCCGCCAGGTGCTCGAAGGCGAGCAGATCGCGACGCGCGCGCTGGGAATCTGGGGCCTGTACCTGATGGCAGCGGCGCTGGGGCTTTCGGCGCCGGCTTCGCTGCTGGTCGCGGGGGCCATTTCGCTGGGGGCGGCCATCGTTGGCCCGGCGGTGCTCTCGTTTGAAATCGAGCCGGATCCGCGCGGCTTCGCGGTTCCGCTGCTGTTTCTGGCGATCGGCCTGGTGGCGCACGGCTGGGAACTGGCCGCCGGCATTGCGGGCGCCGCGGCGTTTCTGATCCATCCGCCGACCGTGGTCCCGTTCTGGGCGGTGTACGCTGCGCTGGCGATCGTGCGGCGCCGGTTCAAGGCATTGGCTCCGCTGGCAGCGGCGTGCATCATCTTGGCTATCGCCGCACGGTTTCAGGACGGGGCCAGCGAGGCGCAGCTCTTTTTCGCGCGCATCCCGCCCGCGCTCGAACGCTTGCAACGCATGCGCGCGCCCTATTCCTGGGTCTCAGAGTGGCGGCCGGTTTGGCTTGCGTACTTCGCCGGTCTCTACGCCGTCTGCTGGCTGGCATATGCGCGCGTGCGGCAGCGCGTGCCACGCGATCTGCGCTTCTTTCTGATCGGCCTGCCGCTGTTCGGAATGCTGAGCGTGCCCGCGTCCTATCTGTTGCTCGAGAAACTGAAATGGATATTGCTGCCGCAGATGCAGCCCATGCGGGCGCTGCTGTTTGTGGTGGTGATTGCGGAGTTCTGCGCCGGTGCGGCTGGAATCGTCGCCGCGCAAAGCAGGCGGTACATCGAAGCATTCGCGTGGTTCCTGCTGATCTACCTGGTGGCGATGGCGCCCCACTTGAGCGTGCTGACTGCCGTGATCCTGGCAGTCTTCGCGGCCGGGGCTGCCTGGAGCGAGGCACCCGCCGCTCTTGCCGCGGCCACGGCAGCGGCGTTCATCATCATCCCGGCCTTAGGCGGTGTCAGAACTCATCCGCAGCTTCACACGCCGGATCTCGCGCAGCTCAGCGCTTGGGCGCGCACGTCGACGCCGCGCGATGCGATGTTCCTGTTCGCGGACGCCGGCAAAGCCCTGCAACCCGGAATTTTCCGCAGCGAGGCCGAGCGCGCCCTGTACGTAGATTGGAAGGGTGGGGGGCAGGTGAACTATTTGCCGGAACTCGGCGCGGAATGGTGGAAGCGCTGGCAGGCAACCCTGTCCCAGCCGTTCGACCCGCGGACTGCCGGCCGCTATCAGGCGCTCGCAATCGATTACATCGTGCTTTCGCCCCACAATCGGCTGCCGGATCATACACCCGTATTCGAGAACGCAAATTATCTGGTTTACCGGCTAATGCCTGCCGCAGGTCAGTAGACGGGTGGCAGCGTGAGGCTCGCCTTGGCGAGATATTTCTGCAGCAACTCGGCCGCTTCCACGTCCCCGATGCCGCGCGCAATCGACATTTCGCTGACCAGCATCTGCCGTGAGCGATCCAGCATCTTCTTTTCCCGGAAGGATAGCGGTTTCTCTTTCTGCACCTCGAGCAGGTTCTTCATGACTTCCGCCACCTGCAGCAGGCTGCCGCTCAGCATCTTTTGGGAATTGACCTTGAAGCGAATCTTCCAATCGGGGCTTGAATAGCAGCGTCCGTTGGCCAGATAAGCCAGAACCCTGCATATTTCGCCACTTTTCGTGATTGGCCGGAGGCCGATATTCTCGACTTTGGAAAATGGAACAGTTACCGTGATGCTGCCGTAAACCATGCGCAGCAGGTAACACTTTTCGAATTGATTACCCAGTGCCCAGGCCCTGATATTCTCGACGGTCCCAACTCCCTGGTTGGGATAGACTACCTTCTCACCTATCTGAAAGGTCATTACGGGGTCTCCCAGTAAACCGCCGCTCTACCCTCTACGGTGCAGGTTCAATAACGCGACTTTAGAATGGTAATCCCGCGGCAGGCACAAGTCAACCACTGAATGAAGGGGGACCCGAAATCTTCTAGGGAACTCGCGCAAAACGGGGCGTCCCGCGCCGCTGTCGGATCAGCGGAGTTCCTTTCCTTTATGGTGGCGCGGAAAGACGCGCCCGTTTGCGTTTTTCGGGAACTATGCGAGCAGGCCGCGGATGTACTTCAAATTCCGCGCCATGTCATTTTCAACGGATTTTGACGGGCAGTCCGTCTCCAGGTTGGCGAAGCCTTCGTAACCGATCGCGGTGATCGCCTTCATCACCGCGGGGAAACTGATGGTGCCTTCGCCCAGGTAATGCGGGTTATCTTTCAGGTGCATCTGGCAGATGCGCGAGGCGCCCAGCCAGCCGATCTCTTTCACCACGTCGAAGCCGCCGTGCGTGGAATTCCCTACGTCGTAATACACCGACACGGCCGGCGACCCGGTCCGCTCCATGATGCGTACGTTATCTTCGGCTGAAATGGTGTCTTCGAGGCCCAGCTTCACGCCGGCTTTCTCGGCGGCGGGCGCGATTTCTTTCAGCAGATCCGCCACGTAGTCCATCTCCGTGTGGTTGGTGAGCGATGCCTTGCCGAAGAACGGCAGCAGCACCACCTCCGCTTTCAGATTGGCGGTGATCGGGATGCTGTCCGCAACCCACTTCTGGGCGCGCGGATTGTCTTTCAGATGATCGATGTGTAGAATGTCGAGGCAGGTACCGTCCAGCGCAATCCTATGCTGCTTGGCTGCGGCGAGGTATTGCGCCTGGATCGAGGCATCGTCGAGCGGCAGCTTGCCGGAAACCGGTTTCTGGCCCAGGCTCACCTGCACCCCGTCGAAGTGGAGCCGGGCGGCTAACTCGACGGCGGAAACCTTGCCGGTCAGCTCCAGGTTCCAGTCAGTGACGCCGATCTTGGGGCCGGGCCTGCTTCGGGAAAACCCCACGCCCAACGCGGCCGGACCGGCCAGCAGGGCTTGCAGAAGGGATCGCCGGGTCATGCTTCACGCGCCCGCGCCGGCCGCGCGCTTACCGGCCCGTGTGCTTTCGCTTTGACGTTCCGCGAGTAACAGGCGGCGCAGCGTGCGCAGATCGTTCAGGATCCGGCGGCTGGTGGTGATGTGCAGGGACAATTTCGCCAGGTTATAACTGACCAGTTGCAGGGCATCTTTGCGACGGTCCGCGCCCTCGTCCTGCGCCAGGGCGATGTCGGCATCCACATCCTTGCGGGCCTCTTCAATGGCTTCCGCCAGAAGCGCGACGTACTCTTGAGAACCTTCGATGCTGTCAAACGGCGTTTCAGGATCGTAGCTCACATTCGCCTCCCCTTAAGGACTACACCCGTTCGAATGCCTTCGGAACGTCCTCCCATTCTCGCACAAAACGGCGATCGAGGCGGCAACTACTTCCGCGCGCCACGTTGCGGATTCTTCAACTTGGTCTGGCGTCGCTTAGCCTTGGTCCGCTTCGGTTTGCTGATGTTGAAGGTGCCGCTGCCCAAATATTCCGCTTTATACAACTTGTCTTCAGCCAATCAAATCTCCTCGCTTACAACGATTTTATTCTAGCTTGAAACGCTCTTCTTGCGGCGGTTGCGGTCCCACATCAAAAACCCGATGATGGTTTTGCCGTCCTCGATCTCGCGGTCCTGGATCATCCTGGCCAGTTCTTTGCGCTTGAACCAGCGGCACTCGATGCGCTCGTCCTCCATCGGCTGGGCTTCGCCAGCGGTCAGATCCGTCGCCAGGAAGATGGTCATCTTTTCGGCCACGTAGCCGGGACTTGGCCAGAAGGTTGCCAGCTTGGTCCACTTCCGCGCCTTGTAGCCGGTCTCCTCCTTCAATTCCCGGCGCGCCGCATCGAGCGGCTTTTCGCCTGCGTCCAACCGGCCGGCCGGCAGCTCCCATAGCTCACGTTCCGCAGGCAGCCGGAACTGCCGCACCAGCAGGATGCGGTTCTTTTCATCGACTGCCATCATGACCGCCGACCCCATGTGGCGCACGATCGACCGCTTGATGTCAAACCCGCTGGGGTCTTTGGCCTCGTCCTCGGTCACCCGGAAGAGGTTGCATTTGTATACTTCCTGCGAAGAGACGATTTTCATAAATTCAGTGTGCACGGATTGCCGCGGCAAATTCCGTGGCCGATCGCGTATTCATAATGTCGGCCGGCGCGAGCCAGGCACGCCGCGCCGTGATCACGCCATAGCGCATGCTGGCCAGGTGGCTGGGATGATGCGCATCGGTCGAGATGACGAAACGGGCGCCGCGCGCTTTCGCGGTCCGCACCAGATTGGCGCTTAGATCCAGCCGTTCAGGGCTGGCGTTAATTTCGAGCCAGACGCCCCGCCGCACGGCCTTGTCGACCACCCGCTCGAAATCGAACGGATAGGCATCCCGATGCAGCAGCACGCGGCCGGTCGGGTGGCCCAGCATCTTCAGCGACGGGCATTCGAGCGCGCGCAGCAGGCGGTCAGTCATCTCGGCTGATTCCATATTCATGTGGCTGTGCACGCTGCCGATGACGAAGTCGAGCTCGGCCAGCGCGTCGTTGGCCAGGTCCATGGCGCCGTCTTTCAGGATGTCGCACTCCAGGCCCGAAAAGATCCGCAAGCCCAACCCGTCGCGATTCACCTCGCGCACCCGGGCCGCGAAGGCGACGGCGCGCGCCTCATCCAGGCCGAACGTCATGGCCAGCGACTTCGAATGATCGGTGATGGCGACGTACTCATAGCCGCGCTCGCGCGCCGCGCCGGCCATCGCTTCGAGGGTCGCCCGGCCGTCGCTTTCGGTGGTGTGCATGTGCACATCGCCGCGGATCTGCGCAAGCTCAACGAGCTCCGGCAGGCGGTTCTCCGCCGCCAGTTCGATCTCGCCCAGATTCTCGCGCATCTCCGGAGGAATCCAGCGCAGTCCGAGCGCTTCGTAGACGCCCGCCTCGGTTTCGCCCGCGACCTTGGTATCGTCCGCGCTGCGAAACAGCCCGTATTCGCTGAGCTTGAACCCCATCTTCACGGCGCGTGTGCGCACCGCCACGTTGTGATCTTTGCTGCCGGTGAAATACTGCAGCGCGGCGCCGAAGCTCTCGCGCGGCAGCGCGCGCACATCCACTTGCAAACCTTCGCGCCCGACCTTCGCGCTGGCCTTGTTTTCGCCGCGTGCCAGCAGTTCCTCGACTTTAGGGAACCGCACGAAGCGTTCCAGCACCTCCGCGGCCGCCGGACCGGTGACCAGCAGATCCAGATCGCCCACCGTCTCGCGCCCGCGCCGCAGGCTGCCGGCCGGCGTGATCTGCTCGATGCCCGGCGTCTCGCCCAGGTACGCGGTCAGTTCCCGCGCCATGTCTTCGGCGTAACTCAACAAATACCGGCCGGTACGCTGCCGATACTGCGCGATGGACTTTAGCACCTTCTCTTCGAGCTTGGCGCCCATGCGCGGCAGCATGCGCAGCTTCTGTTCGAGGCACAACCGCTCCAGTTCATCGATCGTACCGACTTTGTAATGCTCGAAAAGCAGCGCGATGCTCTTCGGCCCCAGCCCCTGGATCTTCAAGAATTCGAGCGCACCCGGCGGGAACGTCTGCAGCAGCAGATCGCGCCGCTCGCACGACCGGTGGTCCACAATCTCCTGCAGCACGACCGCCAGCCCCTTGCCGATTCCGGGGATCTCGGTGACCTTGCGTTCCGGGTCTTTGAGGATGTCTTCCACGCGTTCGGGATGGCCTTCGATGGCCGTTGCGCCGTTACGGTAGCTGCGGATGCGGAACGAATCCTCACCCGCGATCTCCATCAAATCGGCGGTCTCCCACAGGATGCGCGCGATTTCCTTGTTCTCCATCCGAGGTCCATTTTAGCGTGCGCGGCGTGACGCCGCCGCCCGCATCGTGTTGCGCCGGACACGCGCCGTGAGCGGAATCATAAACATAGCGCCGGATCTTGCCGTGCATTCTCCCGACATGAACGGAGGCAGCAAGATGCCAGACGCGCGGTTGAGGCTGAGAATTTTGGAGGCTGTGGCAGCACTAATGGTTGCAGCAACCGAAGTTTGGGCGCAGGAGGTGAGGCCGGCGTCGCGCCGTATTGTGGTCAGCATTCCGGACCGCAAGCTGGCGTTGCTCGAAGACGGCCGGGTGGTGAAGATATATCCGGTGGCGGTGGGCGCCGATGCGACCCCCAGCCCCGCAGGCAGTTTTGCGGTGATGGAACGCGTCAAGGACCCGGCCTGGTATCACCCGGGCAAAGTCGTGCCGCCCGGAAAGAAAAATCCGTTGGGACCGCGTTGGATCGGGCTCAGCCGCAAGGGCTACGGTATCCACGGCACCAGCAACCCGCGTTCGATCGGGCATCGCGCGTCGCACGGCTGCATCCGCATGCGGAATCAGGACGTCAAAGAATTGTTTGGAATGATCGAAACCGGCGATGAAGTGGATCTCTTCGCGGAACGCACCGAGGATGTTGTGCGAATCTTCGGCGCACCGGCCACGCCGGCTCTGGTGGCAACCGGCGCGGTATCGCCCCGGATGGCGGGAGGGCAGTAAGGAACGCGTATGTACGACCTGGACTTCGTTGTTGTGTTGTTGATGTCAGGGGCGGCTTTCGGCCTCGCCTTCGGGATGGCGCGCGCCTGCCTGGCGGGTGTGATGCGCCTGCTCGAGCTTCACAACAGTTCCCGATAGCCGGGATCGGCCCACGGGATCAGGCCCGGATCGTTTTCCGGCCACCACACCAGGACGCGGCCGTGCAGCGATTCATCCGTCGCGAGGCGCACAACGGCGTCCGCCACTTCTTCCAATTGCAGCAGGCGGGACGGCGCGCCGTACTGCTTGCGTTCCTCCGGCGTTAGCGGCTCCCAGAATGCGCGCACTTGTGCGGACGCGATCCAGCCCGGCGCCAGGCAATTCACGCGGATGTTCTCCGCTTCGCCCAGCCAGCCGAGCCCCGTGGTCAGCCGCAACACACCGGCCTTGGCGGCGTCGTACCCCGGTGCTTTGCCGCCTCCTTTCCGCCCATGCCACAGCGCCGATATCGAGCTGATGTTGACGATAGCGCCGCCCCCGGAACGCCGCAGCGCCTCGATTCCGGCGCGAATGCCGTACATCGTTCCCAGGAAATCCGTCGCTATAGTCTGATCCCAATAACCCAGCGGCTCGTCCGGGTGGAAGGTCGCCGAAGCGTTGTTGACCAAGACGGCGAGCGGCCCAAGCTTCTCCTCCGCGAATCGGATGAGGGCGCGCACCTGCTCGTCGCGGCTGACGTCCACCGGGTAGGAGACGCAGCGTCCGCCCGCGGCCTCGATCTGGCGCACGGTTTCGCGCGCGCCCGATTCGTTGATATCCGTGATGGCGACGGCCGCGCCCTCAAGCGCCAGCCGCTTCGCGATCGCGCGGCCGCATCCGTCGCCGCCCGCTCCGGTAACTATCGCGGCCTTGCCCGCAAGCTCCATCAGGATAGTATGCGGAGTCTACCAGCCGCCCTTCGCCATCATGGTACGGGAGAGCGAGACGACTTCCGGATTCACCATCCGCCGGAAATCTTCGAGCCGCACATGCACTACGTCGCGATGCGTTCCGGCGTTGCAAGCGATCTGTGCATCGGAGAGCAGGCTGCTATCCAGGTAGACGGGCATGCCGTAGAGATTGCCGAAGGGCGGCATGGCCCCCAATTCGCAATCCGGGAAGAGCTGGCTGAGCTCCTTTTCGGTGGCGAGCCGGGCGTGCGAATAGCCCAGCATCGCGCGCAGCTCCTGAAAATCGACCACCTTGCTGGCGGGCAGCACCACCATGCGGTAGCCATTTTCGGCCAGGAAGACGACCACCTTGGCCACTTCCTGGGCAGGCAGGTGTTCGGCCGCGGCAACTTCCCGGGCCGTGTAAGCGAGAGGGTGAACGGTGTGGGTGTAGGCCACGCCGCTGCGGTCCAAAAGTTCCTGGAGACGGACTAACAGCGCCATAACAACCTCCACTAACAGCCTAGCGCCGGCCGGTGATGTGCGCGAGGGGGCCGGGATCACGCATGCTCAGAGATTGCTCATCCCGCCATCGACGATCAATTCGCTGCCCACCGCGAACGCAGTTTCGTCGGAGGCGAGAAAGACTACAGCCTTGGCCACTTCACTAGGCGTCCCGAAGCGCCGTGCTGGAATCTGGCTTGTGAGCGCTTGGGATGCGGCCTCATTCTTGGACAATCCCAGCTTGTCGTACAAGGGTGTCGCGATCGGTCCGCAACTGATGGCGTTCACCCGAATTCCGCGTGGGATCAGTTCGCCCGATAGCGTGCGCGCGAGCGACAGCAGTGCCGCTTTCGCGGCGCCATAGACGCTCGAGTTCGGCATTCCGATGTGCGCGTTGATGGAGGTGTTGAGGACGATCGACGCCGGGTTCGCGAAGACCGGCAGGAGTTGCCGCATCAGGAAAAACGGTCCCTTGAGTATGATGTCGATGGACCGGTCAAAAGACGTTTCATCCCATTTCTCGAGCGGGCGCATGTCTACGATGCCGGCGTTGATGAAGAGAATATCGAGCTTTTGAAAAGTCTGGCGCACGGTCTCCGCCAGGATGCGCTGCGCGCCAACCTCGCCCGCATCCGACGCTACCCACACAGCGCCGGGCAATCGAGTCCGGGCCGCCTCCAGGCTCGCTGGATGGGAGCCTGTGGCAACCAGGTGCGCGCCTTCCTCCAGAAACTGCCGGGCAGTCTCCAGACCGATTCCGCTGGTCCCCCCGGTGATCAGAGCACACTTCCCTTGCAGTCGATTCACAGCACCCCCTCTAGCTGGCGTCTTGAACCGCGATGACCACCTTTCCGCGGCGCCGCCGCGGCAATTTGTCCGCGAAGACATCGGGCGCCTGGGAAAGCGAAAAGACCGAGTCAATAACCGGCTTCAGCTTGCCGGCGTCCAGGAGCTGAGCGATCCGGGTGAGTTGCGTGCGGCTCGGCTCGACGATGAAAAACGCCTTTTTGACTCGCGGGTCGTTGGATCCAGTGGCGCTCGACACGATCGTCACCAGGCGGCCGCCCGGCTTGAGCATCGCCCAAGAGCGGTCCAAGGTTTCACCGCCCACCGTGTCCAACACCACGTCCACTGGCTCGATGGCCTCCTCGAAGCGCACCTGATCGTAGTCAACGACCTGCCCGGCGCCGAGGCTGGAGACGAACTCGTGGTGCCCGGAGGATGCCGTTGCGATCACGCGCGCTCCGTGCAAATGCGCGAGCTGGATCGTAAACACGCCCACGCCGCCCGCTCCGCCTTGCACCAGAACTGTTTCGCCCGGCTGAAGTTTCGCGTGCTCAAACAGTCCCTGCCATGCCGTAAGCGCGGAAATCGGCACCGAGGCTGCTTCCACGTGACTCAGACTTCCCGGTTTCGCCGCCAGCCAAGAGGCTGGTGCCAGGCAGAACTCTGCCATCGCGCCGTCGGCATACCAATCGTTCATTCCAAAGACCGTTTGACTGATCGCAAAATCCCCGGCCTCCTCGCCCTTGTCCGCTACAACTCCTGAGAATTCGTGGCCGGGTACCGCCCGCCGCCGCAACTGGCCATCCGCGCGGTGTGTGGTCGGATACCAGGACAGCTCGGTGGTGATGACGCCTGCCGCACACACCCTGATCAGCAGTTCTCCCGGCCCTGGAGAGGGCTCCGGCAACTCGTCCGGGACCAAAGAAAGCGGCCCGTTTCCGTTAGCGTCTCCTAAGCACATGGCCTTCATGATTGAACCCGCTTTCGATCCGGTTAACGCCCTTCACCAATGGCCGGCCGGATAGTCCGGCGATGAATCCTACTATGGCATAGAACGATCCGGTGAGTTGGCTTGCCCAAATCCCGCGCGCGCCGTATGCGATAATCGCCAAACAGGGCAAAAAGGGCTCACCCATTTCCACCCCTTGCATGCAGACAGCCGGTCTGATATAAGGGCATACTGGCTTTCGATTCAAAGCTAGTGGGCCACGTGAATGCCCGTTAAGAAGAAGACACCGATGACGAAGAGTGCCGACAAGGGCAACACTCCGGCAGCGTCCGCTGCGGAGGCGAACAACGGCCTAACGCCGCGGCGGCCGTCCGCCGGCGGCAAGCCGGGTGCGGGTTCCGATGTTGGCGTGGGGCCGACCCAGATGGATGCCTTCCAGGAAGGCATGCGCCTATTTCACGCGCGCCAGTTCCAGCAGGCACGGGAATCGTTCCTGCAGGCCATGCGCGGCGGCGACCGTACCGTGGCGCATCGCGCCGGCTTGCACGCACGCATGTGCGAGCAGCGTCTACAAGCGCCGGGTATCGTGCTGAACACGCCTGAAGAGCACTACAACTACGCCGTTACCCTGATCAACTCCCGCAACCTCGGCGAGGCGCAAAAGCATCTGCGCGCCGCGCTGGACGGCGACCCCTCCGGCGACCACGTGCTCTATGCGCTGGCGGCCTGCCAGAGTCTGGGTGGCGATCTGTTGGGCGCTTGTGAGAACCTGAAACGTGCGATCGATTTACAGCCCCGCAACCGCCTGGCCGCGCGCCAGGATCCGGATTTTGCGGCGATGGCCGATTACCCCGGATTCACGCGCCTGCTGTATCCGGATAAGAAGAGCTGACAACCGCCGCCCCGCGGCTGCTCCGGCCGGCTATGTCTAACTCGGACCCCTTGCGGGTGGTCGCCATCGGTGGGGGCACCGGTCTTTCCGCATTGCTGCAGGGCTTGAAACACTACTCCGCGCCCAGCCGCGGCCCGCTTGTCGATATCACCGCGCTGGTTACGGTGACCGACGACGGCGGCAGTTCCGGCCGGCTGCGCCGCGATTTCGATGTCCTGCCCCCCGGCGACATCCGCAATTGCATGGTGGCGCTGTCGGAAGATGAAACCCTGCTCTCGCGGCTCTTTCAGCACCGTTTTCAGGCGGGCCTGGGACTCAAAGGCCACAGCTTCGGCAATCTGTTCCTGACGGCTCTGACGCAGCTCATGGGCGACTTCCCCGATGCCGTGAAGGCCTCCTCGGAAGTGCTGAAGATTAAGGGACACATTTATCCCGCCACCGCCGCCGACGTGTCGCTGGAAGCCACGCTCGAAGATGGCACGCGCGTGCGCGGCGAAACCAACATCAGTAAGAGCCGTAAACCAATCCGCTCCATCCGGCTGCGCCCGCGCAAAGTGAAGCCCATGGCCGATACGCTTACCGCCATCGCGCAGGCCGACCTGATCACGCTGGGGCCGGGGTCGCTGTTCACCAGCGTGATTCCCAATTTGCTGGTGGAGGGGATCGCCGCCGCAATCCGCCGCTCGCGCGCGACGAAAGCATACTTCGTGAATCTGATGTGGCAGCCGGGCGAGACGGTCGCTTTCACGGCGTCCGATCATATCCGTGCGATCCATAAACACGCCGGCGGCAAGCTGCTCGATTGCGCGATCGTGAACACCGCGCCCATCGAGATGGCCGTGCGCAAGCGATACGAGCGGCAGCAATCGCTGCCGGTGGAAAACGATATCGATCGCATCGCCAAAATGGGAGTCCGCGTGGTGACCGGAAAGCTGGTGCAGTCTTCCCAGCTTCAGTCTTTTAAGAAAGTCCGGCACGACCCAGAACAGGCCGCCGCGTTGGTGATCCGGCTGGCGCAGGAAGCCCGGCGGCTGCGCTCCAAACGACGTGGGAGGAAATAAGTGGAAATACCCCTGACAGTGGTAATCCTCGCGGCCGGTTTGGGCACGCGGATGAAATCGCGAAAGGCCAAGGTGCTGCATCGCGCCGGCGGACGTTATCTGCTCGAGCACGTCGTACGCACGGCCGCGCGACTGACTTCGCCTGATCATATTTTCGTGGTGGTCGGCCACCAGGCGGATGCCGTTCGCGCGGCGATCCAAACGCCCGGCATTCGCTTCATCCATCAAGCTGAACAGAAAGGCACGGGCCACGCGTTGATGGTTTCGGCCGAAACGCTGGCGCCGCTGGGCGGTCGGCTGGTGATTCTTTATGGCGATTGCCCACTGGTGCGCGTCGAAACGCTGCGCGGATTGGTCGCGGCGCAGGAGCCGCATGACGCCGCGGGCGCCATCCTGACCGCTATCATGGACGATCCCACCGGCTACGGCCGCGTCCTGCGCGATACAGAGGGGCGCGTGACCGGCGTGGTCGAGCAACGCGCCGGAACGCCCGAACAACTGGCCATCCGGGAAGCGAACATGGGCTTATACTGCTATCGTGCCGGGCCGTTTTGGGAGCACGTGGGCGGGTTGCGGCCGGACAATCCCGCGCACGAATATTACCTGACCGACATGGTCGAGGTGCTGCGGCGCGCGGGCTACACGATTAATCCTTACCGGATCGACGATCCGCGCGAGGTGCTGGGCATCAACGATCGCGCCGAACTGGCGGTAGTGGATCGGCTGCTGCGCGACCGCAAAGTGCGCGAGTTGATGCTGGCGGGCGTGACGATCGAGAAGCCGGAAACGGTAACCGTGGATCCGGACGTCACCGTTGGCATGGACACGGTGATCGAACCGTTCGTCCAGCTTCTCGGCAACACCGCACTCGGCGAGGGTTGCCGCATCGGAGCGTGCTCGATCGTGCGGGATTCCGAATTGGCGGACGAGGTCGAAATCGGGGCGTTTACCATCGTCGGGACGTCGCGGCTGGAGCGCGGCGCGCAGGCCGGACCGTTTGCGCGGCTGCGCATGGAAAACCATCTGCACGCCGGAGCGCACGTGGGTAACTTCGTCGAGTTGAAAAAGACGCATCTGGGCGCGGGCTCGAAGTCGATGCACCTGGCCTACCTGGGCGACTCCCAAATCGGCGAACATGTGAACGTCGGCGCGGGCACCATCACCTGCAACTACGACGGGTTCGGGAAGTATCCGACCCGGATCGGCGCGGGCGCTTTCATCGGGAGTAATTCCACGCTGATTGCTCCAGTTGCGGTGGGTGAAGGCGCCTATGTGGCGGCCGGGTCGGTGGTAACCAGCGAAGTTCCGGCGGATGCACTGGCGATCGCCAGGGAGAAACAGGTAAATAGGGAAGGCTGGGCCGCCAAGCGCCGGAGCCTGGGCAAACGGAGCTAATTCGACCGCCGGCGCTCACGGTATGATGAATAAGAAGGGCCCCACCTCGCACTATGTCCCAGAAGACCGATCCGGAACTAGGTATCAACAGCTGGCTTGAAGAAGAGTTGTATCAGCAATATCTGAACGACCGCAGCACTGTAGACGAGAGTTGGAAGCATCTGTTCGAGACCGCCCTAAACGGTGTGCAGGTTTCGAACGGGCAGGCTGCTCCACCAGCGCCCCGACCGCAAGCTCCGCCCGATACCTCCGGCAACGTACAGCCGCTCCGCGGCATCGCCGCCAAGATCGCCGAGAACATGGGCGCCAGCGTGACCATTCCGCTGGCCACCTCGCAGCGTGTCATCCCCGTGAAGGTGATGGATGAGAACCGCCGCATCATCAACCAGCACCGCACCCTGGCCGGCAAGCCTAAGGTCTCCTACACGCACCTGATCGGCTGGGCAATCCTGAAGGCGCTCGAAAATTTTCCCGGACTCAACGATGCCTACACCGAAATCGACGGCCGTCCCGCGCGCGTGGCGCATCCCGAGATCCACCTGGGCATTGCCGTGGACGTGTCCGGCCAGGACGGCAATCGCAACCTGGTGGTGCCCAACATCAAGAACGCCGGCGCGCTGGACTTCGCGCAATACGTCGCGATGTTCGATGACCTGGTGAACCGCGCGCGCAAGGGCAAATTGCAGGTTTCCGATTTCCAGGGCACCACCATTTCTCTGACCAATCCCGGCACCGTGGGAACGATGAGTTCCAGCCCGCGCCTGATGTCCGGACAGGGCGCGATCATCGCCGCCGGCGCCATCGACTATCCGGCCGAGTATCAGGGCGCCGCGCCCGAGACCCGCTCCATGTTGGGCATCAGCAAGGTCATGTCGCTTTCCTGCACCTACGATCACCGCATCATTCAAGGCGCGGAATCCGGCATGTTTCTAGGCAAAGTGCAGGCCCTGCTCGATGGCAACGACGGCTTCTACGAAGAGATCTTCGCCCACTTGAAGATGCCGCACCAGCCGGTGCGCTGGGAGCCGGACCGCCAGACGATGCTGCCGGGTGGCGGCGGTCGGACCGCCGAGATCGCCAAAGAGGCCGGCGTACTGCAACTGATCAACGCGTACCGCGTGCGCGGCCACCTGATCGCCGATCTCGATCCGCTCGGCGGCGAGCCCAGCTATCATGCCGAGCTCGATCCCGCGACTTACGGCCTCACCATCTGGGACCTGGACCGCGAATTCCTCACCGGCAGCCTGAGCGATGCCATCGGCGACCACGGCCCCAAGCCCATCGCCACGCTGCGCGAGATTCTGGAAACCCTGCGTCAGACCTACTGCGGCAAGATCGGGTGCGAGTACATGAACATCCAGCACCCCGAGCAGAAGCGCTGGCTGCAGCATCGCATGGAGCCGCAGACCAACAGTTGGCCGCTCGACCGCGAGACGCGCATCCGCATCCTGCAGGGCCTGCTGAAGGCCGAAGAGTTCGAGCACTTCCTGCATGCCCGTTTCGTGGGCCAGAAACGATTTGCGCTGGAGGGCGCCGAGACGGCTATCCCCATTCTCGATGAGCTGCTGGAACGCGCCGCGGGCCGCGATGTGCACGAAGTGGTCATCGGCATGGCACACCGCGGCAGGCTGACTGTCTTGACCACGGTGGTCGGCAAGCCGGTCGCCGAGATCTTCGCGCAGTTCGAAGGCGAGCTTGATCCGGCCAGCACGCAGGGTTCGGGCGACGTGAAGTATCACTTAGGCGCGCGCGGTGTGTATCGCTCCGCGGCCGGCAACGAAGTGCTGGTTTCGGTGTCGCCCAATCCCAGCCACCTGGAAGCCGTCGATCCGGTGGTCGAAGGCATCGTGCGGCCCAAACAGGATCGCCTCGGCGATAGCGAACGCGCGCGGGTGATCCCGCTGCTGATTCATGGCGACGCGGCTTTTGCGGGCCAGGGTGTGGTGGCGGAGACGCTCAACCTCTCGCAGCTCGATGGCTACTGTACGGGCGGCACGATCCACCTGATCATCAACAACCAGATCGGCTTTACGACGCTGCCCGATGAAGCCCGCTCCACGCCCTATTCGACCGACGTCGCGCGGGGCGTGCAAGCCCCGATTTTCCACGTCAACGGCGACGATCCGGAAGCCGCCATCCGCGTGGCGCAGATCGCCTTCGACTACCGCCGGCAGTTCAAGAAAGACGTGGTCATCGACATGTTCTGCTATCGCCGCCACGGGCACAACGAGGCCGACGATCCCAGCTACACGCAGCCCATCCTCTACCGCAAGATCAAAGAACATCCCTCGGCTGGAACTTTGTACGGCGAGCGTTTGGTGCGTGAGGGCGTGCTGACCGCGGAAGAGGTTGCGGCCATGCGCAGAGGATTTGCGCAGAACCTGTCCGCGGCTTACGATGCGGCGCAAAAGGCCGGCGAAGGTTTCGAGGGGCAGGAATTGGCCGCGGTGCCGAGTGACGCGATCGCCAGCTTTTGCCCGCGCACATCGGTCAACAAGGCCACGATCGAACGCGTGATCCGCGCGCTGACGCAGTTCCCCGAGAACTTCCATCTGCATCCCAAACTGCGCCACTTCATCGAGCGCCGCCGCGAAGTGATCGACAAAGGCGGACCCATCGATTGGGCATTCGCCGAAGCCCTGGCGTTCGGCACGCTGGCGCTCGAGGGTACGCCCGTGCGGCTCAGCGGGCAGGATTCCGGCCGCGGCACCTTCAGCCAGCGCCACTTGGTTTTTTGGGATTCCGAAACTGCCCGGAAGTACACGCCGCTGCAGCACGTCTCGCCGGACCAGGCGCGCTTCGATGTCTATGACAGCTCGCTGAGTGAGTACGCCGTGCTGGGCTTCGAGTTCGGCTATAGCGTCGCCGATCCGTTGACGCTGGTGCTGTGGGAGGCGCAGTTCGGCGATTTCGCCAATGGCGCGCAGATCCTGATCGACCAGTTCATCTCGAGCGCGGAATCCAAGTGGGGCCAGCCGAGCGGCCTGGTGCTGCTGCTGCCGCACGGCTTCGAAGGGCAGGGGCCGGAGCATTCTAGCGCGCGCATCGAACGTTTTCTGGTGTTGTGCGCCGGCAACAATATCCAGGTCGCCAACTGCACTACGCCCGCGCAGTATTTTCACCTGCTGCGCCGCCAGATGTATGCCGGCGCGGATCGCCGCGGCACGCGCAAGCCGCTCATCATCTTTACGCCCAAGAGCCTGCTGCGACATCCGAAAGCGGTCTCCACAGTTGGTGAGCTCACCAGCGGAGGCTTCCGGGAAGTGCTGGCGGAGGCGCCCGCGGAGGAATCCGCGGAAGTCACGCGCCTGATCTTTTGCTCCGGCAAAATCTACTACGACCTGCTGGCGGCGCGCGAAGCGCACAAGGCGCATCATGTGGCGCTGGCACGCATCGAACAGCTCTATCCGTTCGCCGAGCATGACGTCACCGACGT
>DATKNQ010000287.1:0-2577 GCA_035541265.1 Bryobacteraceae bacterium
CACACTTCCAGCGGCACGTCGAAAAATACCGCATGCACTTCGTAGTTATAGTCCTTCGCCAGCTTGATCCAGTGCTGCCGCTCCTGTGGCGTGAGGTTGGTGGCGTCCACGTAGTTCATGGGACGCTTGGCGATCAGCCGCGCCTTCAGCATGGATCGCAGGTTCGAAAACACGAGATCCTGGAAACGCTGCTCCCGCACATCGTCGAACAACAGCGAACGCACCATGTCGCTCGAAAGCGGCGTCAGGTTGTGACGCTTGAACCACGAACTCTTCCCTGACCCCGGCAGTCCGATGGCCAATACCACGATGCCTTTGGGCGGACGGCCCGCGGCTTGTGCCGCAACAGGTGCCGCGGGAGCTTTCCGGGAAGGCGCTGCTGTCTCTGCGGTAGCCACTTCTACACCCGCTTCCGCCTCGGCAATCGGCTCGGAGGGCTCGACTGCTTCTCCCTCAGCCTCCGCCGGCACCTCCGGGATGATGCCCTTCGCCGCCGCCGGAGTGAATGCCTGGGCCACGGCCTGCTCGCGCCCGCGGCCTCCTCGGCCACGGCCTCCGCGACGCCTGCGTCCCTTTGCGCCTCCGCGCGATCCTTCCCCGCTTCTCGGGCGCGATGGCGCCGGAGTCTCGCTCGCGGCCGGTTCTTCCTGCGCGGCCTCAACCTCTTCCGGCTCCGCCGGAACAAACGACGCCGCCTCCGCGTTGTCGGCAGGCTGCGCTTCGCTGACCGAGGCGTCCACGTCGAAATAAGCGGGCTGTAAGGGAGGTGCTGCCGGGGCGGCCGGTTCGGCTGTCTTCTTCTTGCGACGCTGTAAGCGGTCGCGCATCCATTTACGCATGTTCAGGCTTTTAACACAGATGACTGATTAAGAGCAATCGGCAGAGGCACTTGCGAACCACCAATAGCACAGAGCGTACTCCAGGGGCGCGGTGAGACTCGCCGATTGCCATACAATTCTCCTATGCCAGGTCAGGTTCCCTCCGCGATTCACGCCCAGAAATACATTTCCCTCACCACTTTCCGCAAAAGCGGCGTGGGCGTTTCCACTCCCGTGTGGTTCGGAGAAGAAGACGGCAAGCTTTACGTGATGACCCGCAGCGACATGGGAAAGACCAAGCGCGTTCGCAACAACGGCAAAGTCCAGGTCGCGCCCTGCACCATCCGCGGAAAAGTGACTGGACCCCAATTCGATGCCACGGCGCGCATCCTGCCTCCCGCAGATCACGCGCGCGCACGGGCCACAATCAATCGCAAGTATTGGATGGCGAGAATCCCGCTGATCTGGTGGCGCACCGACACGTACATCGAGATCAGTTTTTAATCCGGCTGCAACTCCGCCGCTACCACTCGCCCGTAGTCAGATATTCGTGAATCGAGTTTGCTGCCCGCCGCCCCGCTCCCATGGCCAGAATCACGGTCGCCGCGCCGGTCACGATATCGCCTCCGGCGAAAACTCCCTTACGCGTCGTGCGCTGAGTGTTGTCGTCGGCCTGGATATAGCCGCGCTTGTTCGTGCCCAGCCCCGGCGTGGTCGTTTGCACGATCGGATTCGCCGTCGTTCCAATCGCCATGATCGCCACCGAGAGCGGCAGATCAAATTCCGATCCCTGGATTGGCACCGGACGCCTGCGCCCCGAGGCATCGGGCTCGCCCAGTTCCATGCGCACGCAGCGCGCGCCAGTAAGCCAGCCTTTACCGTCCGAGAGAAATTCGACCGGAGCGGTCAGCATCTGGAAGTCAATGCCTTCCTGCTGCGCGTGGTGAACTTCTTCGGCGCGCGCCGGCATCTCCGCTTCACTGCGGCGGTAAATCACGTAGGCCTTCCCGGCTCCCAGCCGCAAGGCCGACCGGATCGCATCCAGCGCCGTATTCCCGCCGCCGATCACCGCCACGCTCTTCCCGTGCAGGTCGAGCATGGGCTCGTCATACACCGGGAACTTATACGCTTTCATCAGGTTTATGCGCGTCAGGAATTCATTGGCCGAGTAAACCCCGTTCAGATGCTCGCCCGGGATATTCATAAACTGCGGCAGCCCGGCGCCCGTCCCAATGTACACCGCGTCGTAGCCTTCTTCGCCCATCAACTCATCAATTGTGACCGTGCGCCCGACCACAACGTCGGTCTCAAACTCCACGCCCATCTTCCGCATGTAGTCGATCTGCTCGCGCACGATCTGCTTGGGCAGGCGAAATTCCGGAATGCCATACACCAGCACGCCGCCGATTTCATGCAGCGCTTCGAACACCCGTACCTTGTGTCCCTTCTGAATAAGATCGCCCGCAACCGTCAAACCTGAAGGCCCGCTGCCCACCACCGCCACTTTCTTTCCCGTCGGAGGCGCGCTGGCCACAACGTTCACGCCCATGCGCTGCTCGTAGTCGGCAACGAAACGCTCCAGATAGCCGATGCCGAGCGGCTTCACCTTTTTCGAGAGCAGGCACTTCCCTTCGCATTGATCTTCCTGCGGACACACGCGGCCCGTCACCGCTGGAAGCACATTCGCCTCGCGGATCTTCGCCGCCGCTCCCAGGAAATCGCCGATCACAATGCGCTGGACGAATTCCTTCACGTCGAT
>DATKNQ010000288.1:0-6298 GCA_035541265.1 Bryobacteraceae bacterium
CTGAAGGATTTGCAGACCCGCACCGTCGACCGCAACCGCAAAGACACGCTGCAGCTTCTTCGCATCCAGAGAGACCTCAACGAGCTGGGCATGGCCATGCGCGACATGCTTTACGGCGACGATCCCTATCCGATTTCGGCCTGGAAAAGGCAGTTCGACCGCACGCGGACCGATCTGGACGATGCCTTCCGCCTGGAGGCTCAGCTCACGCCCGTGCACCGCGACCCCACTCGCCAGCGTTATCTGGCCGCGTCGCTCGCGCAGTTCTGGAGTTCCGCCGGGCGCATGTTCGAGATGGCCGCGCAGGGTCAGGAGCGCGCCGCGCGCGATACCATCCGCACTTCTCTCGAAGCCCAGGAGGGTGCGCTCATCAGCACCGTCGCCCAACTGCTGGTGCAGAACAACGAGGCCGAGCAGGATGCCGCCGCGCGCATCCAGGGCATCTACCTGGGAGTCGAGCGCAACATTTACCTATTCCTGGCCGCCGTGATGCTGGCCATTTTCGGCACCACGCTTTATCTGATTTATTCCAACCGGCGCCTCTTCCAGCACCTGGCCACCGTCTCCGAGCATCGCAGCGATCTGGCGCGCAAGCTCATCGCCGTGCAGGAGGAGATGCTGCACTCGCTCTCGCGCGAGTTGCACGATGAATTCGGCCAGGTGCTCACCGCCATCGGCGCCATGCTGCGCCGCGCCGAGAAACGCCTGCCGCCCGATTCGCCATTTTGTGCGGACCTGCGCGAAGTCCGCGAAGTGGCCCAGGGCACCCTCGAAAGAACGCGCAACCTGTCGCAGCTCATGCACCCCAGCATTCTGGATGAAGGCGGACTGGAAAAGGCCATCGACTGGTATCTGCCGGTGTTCGAGAAGCAGACCGGAATTAAGGTACGATACGAGAAACAAGGGGAAGGTCCGGCGATCACCGATCGGGTGGCGATCCATGTCTATCGCGTGCTTCAGGAAGCGCTCAACAACATGGCGCGGCACTCCGGCTCGCCACAGGCGGTCGTGCGGCTGGCCTTTCCGCCTGGGAAGTTGAACCTGGAGGTGGAGGATCGCGGGTCGGGCATGCCGGAACCCCGCAATGGCGCCACCCGCCGGGGCATCGGCATGACGGCGATGCGCGAGCGCGCCGAGCTTTTGCACGGCAGCTTCGAAGTCCTGCGGCCCGGCGAAGGGGGCACGCTGGTGCGGCTGGAAGTGCCGCTGACGGATGCTTATGAATGAAATCTCAGTATTGCTGGTGGACGATCATTCCCTGGTGCGCCGGGGTTTCCGGCGCATGCTGGAAGACGACCCTGATATTCGCGTCGTGGGTGAAGCCACCAACGGACAGGAAGCCATCAAGCTGGCGCATGAGTTGCACCCGCGTGTGATCGTGATGGACATGGCCATGCCGGGTCTCGATGGCGTGCAGGCCACCCGCGAGATCCTCAAAAACGCGCCCGACATCGCCGTATTGATCCTCAGCATGTATTCCGAGGAGAACTACGTGCGTAACGCGCTCGATGCCGGCGCGCGCGGCTATGTGTTGAAGGAGGCCCTGGACGTAGATCTGGCGGGCGCCATCAAAGACCTGGCGGCGGGCAAGAACGTCATCGGACCGGGCGTGCTGACGCCCAGCCGAGAACCCGATCCCGATTACGAGCGCCTCACGCCGCGCGAAAAGCAGATCCTGGAACTGATCGCCAAGGGAAACTCGAACAAAGAGATCGCCTCGATTCTGAACCTCAGCGTGAACACGGTGTCCGTGCATCGCGCGAACCTGATGTCGGCACTGGGCATTCATCGAACCACGGAACTCGTGGTGTGGGCGATGAAAAAAGGGCTGGTGCAACTGCCGTGAACCGGCGTGAATTCCTGTGGACCGCGCTGGCCGCGGCCCGCGTGGGCAACGATCTGGGCTTCAGCTTCGCCGACGTGACTTCTTCCGCCGGCATCCAGTTCCGCCACAACAGCGGCGCGTTTGGCGAGAAGTATCTGCCGGAAACACTCGGCCCCGGCTGCGCCTTCCTCGACTACGACAACGATGGCTGGCAGGATATTCTGCTGATCAACGGCATGGACTGGCCGGGTCACACCCGCCAGCGCAGCACCATGCGCCTCTACCGCAACAACCGGAACGGAACTTTCACCGACGTCACGCGCGCCGCCGGTCTGGACGTCGAGATCTACGGCATGGGCGTGGCAGTGGGCGACTTCAACAACGACGGCTTCCCCGATATCTATGTCACCTGCGTCGGCCAAAGCCGGCTGTTTCGCAACACCGGCAAAGGCCATTTCGTGGATGTCACCGAGAGCAGCGGACTCGGTGGACGCCACGGCCTGAGCAGTTCCGCGTTGTGGTTCGATTATGACCGCGATGGGTTTCTCGACCTGTTCGTCTGCAACTACGTGAAGTGGTCGCCCGTGCAGGACGTCTTTTGCAGTATGGACGCCAAACACAAATCCTACTGCACGCCGGAAGCCTACCGCGGCGCGACGTGCTGGCTGTTCCGCAATCGCGGCGACGGGACCTTCGAGGATGTGACGGCCACCAGCGGGATCTTCGACAGCAGCTCGAAGTCGCTGGGTGTGGCCATGCTCGATTATGACCAGGACGGCTGGATCGACCTGCTGGTGGCCAACGACACCGAGCCGAATAAACTCTACCGCAACCAGCGCGATGGGACTTTTCAGGATATTGGCGTGAAGGCCGGCGTGGCGTTCAGCGAGGACGGGAAGGCGCGCGCCGGCATGGGCGTGGATGTAGCGGACTACGACAATTCGGGCATCGCCGGCCTGGCCATCACGAATTTCGACAACGAAATGATCGGCTTTTACCGCGGCACGCGCGGCGGTCTGTACGTGGATCAGGCGGCCCGTTCCGACGTGGGCCGCATGTCGCGCCGCAGCCTGGGCTTCGGCTGTTTCTTCTTCGACGCCGATCTCGACGGCTTGCTGGACCTGCTGGTTGTGAACGGCCACATCGATCCGGGTGTCCACGAGACCCGGCCCGAAACCGGATACGCGCAACCGCCGCACCTGTTTCTGAACAAAGGCAGAGCCGGATTTGAGGACGTGGCCGGCGCCGTGGGTGGAGGTTTCGCCCAGCCGAAGGTGGGGCGCGGCGCGGCCTTCGGCGATTTCGACCGCGATGGCGATCTGGATGTGTTGATCACCACCAACAAAGGCCCCGCGTATCTGTATCGTAACGATCAGGCGAATGGACACCACGCCATCCGATTCCGCCTGGTGGGCACGCGCTCGAACCGCGACGCCATCGGCGCCATCGTGCGCATTACCAGCGGCGGCGAGGCCGGATCGCGCATGGTGAAGAGCGGCTCGAGCTATCTGTCGCAGTCCGAGTTGCCGGTGACCTTCGGCCTCGGCCGCCGCGATGTGGCCGAGCGCGTGGAACTGCATTGGCCCAACGGGCAGGTCGAGGAGCACAAAAATCTCCTCGCCGGCCGCACCTACGAGTGTGTGGAGGGCAAGGGCATCCGCGATACCGGCCGGTTTTAGGATTGCGCTACTGGCATGTCAGCAATTTGTGAAGTTTTGTAAATGCGCGCAGCGCCGCCCCGGCGTTGCAACTTTTGCCCCGCTTCTGGCGTCTTATCTCTTCAGCGTTATATGGCCACGGGAATGCGAAGTACAAAACACAAATACGAGACTTATAGAAAGATACTAGAGAAGAAGGCGGCGGAAGTGCAAAGCAGCATGAGCGCCCAGAAAGCCGCGCAGGTATTGTCCCGCGAGGAACATCCGCACGACGAGGGCGATCTCAGCCAGCAAAGCCACGAAGAGTGGATCTTCCTGAACCGGAACACCCTGGACCTGAAACTCCTGCGCGAAGTGCAGGACGCCCTCCAGCGCATCGAACACGGCACCTACGGCGTGTGCTACGAGTGCGAGGAGCCCATCTCGACCAAGCGTCTGGAAGCGGTGCCGTGGGCCCGCTACTGCGTTACCTGCCAGGAACGCCTCGCCGGCGGCGCTGTCATGGAAGATGAGGAAGAATTCCAGGAAGTCGGCGGATGAATCTGGCCGATCTGCGCAAGATCACGGTCAAGAAAAACCTTCGCATCCGATTCACTCTTTCTAACGGAATGGAGTGCGTGCTGAACGAGCATGGCGTGGCAAAGCTGCCGTCACTGCACTCCGTCCCCGCGTTCAATCTGGAAGACGAACTGTCCCATGCCCGCGAATTCCTGGTCGAGCCGGCGGCCTCCGGGAAAGACAAACCGCACGTGCGCCGCTACTCGCGCGATGAGATGGCGGCTCTCGCAACTGGCGGGGTATCGGGCGAGGCGCACCCCGAAGAGCACGATGACTGATCTCTCCCTACCTAAAGTCACCCCCTTTCCCCGCCGATCCTCTGTGATGTAGTACCGATCAGGATCGGAACGAACCGTGCAACTTGCCCACAAAATCACAATCTTTGCCAGCGCTGGTGTGGTGCTGGCCACTGCTGGAGCTATTGGCAGCGTTTATATGATTTCCCACCGCAATCGTGTCAACGAGTTGCGGTCAATAATGAGTTCCACTATCCGGCAGGCGGAGACCGTTACCGCCAACATGAACGAGTTGCACGCCAAGGGCGCATTCAATACCGGAGGCTTGGCGCGCGGCCTTGCCGCGTCCGGGGCAAACTATCGGGAATCAGCTTTTTACGAGAGTATTCCGGTGGTGGCGGGCTGGCAGTCGGTCAGCCATGTGGCGCAAAATGAACGGTTTCACTTTCCTCACGCCATCGCGTCCGGACGTGACGCCACGAAACCCAGCGAACCGCAGCGACGAATTCGCCGATGCGTTCCGGGCATTCGCTGCCGGTCAAAGCGAATACTTCGCCCACGACCCGTCTACCAACACCCTGATTCTGGCGCGACCCGTGAAACTGGTTGACGGGTGCCTCGGCTGTCATGGCGATCCGGCAACCAGCCCGACGCACGACGGCCGCGACGCCGTCGGCACTCCGATGGAGGGCATGCATGCCGGAAAGATCAAAGACGCTTTTGTGCTGAAGGCGCCCATGACCAAGGATCCTGTGGTCATCGCCAGCATGAAGACCATCACGGGCATCGGCCTTAGCGTGCTGCTCGTGGTGATTGTAGTCTTTCAAGTGCTGAACCGGCGCTTGATCGTACGGAGGTTGAAAGCCATCTCGCAGGCACTGCTGGGAGGCGCGTCGCGCCTGCGATCGGCATCCGGACAACTCGAGGAGTCCGGCCAGGCGATCGCCGCGGGCGCCATCGAACAAGCCGCGACGGTCGAGGAAACTTCGGCTCGACGGTGGAGATCAATTCTATGACTCAGGCCCATGCGGACAATGCCAAATCGGCGGCCGAGTTGATGGAAGAAGCCGCCACCGGCATCGATCAGGTAAACCAGAAGCTGACCGAAATGACGGATTCGATGGAGCAGATCACCCAGTCGATCGACCGGATCAGCAAGATCATCAAGGTGATCGACGAACTCGCGTTTCAGACCAACGTGCTGGCTCTCAATGCCGCGGTAGAAGCTGCGCGCGCTGGCGAAGCCGGACTTGGATTCGCCGTGGGGGCTGACGAAGTTCGAAACCTGGCGCAGAAAAGCGCGCAGGCGGCCAAAAACACGGCGGCGCTCATCGAAGATTCCATCTCCCGGGCGCGGCAGGGCGGCGGACACGTGGAGGCGGTCCGCAACGCCATCGCTCACATTACCGAACTGTCCAGTTCGGTGAAGGCTCTCATACAGCAGGTCAGCGCCGGAACCGACGAGCAGGCCCGCGGCATCGAACAGATCTCCGCGGCTGTGCGGCAGATGGAGCAGGTGGCGCAGGCGGCGGCCCAGAAGGCCCAGGAAAACGAGGTATCTACCGCCGATTTGCGGCAGCAATCCGAGAAACTCGACGGGGTTGTATCGGAGTTGACGGCGATTATCGAAGGCTGAAGAGCCTGTACAGTACGCTGAGAACATGTCCGCACCTCGTGCCGGCTCTCTGCTGTTGATATTCTCGTCGTTATTTCTGCGCGCCGAGTCTATTACGTTGCATCCGGTTCCGAAAGAAGTCGTCATGGCCCGTTTGCGGCAGGCCGCCTCTCATAACCGTGACCGTGAGGCCACGCTCAAGAAGCTATTCGAAGACGCGGGCTGCCGGAATGAGTGGATCGCCGAGCAGCCCGTCAAGCATCTGAAGATTCCGAATGTGATCTGTACGTGGCCCGGCTCCACGGATGCGCGCATCCTGGTGTCCGCGCACACCGACCACGTCTCGAAAGGAGACGGAACTGTCGACGATTGGAGCGGCGCGGCCCTACTCCCGGACCTGATCGAG
>DATKNQ010000289.1:0-12964 GCA_035541265.1 Bryobacteraceae bacterium
GTCACCAAGGACGGCGCCAGTTCCGGCGGCGGCTCCATGGATTACGACCTCGACATGCCGCCCTACATTCAGGAAATGGCCGATTGGCTGGACGATCCCAATCGCGTCCATCCTTGCAATTTCGATAGCGCCTACAAAGGCTTCGAGATCATGATGGCCTTCTGCCGCTCGGCCGCCCAGGGCGGACAGATCGGATTGCCGCTCACTTCCGCCGCGGACGAGATCCAGTTACTGAAGGATAGCGTCCCTGACCGGAAGATCCGGCTCGCCATCCCGGCCAGCGCCAAAGAGTACCCGTCTTAGTTCTTCGTTGACACAGGTAATCGCCCGCGCTACCGTCGATGCCATGGAGATATCAGACCTCTATGTATGGAGGATGGAAAGAGACGCTGATTCTTGTCAGCTTGACTTGCTACCTGGCGCTCGGCGCAGGCATGCACCCTCGGCTCGTCCCGGATTGGCAGGTTCGGTTGGCCCTGCACCCAAGCATAGCGTTCGCGGCGGTGTGTCCTGACGGAAGCGTATACGCTGTCTCGGGGTCGGGCGAAGTCAGCCTGCTCGATTACCTTGGGCACCTAAGGGCTACTCGCACGACGAATGTCTTGGAGAGCGCCGGCGCGGTGGCCTGTGGGCCTGGTCGCGATCTCTACATCGCGGGGAGGAATTCCAACGCGGCTACAGATTCCTTGGCTATCCTCCCGAACATCGCGACAGCCCACGCTCAGCCGCGCCTCACGGATTTGGCCGTGCGGGCAACGGCGATAGCTGTGATTCATCGCGGCGTGATCGCAGTCGCCGGGTATTCGAAAAATGGTTCCTGTCCCCTGCACCTCGTGTCGAGCGCCGGGCGCCTGATACGCTCCTTCGGCGAGTGTGGCGGCGCCGGGGCAACAGGCTCCGAACTGGCCAACGGTTTCCTGCTTTGGAGAGAGCGCGAACAACGCCTGCTTTTCGTTCCGCGAAAGATGGCGGAGATTCAGATCTACGCCGCGGATGGCACCCCAATTGCCGTTCGGGGGCTTGGTCCAATCCGGCCTGCTTCGGCACAGTGGGAAGAAGAAGACCCGCTCAGCGAGATCCGCGGCGTCGCTTTCCTGCCGGCAGGACACATCGTGGTGCAATCGCCGGATCGGGGGCTGTTGTTGTTTTCGCCGGATGTCACCGCGTTAGGGCCTGCCATAGGGACGAACTTAGGGACTCTGATTGGCGCAGACGACCGCGGGGGCTTGTACTTTCTGCGGCCCGACCGTATCGGCCGTGAGCATCTGTCACTGCCGCTCGCGGTACGGCCGCATGAGGACACACATCCCTTGCTGAAATTGTAGGCGCCTGGTGAATAGTTCACCAGCCGTTTACTTATATCTGTCCTTGGGCAGGCTGAAGCGGATACAGTCCCGGTGCGCACTCGTTCCGCCCGACTGGGCACCTCTGTTAGCTGGCTTTGCCGTCTGAGATCTCTTACTCCGCCGCCGGAGCTGAAGTTGCCGCCTCAGGCGCTGCTTCCACTGGTTTCGCCGGCGGAGCTTTCTTCGCCGCCTTCACCGGTGCAGCTTTCCTGGCGGCCTTCTTCGCCGGCGCCGGAGCGGCTTGCGACTTGTGGAAAGCTGCCCAGCGCTTCTTTGTCGCCGCGATGATGCGCGCGCGCCCTTCGGCGCTCAATTTGCGTTTCTGCGGCTTGGCCGCGCTGTTCGCTGCCTCGGGCTTCCGCTGTCCCGCTTTGTAAGCAGCCCACCGTTTCTTCTGCGCCAATGCGATCCGCTGGCGGGCAGCCGCGCTCATCGGCCGCCTCCCTCCGCCGGGCGCAGCCGCCGGCGCTGCTCCCGTCACCCTCTTGGGGACTCCGCCGACCCGGCTGCGGAGTTCGGCGATCCGTTCGTCTACCCTGCTTAGCGCCTCTTGCAAACCGATGAGTACGGCTTGCAGGAATTCATCGTCCGTCTTCTGTGACTGTGGCATTGCCTGATTATACTCCCAACCAAGCCGCTTCTGTCGAAGTCATACCGCCTGTTACAATCAAGCGATGTCTCTCGTGGTGGTTGGTTCGGTAGCTTATGACGGCGTGGAAACGCCGCACGGAAAAGTGGATCGTATGTTGGGAGGCGCCGCGACTTATATTGGTCTGGCGGCCAGCTACTTCACGCCCGTCAAGATCGTGGCGGTGGTCGGTGATGACTTCGCCAGTGAAGATGTCAGCCTGCTCGCCGGGAAGGGCATCGACCTGGAAGGGCTTGAGCGCGTGCCGGGCAAGACGTTTTTCTGGCAAGGCAAGTACACGCCCGATATGAACGATCGCGAGACTTTGCGCACCGATCTCAACGTCTTCGCCGATTTCCAGCCCAAGTTGCCGCCATCCTACCGCACCGCTCCTTACCTGCTGCTGGGTAATATTCAGCCCGCGCTGCAGAAGGGCGTGCGTACGCAGATGGACGGTCTGCACCTGGCCGGCGGCGACACCATGAACTACTGGATTCGCGATTATCGCGGCGAACTGCTCGAAACCCTGCGCGATTGGGACTTCCTGTTAATCAACGATAGCGAGGCCCGCATGCTCTCGGGCGAGCACGACCTGCGCCGCGCCGCCGCCAAAATCCTGGACATGGGACCGCGTACTCTCGTGGTGAAGCGCGGCGAGTACGGCGCCATCCTCTTCGCCGAAGCCTGCCATTTCATGGCGCCCGGTTACCTGCTGGAGAAAGTTGTGGATCCCACCGGCGCGGGCGATTGCTTCGCTGGGGGGTTTGCCGGATATCTCGCACAGCGCGGAGTGAATGCTTCTAGCGGTCCTGTAGACATGCGCGAGCTGCGCCGCGCCGTCATCTATGGCTCGGTGATGGGCAGCTTCTGTTGCGAGCAATTCGGAGTGGACCGCTTTCGTACCTTGACGCGGGAAGAGATTGACCAGAGATACAACGAATTCAAAGCCTGCACCGATTTTTGAGACCGCCGCCGTCCTCCTGTTGTTGACTCTCTGGAGCGCCGCGTGTATCTGGTTCTTCTACGCGCGCGGCTACCTGGCGTATTACGGCGACGCGGAAGCGCATCTCAATATCGCGCGCCGCCTTGCCGACTCGCGCACGCCCGGCATCGACGAGCTCGGCTCCGTGTGGCTGCCGCTGCCTCACTTACTCGTCATGTTGTCCGCCCGGAACGACGCGCTATGGCGCACAGCCCTGGCCGGGTCTATCGTATCGGGCGCGTGCTTCGTCCTCGCCGGAACATTTCTGTTCGCCACCGTGCGGCGCATCTTCGCCAGCAGCATCGCCGCGGCCGCCGCCATCCTGGTCTTCGCCACGAATCCCAACCTGCTCTACTTGCAGTCCACTGCCATGACCGAGCCGCTGTTCCTGTGCGAAGTGATGGCCCTGCTCTACTGCAGCGTTCTCTTTCGCGATACGCAATCCTGGCTCGCGATATGCGGCGCCGGGCTCGCCGGGCTCTGCGCCACGCTCACGCGCTACGATGGCTGGTTTCTGCTGCCCTTCGTCGCGCTCTTCTTCCTCATCGCAGCCCAACGTCACCGCATCGCGAAAGCCGCGCTGTTCGCCATCCTCGCCGGCGCTGGACCGCTCGCCTGGTTCGGATACAACTGGTGGTGCTGCTCGAACATCCTCGATTTCTATAACGGACCTTACTCGCCGCGCGCCATCCAAGGCGGCCACTATTATCCCGGTCTGGGTAACTGGGCCAAGACGTGGCTCTACTACCGCAGCGCCGTCCGATGGTGCGCCGGCGCGCCGCTATTTTGGATGGGCGCCGCCGGTCTGGTCGCCTGCGCGGCCTTCCGCAAAGCCCGCTGGCCCGCCTTCCTGTTACTGCTGCCCGGCGTCTTCTATATCTGGAGCATGCACTCGTCCGGCGGCACGCCGATCTTCTTGCCCGACCTGTGGCCCAACAGCTACTACAACTCGCGCTACGGCCTGGCGGTTTTCCCAGCGCTGACTCTGGCTGCCGCCGCCCTGGTTGCGTGGATGCCTCCCCGCTGGCAGCGCTTCGCTGCTGCCGCCGCGGTGCTCGCCGCCGCCGCGCCGTGGCTGCTCCAGCCGCGCCCGGAAGCCTGGATCACCTGGAAGGAATCGCAAGTGAATTCCGACGCCCGCCGCGCCTGGACGCAACAAGCCGCGGCATACCTCGCGCCGCGCTATAAGCCGGGCACCGGCATCATCACCACGTTCGGTGATATCAGCGGCATCTTCCGCGCCGCCGGCATCCCGCTGCGCGAAACGCTGACTTGGGATAACTGGCCGCTGTGGCCCGCCGCCATCGCGCGCCCCGATCTGTTCCTTTGGGAAGAATGGGCCGTGGTGATGGGCGGCGATCCCGTCGAAACCGCGCTGGTACGCGCCGGCGCCAAAGGGCCGCGCTACGAATTAGTGAAGACCATCATCGTGCCGCGCGCGCCGGTCGTAGAGATTTATCATTGCTGTATCGGCCTCACGCCTCTCAACCACGATGCAGATTCCCTTCACGAAGGCTCATGGAGCCAAGAACGACTTCCTGCTGACGAAGAGCAGTGAGGCGCCCGCCGCGGACCTGCCCGCGATCGCGCGCGCCATTTGCGACCGCCATACCGGCGTGGGTGCCGATGGCTGGATGCTCATCGATCCCGCGCCTGCCGCCGACTACGACGGCGCCATCCGCCTGTTCAATTCCGATGGCAGCGAAGCGGAAATCTCGGGCAACGGCACGCGCTGCGCCGCCGCTTTCCTGATCGAGCACGGATGCCGTCAGAATGAACTTCGCATTCGCACCGGCGCGGGCATCAAGCTGCTTCGCCTGCTCGAACAAGAGGGCCTGCGCTACCTGTTCGAAATGAATATGGGCCGCCCGGAATTCACCGCCGAAAGATTCATGTTGCCGCTATCGGAAGGTCCGCGCGACGTGTCCCTCGTGTGGGTCGGCAATCCCCAATGCGCCATGCCAGTCGCCGATTTCGACTTCGACTGGTGCGCCATGGGAGCTGAGATCGAACGTCACCCGCACTTCCCCAAACGCACCAACGTTTCGTTTTTGCGCGCGCTCGACGAGCATACGCTCGAAGTCCGCTTCTGGGAACGCGGCGCCGGCGAAACCATGAGCTCCGGCACCGGATCGACCGGCGCCATCGCCACCGCTGCCCGCCGCGGCCTGATCCAAAGTCCCGCGCGCGTCGTCACGCCCGCCGGACCGATGGAAGTGTGCTGGTCCGATGAAATCTTTCTCACCGGACCGGCCGAAATCATCGCCACCGGAACGTTCTTCCTCTAGCCTATCGTCCCGGGTGCTCGCCCTCCGGCGGCTTTGTGGCCGGTTCTTCCGCCCCGCGATGGCAGGTGTAGCACGTCACGTGCATCTTGCCGTCCGGAAAGTGGCCGTTGATGTCGTGCACCATCTCGATCATCTTGCGCGCGATCTCCTTCTGCGGTTTTTCATCGCTCGCGAAATCTCCCTGCACGTGGCAGAAGTCGCATCGTACACCCAGGGCCATGCGGAATGCGCCCATGGTCTCCATCAGGTGCTCGGGCTTCAGGAGCTTCAGGTTTTTGGGCTCCGGAAAATGCCGTCCGGGAGGCGGCGGACCCTGCGGCTGCTCTTGCCCCAAAGCGGCCAGTGAAAGACACAGAACCAGCATCGATAGTTTCATATGGGGATCATTATTACACGCGACGTGCGAATCGTCACTGCGCGGATGCTAAAACTTCCGCGGGCTCCGGCTTGCCGCGCTTGGCATACCGGATCACGCCGTCCGGTCCGATCAGGTACACGGTGCGCTTCACCATCAGTCCGTTGGCGTGATACAGCGCCGCCACCTTTTGGCCGCTATCCACCAACAGCGGAAATGGAAAATGATACTTCTGCTGAAACTTCAGGTGGCTCTCCGCGCTCCCCGGATTGACGCCGAACACCCGCGTGTTGTGTTCGCTCGCCGCCGCCCATTGGTCGCGGAACTCACACAGTTGCTTGCGGCACACCATGGTGTCGTCACCCGGATAAAACACCAGCACCACGTTGCTGCCGCGCAGGCCGGAGAGCTTCACCGGCTTGCCATCCTGTTGAGGTAGTCTGAAATCCGGCGCCGGCGAGCCGACAGGTAGCGGATCCGAAAATAGCCAGTCAAGCATGCGCGTCAGAATCCTTCCCACACATAAGCGAAAAACCGCCGCAGCGTCGTGAAGCCCATCCGTTCATACAATTTGATCGCATCCTGGTTGGAAGCTGTCACTGTCAGGCTCGTCTTGCGGCAGCCGGCCGCCTCGAGCGCGTCCAGCGAATGCCGCAGCAGCGCGTATCCCACGCCCATGCCGCGCACCCACGGCGCCACGCAGATCTGTGTGATGTGCCCGCAGTACGGCATCACCAGGCTCGCCAGGCAGACGCCGCAAATGCGCCCGCTCAACCGGTCGAACGCCGCCGCCGATGCCGGTTGATAGAACGTGCCGCATCCCGGGTATTGCACGATGTTGAATAGAAATCGCCGCGCCCCCGCCACCGACCGGTATTGATCGTTAATCAGGCTGTCGACATGTCCCACGTAAGCCGCGGCGATCAATTGTGCCGCGGGCTCCTGGCAATGTTCCGACCACCTGTCGATGTAGATCCGGTTCGCCAGCGCGGCGGGCAGCGCCACCCTCCGCCGCAATTGCCCCGGCGCGTGCTCCAGGTTGAGCATCATGAAGTTCCGCTCGAACGCCCGTAGCGAACGGGAAACCGGCATCGTCCGCCACCCCGCGGCGCGCGTCATCATCAATTGCGATTCGATGCGGCTGACTTGCGGTGAAGCGATCAACGCCCCCAGCACGGATTCGAGCAGCCGGTTCTCGCTCTCTACGCTCGAAAATGCCTCCCGCACGTACAGGTCGCCGATCAGGCCTTTGTGCTCCTCGAGCACGTAATACGCATAGCCGGCGGCTTCGCCATCTTCCACCAGGGCGTATCCGTTCAGCGCCCGCATATCCACAAACCGCCGCACCAGGTCCGCCGACTTCCCGAAGTCCCAGTCCAACTGGGCGCGCCACGCCTCCACTTCTTCGTCAAGAAGTTGGTCCAGATCCTCGGAGCGTAGCTGATGCAGCGGCACCAGGCTGGGGCTCTGCGCTCCGGGCGTGAGTTCGAGGCGCGCCGCCATTCGACGGCTATTGTATCATCAGCTATCCGGCGCTTCCCTATGAACAATGCGGCGCTCGAAGGCATCCGCGTCCTCGATTTCTCCCACGCGCTCGCCGGCCCTTACGCTACTCTGCTGCTCGCGGACTTCGGCGCCCGCGTCTACAAGCTCGAAAACCGCGCCGGCGGCGACATGGGCCGCGGCTGGGGTCCGCCGTTCGTAGGGTCGCACTCCTCGTTCTTCCTGGGCTTGAATCGCGGCAAGCTCGGCATCTCCGTCGATCTGAAACAGCCCGCCGGCATCGATCTCTGCCTGCGCCTGATCGAAAAGATGGATGTGCTGATCGAGAACTTCCGCCCCGGCACCATGCACCGCCTGGGCCTCGGCTACCCGGCCGCCGCCGCGCGCAACCCGCGCCTGGTCTACTGTTCCATTTCCGGCTACGGCCAGGCTGGCCCCTCGCGTGACGAAGCCGCCATGGACCTGATCGTAGAATGCTCCAGCGGCTTCATGAGCATCACCGGCACCGAAGCGGGCGAGCAGGTGCGCAGCGGTTACGCGGTGGCCGACATCAACGCCGGCCTCTACGCCGTCATCGGCATCCTGATGGCCCTGCGCGCCCGCGAGCAAACCGGCCTTGGCCAGCATCTGGATATCTCCATGCTCGACGGCATGATCTCTGCCATGAGCTCGAATTATATGACGTTCCTGGGCTCGGGCAACGTTCCGGGCCCGCTCGGCAGCGGCTTTCCGACTGTGGTTCCTTACCGCGTCTTTGAAGCGAGCGACCGCAGCTTTTCCATTGCCATCGGCAGCGAAAAACTGTGGTCCACCTTCTGCCGCGCGATCGAGCGCCCAGATCTCGAATCGCATCCGGACTACTCGACCAACGCGCTGCGCGTCCGGAACCGCCAAGCTCTCGAGCCGATCCTCGCCGAAGTCTTTCGCCAGCGCACAATGCAGGAATGGGTAGACCGTTTCCACGCGGCCGGCATCCCGTGCTCTCCCGTCCGGACCTTCGCCGAAGTCGCCGAACATCCGCAAACAAAAGTGCGCGAATTGTTCCCGACCATCGACACCCCCGCCGGACCCCATCGCGTCACCGGCACGCCCATCAAGATGTCCGCGACGCCCGCCCGCATTGGCCCGCCCGCGCCGGAATTGGGCGAACACACCGCGCTGGTCCTGTCCGAACTGCTGGGTCTCGACGCGCCCGAGTTGGACAGTCTTGCCCAAGCCGGCGTGATCGTGCCAGGCCGGCGCTGATGCTCGCGCTGTTCGGATTCCTGACGGTAGGCGCGCTGCTTGCCCCCGTCATCTCAAAGCACGCCTCGCCGCTCGTTGCACTGATCGCCATCGGCCCACTTCCCGCGGGCTGCGGCCTCCGCACCGGCGCGTTCATCGTGAAGGGCATCGAGCAGATCGCGCGCATGGCCCGTATGTTCGTGTTCGCCATTCTCTACTTCGGCATCATGACGGATGCCGGACTGCTCGATCCGGTGATCGGCCGCATCCTGGCCGCCGCGGGTAGCCGGCCCACGTGCGTGGTCATGGGTACTGCTCTACTGGCTCTGCTGATTCACCTGGATGGATCGGGCGCCGTCACCTTTCTCATCGCCATCCCCGTGATGCTGCCGCTCTACATGCGCCTCGCGATAGCTGGCCAACCTTGAATTACGCGAACACCAGCGTTACACGATCCCGTTTCTTTTCGCCGCTTCGGTTGTGATGACCATCGCCGCTGTCGCCTGCGGTGTCTTTGCGCTATAGCGAGCAAGAACAACGATCCAAATTAAGCGATTAGTGCGCGCCCAAAGCCTCCGCTGTAAGGGGCCTGAGCGCCTCCGCAGCCATGCGGTGCCGAAGCATAGACACGACCGCCGCCGGAGCAAACGGCCCCGCTTTGCGCTTAGACTGTCGCGGGAGTGCCGCCATGACTAACGCCCGCGCATCGGCCACCGTCAGCACTCTTGGCCGTTACGCCGTTCCGCCAGAGGTCCCTGAGACACTGAGACGCTTCCCATTGGTTTGAATGTTGACGCCGGCCTGCTTTGCCAATGCCCAATCGTCATCTCGGCTGATTATGTTTGATTATGAACCCTGTACTACGATATAAGATCAAGAAGAAGGCCGCTGATTTTTCTGGCTGGGCATCGCATCGAGCAAGGCAAGCGGGAAGCTACCGCTATGAAACCAACAAGGACGCGAAACATGAATAGCAGCAAAAAGGACTTGCGGCCGGAACAGCGCGAAGAACTACTCAGAGTGTTGAAGGCCCGTTTTGAGAAGAACATGAACCGCCATAAGGATCTTGAGTGGGCTCAAGTACAAGCCAAGCTGAAAGCTAACGCAGAACGAGTGTGGTCGCTCCACGAAATGGAACGAACTGGCGGTGAACCGGACGTTGTTGGCCACGACCGGAAGATGGGAGAATACATTTTCTGTGATTGTTCGGTGGAGAGTCCCAAAGACCGCAGAAGTCTCTGCTACGACCGTGCGGCGCTGGATTCCAGGAAAGAAAATAAACCGCAAGATAATGCCATGGATATGGCAGCCGCCATGGGCATTGAGCTCTTAACCGAAGAGCAATATCGGGACTTGCAAAAACTTGGAAATTTCGACGCGAAAACGTCGAGCTGGGTGAAAACACCTTCTGAAATCAGAAAACTCGGCGGCGCCCTCTTCTGCGATCGTCGCTACGGCGCTGTTTTCGTGTATCACAACGGTGCGGAATGTTATTATGCCGCCAGGGGGTTCCGTGGCGCGTTAAGAGTCTGACCTTTGTGCGCGTGCCGCCGTCACAATCGGACACTCTTGATGTCATCCGCTTATCTACAACGCCGAAACCCGATCTATACCTGGCGCAATGAACGATACACGCGCTCTCGCGCGGCAGCCGCCTCGGACTCAATCATCTCGAGCCGCGCCTGCGGGCCAATCGTCGACTCCAGTAACCGGATATCGGAGCGTGCATCGACGATAAACAACGTGTCGGCGATCCGCTGCTGCGCCGCAAGCTTGCGCAATTCGAAGGTGCAGCCGCTGTTCTTCTCCGAAAACCCGCGCAGGTCCATCAGGATTAAGTCGCTGCGTTCGAGCAGAGCTGACAGCGTGTCGGTCCAGGTGTTCTCATGGCAGAAGAACTCCGTGATGCGGAAGCGGCCATCCGGATCGCGTGACTCGTCCATCAGCTTCAACTGCTCTTCCAGGTCGTGGCACCCTCGTACAAATCGCGACCGCAAATCACCGGCTAAGAAGGCCAGCGTGTCATCGGGATCAATGGTGCGCGCCGCCAAGTCCGTGCCCGCGATCATGGCCACCCCGCCGCGAAATCGCCAGCGTTGCGCAATGCAGTCGAACAGCTTTTCGGCGCGGCTGCGAAATCCGAATACGCGCAGCACCAGCAGACGCGTGCCAGCCGCATGCGGCGGACGCCAAATGGCCAGACCGAGTTGGGCCGCTCCGCGATACACCACGAAGCCGCTAAGCCCCGCGATTCCTTTCCAGCCGAAATCGCTTGCGTACTGTGCCGAAAACACGAAGGCCACGATCAGCCAAAACGCATCGGCCACCAACTGTATGTCGCTAAATGATTTTTTCCTATATCCGGCGTTCAGCACGGCGAGCAGACACCAACAAAGATAACCGGCCGGGAGAGCCGCGGCCATGAACCACCAGTTCAAGCCGATGCTCAGCAGAGGCTTGTGCAGGCCTCCCACGCCCACCAGCGTCACGAAGCTTTCACGCGCGGCGATCGAACTGAAGGTGAAGACGAGAAGCGCCGCCAGCGCCAGCGGCGACACGCCACGGATGCGACGGCTCGATGCAATCAGGATAATAGCGGCCGGCGGGCCCGCCTCAATAGCCAGAAGGCCAAGGAAAGACACTAAGTTCCCCGCCCATCGAACGCCTGATTGGCCGGAGATAAGGTGCGGGGCAATAGACCAGACCGAGACTGCAACCATTCCTGTCGCGAGGTATGCCGCAACAACCCGGAGCGCCGTCCGCCATGGGATGGCCAGCAAGGTGACCAAAGTGGCCGGCACCGGCCAACAAAAGACGTACCAGACTGAGAATGCCCGCAGTCCCGTTAAGTCAAGGCCGGGCGTCCGAGAGTAGAGCCAGGTCCAGACAACCGCAGCCAAACACCCGGCTACTGAGTAGATCAGCGCCAGCCGCACGCGGCTGCTCCGTTCCCGGTACCCGAGTTCAACCGGATTTAGATGCTCTCGCGGCCGCCAGGCCGCCTGGAGCGGCGCGGCACTCTCGCCCGCGCCTGAAGCAGCGTGCATGGCGCGCTCCACGGAGCGCCGGTACAGCCAGATGAGGACAAGCGACACCGGAACAGTCAGCAGGACTGCATCCAGCACGTACAGCAGCAGTACCGCATTTGCGGTGCTCCTCACCGATTCGCCTCCGGTCGGCCTCCCCAGATCATACCTCCTGAAAATGTCTGGTGCATTGCCGTCACCTGGTATTAATATGTCCGGAAGGGGGAAGTGATGGTGACCGCATCCCCGGTGCCGGCACACTCCCGCATGCGCCGGGTGTTGACGTTCATAGCGGTAGTCTGGTCGGTCGCCGCCGCGTTCCTTGCCCTGGAAGCGGGCATGCTAGAACTCACCTCGCTGGTGTCGTCGCAACCGCTCTCTGCGAACCTGGTCCTTGCACGGCAATCCCAGGCCGGCTTCCTGCACTGCCAGGAAATATTGAACAGCCTGCCGCCGCCTGCGCAAGACGCCCGTGTCGTGCAACAGTCACGATATCTCGCCTGGAGATTAGGCTACATCTTGGGTTCAGCGGATGCGTCCATCACGTCTGGCATTGCAAAACGCCCCGCCGTTGAGAACGCATTGCGGCGGTCGCTGCCGGCTACCGGCGCGCTGGGCATCCCGTCGCTCGCTCTGCCCCGGCAGGGCCGCTCCGCCTATGCGCTGGTGGAATTCAGCGGGTCTCTTGAGGAGGACCCGCAGTGCGTCTCGGCGGCGCTCGAATCCAGGTACTCTCCCAAGTACGCCGCGCTCTACAAATTCGGCGCCTCCGTCGGTTTTGCCTGCTTCTATCGTCGCCTCGCACCCCAGTTGAACGATGTCCTCGCGCCACAACTGAGAATCTACGGATCCGCCGCGGGTGTCCCCGCGGACCTGTACACCCCACTGCTTGGGCCGCTTCCCACCGTGCCGGGCGCCGATGCGGGGCAAGTTGTTCAATCTGTGGTGAGCCGGATCGACGAATACGTAAGGGGCAACAAGTAGAGCAGGCTACCGCCGATAGGATGGCCGCCACCTTCGGCCCGGCCCACGGGCGCCGATGTGAATCGGCTGTCGCTGGCGACGCGGCCCCTCTTGCTCTTGACGAACCTGGCCGGATCGCGGAAAATCCACTGGCTGGCGAGGCAGAGCTCAAAGAATTTCCGAACAGTACGCAGAGTCAAGGCGTCAGGGTGAGCGCCGAGACAACCATGCCTCTGGCGGCGGTCAAGGTTGAGGGACATGCCACGATGGCGGAGAGACAGGGATTCGAACCCTGGATAGAGTTTCCCCTATACACGCTTTCCAAGCGTGCGCCTTCAACCACTCGGCCATCTCTCCGTCGGGAAACCGGTTGGATCTCCACTCAGGATACCATGCGTCCGGCAACCGCCCGCGCTCTAGAAAAAGCCCAGCGGCTTCGTGCTGTAGCTCACCAGCAGGTTCTTGGTCTGCTGATAATGTTCCAGCATTTGCTTATGCGTCTCGCGCCCGAAGCCGGATTCCTTATACCCGCCAAACGCCGCGCCCGCCGGATACACGTGATAGCAGTTCGTCCAGCAGCGTCCCGCCTTGATCGCCCGGCCCACGCGATAGCAGTTGTTCACATTGCGCGACCACACGCCCGCGCCCA
>DATKNQ010000290.1:0-7557 GCA_035541265.1 Bryobacteraceae bacterium
TGCGCGCGGTGGTGGCGGCGATTCGGACGGCGCGCGCGCGGAAGCGTGCCATCATCTGGGGACTGGGCGGGCACGTGATCAAGTGCGGTCTCGCGCCCGTGCTCGCCGATCTGATGCGCCACGGCTACGCGACCGCATTCGCCATGAACGGCGCGGCGGCCATTCACGATTTCGAAATCGCGCTGGCCGGGCACACCAGCGAGGATGTGGAAGCGGTGCTGCCGGATGGGCGCTTCGGCGCAGCCGAGGAGACCGGCCGCGAAATGAACCAGGCGATTGCGGCGGGCGATCGCGACGCCTTGGGAATGGGCGAAGCGCTCGGCAGGCGGCTTGATCAGTTGGCGGGCGCCGAGTTCGCGTCATCCAGCCTGGTGCTGCAGTCCTGGCGCGCGTCCGTGCCGGTAACCGTACACGTGGCGGTGGGGACCGATACGCCGCACACGCATCCGGCGGCCGATGCGGCGTCGATCGGCAGCGCTACGCATCGCGATTTCCGGCTGCTGTGTTCGCTCGTCACGGGCCTGCACGAAGGCGGCGTGTATCTGAACGTGGGCTCCGCGGTCGTGCTGCCGGAAGTGTTCTTGAAGGCCATATCGGCGGTGCGCAACCTCGGCCATCCGCTGGCGGGCTTCACTACGGTGAACCTGGATTTTCTGCAGCACTACCGGCCGAAGCTGAACGTCGTCGAACGGCCGCACGCCAAGTCGGGCGGCGCGGGATACGCGTTGACCGGTCATCATGAGTTGCTCGTACCGCTGATTGCGGCCTGCCTGATTGAAGGCGACGAATGAGTCCTGAGACACCGCCGCCGGATCTGGTTCCCCCGCCGGAGGCTCCGCCGCCTGAAAGATATCCGTTCTGGGGGTACCTCGATTTATTCGTGTTCCTAATGATCGCGCTGCTGGGGATGATTGTGGAATCGGTGGCGGCCGGCGCGATTCTGACGGTCACGCACGTGAAGCAGATCTTCGTGCTGTTGCCGGCGCAATTTGTGCTGTACGGCTTTTTGCTGGGAACGCTGGCGCTGATATTCCGCCGCTATTACGGACGGCCCTTCTGGCGATCGCTGCGCTGGGTGCCGGGGAATCTGAGCACGGTGGCCGCGGCGACTTGCGGCGTGGCGGCCGCGATGTCGGTGATGTTTGCCAGCGTGCTGCTGCGCACGCCGGATATCAATAGCCCGATGAAGGCGCTGCTTTCCGACCGCACCTCGATGGTGCTGGTCGGCATACTCGGCACCACCATCGCGCCGGCTTGCGAGGAGATTCTGTTTCGCGGATTCCTGCAGCCGCTATTGGTGCGTTCGGCCGGCCCGGCAGGCGGCATCCTGATGGCGGCCGTGCCCTTCGGACTGCTGCATTTGCAGGAATACGGCTATTCGTGGCGGCACGCGCTGCTGATTACGGGCGCGGGAGCGGCGTTCGGCTGGATGCGGCAATATACGGGATCGACGCGGGCGGCGGCGGTGATGCACGCCGCGTATAACGGTCTGTTCTTTCTGTTGCTGGTGCTGCAGCAGGCGGCGATGCACGGGCGATAGACTCTTCGGAGCGGAAGATCGAAGCGACGCCATCGTCATAGGTCAGGCGCCAGGCGCTCGATTGGCGCAGCGCGCCGGCCAGCGGCGCATCCGGCGGCAGAAGCACGGTCTCAACGCCGTAGCGGTGCAGATAGCTTTCCCAGCCAGCGTGCACCTGCATCGTATTAATGTATTTGGTGGCAAAGTCGGCGCCGTAGAAGTCGCTGCGGCCATCGATGAAGACGCGCCCGCGCGGATATTCGCGATAGATCAAGTAGCCGCCCCACAGGTCTTCGCTGAAGACGCCGCCGTAGATCCCGGCCTTCTCCAATTCGCCCGCCGCCGCGACGGGGAACGTTTTCGGATCGAATGCCGGGCGCCAGGTCGCGGAACTCGGCGGAGCGAACATCAGGGCCGCAATCGCCAGAGCCGCCGCCGCGCTCACCACCGGCCAGCGCGGTCCACTGTCGAAGGCATTCCATTCGCGCGTGAAATTCCCGAGTGCCGCCGCGGCGCCCCGCAGCCAGGCGGCCAGGGCCCAACCGGGAGCGCGTTCGAGCAGCGCGGAAACGGCTTCCGCGGCCGGTACGGCGGCCAATAAAACGAAGATCTCCACGTTCCGCGCGGAATAGAGCGCCAGGTGGCCCCACAGCGCGAAAAGCAGCGGCCAGGTGAAGCTTCCGCGGCGCAGCCGCTCGAAGACCGCCAGCGCGCCGGCAGCCAGCAATATTTCGACGTAGCGCGCTTGCACGCTTTGGAAGTTCAGGGGCTGGAATTCCATGATGTTGTGCCGATAGAAGCCGTCGGCCAGGTAGTGGAAAATGTGCTGGTGCAGCCGGTAGCCGTATGGGTTCGCCAGCGTGACCAGTGTGCAGGCGGCGGCTGTATAAATGTAGGCTCGCCCGCGGCGCAGCGCCTGCCGGCGATCGTCGTCGTCGGCCTGCCGCAGCAGCGTGGCAAACTCGCCCGCGGCATACACGGCGATCAACAGAACCCCGGTGAAGAAGCCGCCGTGCAGGTTGGTCCACAGCACCATCAGCGGCGGCAGCAGCCATAAACGCCGCGTGGCCCGATGTTCCCGGCGGCTGCGCTCCAGGATGCTGTAGAACACTACCGTGAAGAGCATGGTGAACAGGTGCGGACGCGCCAGCCAGTGTCCGGCCGAGGCGGCTGCCGCGACCAACGTCATGGCCAGCGCGATGAGCGCATCACTCGCGTGCCGCGCGATCCGGAACAGCAGGGTGAAGGTCAAGGCCAGTACCAAGGTGCTAGCCAGGACCACGGCCGCCATGCCCGCGTGCAGATGCAGCCAGCCGAAGACCACGTCCCAAAGCCACTCCCAGGCGAACCAGGGCTGTCCGGCACGCGTAAACGAGAATATATCGCGATCCGGCACGCGGCCATGCGCCAGGATCCATTCGCCGGTGCGCAGATGCCAGCCCGTGTCGCCATCGCCCAGCAACGTCGAAGCGCCGTGCATTCCGCCGAACAAGAAGGCCAGCGGCATGACGAAGGCGATGTCGGTCATGGACGGCAGCAGCCGCGTCAGGCAACGCGTCAGACAAGAAGAGTGCGCAGGTCGCATACCCATGAGCGCCGATCACTGACTAGCACGGTAGGCGCCAAAGGGCCGGATCCAGCGGCCGGACATCTGACGCGTTTTCAGCAGGTGAGACGCGGCACGGGAGCCCAGACCATCGCGCGCGCCTCAATTACAGACAAGTGTCTGGATCTGAGACACTCTTGTGACTCCCGCCCCGATCCGAGTCACACTAACGCCAGAGTCTCGACGTGAGCCGATGGATATATACCTGTCGATGTACTCCTAGAACCTGTTTTGAGTAACTCTTTGGTGAATTTTCATTTCTCCACTGGCTCGCGGTGTATACTGACCCAAAGGAAAAGGGTCGCGTTCTGAGGGCCCTCCACGAGGTAGGGTACAGTCATAATGCATTGGTGTTTGGTTTGGCCCCGTCGTTCTTTCTGCAGACTCGTCCTGTCGCTCCTTGTGGCCGTCCCGGGATCGGCCATTCTGCGAGCCCAGTACAGGCCGGCTCAGGACATGACTGGTGATCTCGGCCAGAAGGCGATTCACCGGCTCGTCGCGAACAGGAACTTCGCGTTAAACGTCTTGCCATCTTCGATCCGGTTTTCCGCCATCAGCACCGATAATTGGCTGGGCGGCACGGGCAACTGGAACACGGCCACTTCCTGGTCACTCGGCGCACTGCCGAGCGCTACCACCAACGCCTCGATCGGCAACTCGAGTCCCGCGGCCGTCGTGCAACTGAACATCAGCGGCACGGCCGACAATTTGACGATCGGCAGCGCCAGTACACTGAACTTCGCCAACGGCGGAGTGCTGGCCATCGCCGGGACCAGTATAACCAACTCGAATTCCACGGGCTCGGGCGGGATTGTCCTGAACTCGACAGGGTCGGCGACGGAACTCATCGTCGGCAGCTTTGGCGTGACGCTCAACGGCGGAGGCACGGTGACGCTCAGCAACAGCGCCTCCAACTATATCTTTGGCGCCGCAGGCACGGACGTTCTGACCAACGCGGACAACACGATTCAAGGCTCCGGCAAGATCGGCAATGGCCAGATGGGCCTGGTGAATGCGGGAACCATCGACGCCAATCAATCCACCTCGCTCACGATCCGCACCAGCAGCGGGACCACCAACACGGGCACGCTGGAAGCGACCAACGGCGGCAACCTGATTCTTTACGGCGACACCTATACCAACACGGGCGGCACGATCCTGGCCTCGGGCACGAACTCCATCGTGACGCTGCTCGGCTCGACGATCGACGGCGGCACACTGAACACCGCAGGCGGCGGTCTGATTGAAGCCTCCGGCGCGCCGGTACTGAACGGCGTGGAGAACGACGGCACTTACCGGTTGCTGGACGGCACCAGCACTACCGTCGAAGGCACGATCACGAATAACGGCGAGTTGCAGGTCAACTCAGCAGGCTCGGTGACCACGCTGTGGATAGGCGGCAACACGACTCTCGCCGGGAGCGGCAACCTGGCGCTGTCGAACAACGCGAACAACGTGGTCGAGGGTGTCGCCGGGACCGAGGTGCTGACCAACTGGAACACGATCCAAGGCTCCGGAAATCTGGGGAATAACCTCCTGGGAATCCTCAATAACGGGACCATTCTCGCCAATCAGAGCGTGGACCTGTTCGTGCGTCCGAACAGCAGCGGCTTCACCAACAACGGCGAGGTGCAGGTAGACTCAGGCAGCACGCTGGATATCACCGGCGGGCCGTTCACCAACTTCAACCGCGCGACAGGCACGCTGACCGGTGGGATCTATAACGTCGGCGGAACCCTGCAATTCGACGGCGCCAACATCGTGACGAACGCGGCGAGCATCACCCTGGCCGGCACCGGCGCGCAGATCCTGAGTGACACCGGCGCGAATGCGTTGGCCAATTTCGCGATGAATGCCGCGGGCGGCTCACTGACGTTATCGAGCGGCGGCATCTTCAGCACCTCCGGTTCGTTTACCAACTCCGGCGTGGTGGATATCGAGACCGGCGGAAAGCTCACCGTATCGGGCGGACTAACCAACAACGGCACGATTTCGACCAACGGGACGGATCAGCAGGGCGCGCCCAATCAGTTGATCGTGACGGGCACGCTGACCAACAACGGCGGGGCCAGTTTCACGGCCGGGGCGAATGGGGACACATCCGATACGGCCAGCGTCGGTCTGCTTTCGAATGCCGGGACCATGACGATCGGTTCCGGCGCGTCCCTCACGGTGACTCAGGGAGGCACGGATACCAATTCCGGAACCATCAACGTGAACGGCGCTCTGAACCTTACGCACACGACCGGCCTGGGCGGCGCGGGAGCGATCCACCTGAACGGCGGAGACATTACCGGGGAGGGCTTCGGAGTATCCGTGACCAACGGCACCACGATCGAGGGATCCGGAACGATTTCGAACATCGGGCTGACGAATCGCAACGCGGTGATCGCCAACCAGGCCGCGCCGCTGGTGATCCTGCCGGATTCGGCCGGGTTGAACAACCAGGGCGTGCTGACCGTGGCGACCGGCGCCAGCATGCAGATCGGCACATCGGCGGGCGGCGCGCTGGTGAATTTCTCGGGCACCACGCTCACGGGGGGGACCTACAACATCGGCGGCACGATGCAGTTCGGGTCGAGCACCGCGGCGATCGCGACGAATGCGGCCAGGATCGTGCTGAACGGCTCCGCCGCGCGGATGATCAACTTTGGAGGCACTAACCTGCTGGCGGGCTTCAACAACAACGCGACGGGCGGCAATTTCAGCCTGATCAACGGCGCGACCCTCACCACTACCGGCGGCAATTTCGTCAACACCGGTCTTTTCAGCGTGGCCTCGAACAGCATCTTCACGGTGGGCGGCAGCAGCTTCAATTTCACGCAGACCGCAGGCAGCACGGTCGTGAACGGTACGCTGACCTCGTCCAGCCTGGGCACTTTGAACCTGGATGGCGGCACGCTCTCCGGCGGCGGCACGCTGGGCTACAACGTGGTGGATGCAGGCACGCTGGACCCCGGCGCTTCCGCCAGCAAAACGGGCCGGCTGACGGTTGCCGATGCTTACACGCAGAGCGCCGCCGGGTCGCTGAACATCTCGATTGGCGGAACCACCGCGGGCACCACCTACGATCAACTGAAGGTGACGCAGGGCGCCACCCTCGGCGGCACGCTGAATGTCACGCTGGCCAATGGTTTCACCCCCAGCGTAGGTCAGAACTTCGTGATCGTCTCGGCTGCATCGGTCAGTGACACGTTCGCCACGGTGAACGGGTTGGCGATCAATTCGAGCGAGCACTTCGCCGTCAGCTACAGCGGCGGCAACGTCGTTCTGACGGTGGTGAGCGGCGCCTTGAATGGCTCGCAGATGTCCACCATCAGCCGCGCGATCGGCATGCGCCGGTATCATCCCACCAACTTCCGGCCGCGCGCCACGGGACTCGTCCCAATGCTGGCGGCCGCTCCAGTCTTCCGGGCGCAGCGGGGGCCGGCGATGCGCGGATTCCGTCCGATGGATGAAGTGGCCAGTGTACCGATCTCCGCCACTCCGGTATCCGGCGCGCCCGCGCTGGCCGCGCCGCTGGCGGCCGCGGCTTACAACAGCATGGCGTCCATGAATCATCTGCGCTTCGAATGCGGCGTGGATTTGCTGGCGGCGTTGAAGCTGCGGCGGAAACAATGGCTGAAGGGACTGCTGGCCGCTCCGGATTCGCCGGCTGCGATCGGCATCGGCTACGTCGCCTACACTGGCGCGCACTAAACCGCCACGGCGTCTTCGACGGTTTCACAGAATTTGAAGATGGTGTCCAGCCGGGTGACGCGGAAACATTCGCGCACGTAGCCCTGTGCGCCCGCCATGCGCAGCTTGCCGCCGGTCTCCTCGATTCTGTTGAGGCTGGAAATGAAGCGGCCAATGCCGGTGCTGTCGATCCGCTTCACGCCCGTAAGATCGAAGATGACTTTGCGGCAGCCCTGTCCGAGCAGGTCCTGAAGAACGGTCTCGATACGCTCGCCCTCCGGCCCGCGCATCACGTTGCCTTCCAGAGCGATCACGGCCGTGCCGGGTGCGACTTCCTTCTGCGTGATTTCCAGTGCCATCCCGCGCTTTCCCTCACCAGTATATGCCGGGATGGGTCCTTTTGCGGAGTCCATCCGTATAGCGCATAGTGCTATGATCCTCGCGGCGGCAATGAATCCGGAAGCGTTCAGCGGCGTGGAAGATTCGATCGTCCGGCTGCGCAAAGGCGATCCCGACGCGCTGGCCGCGATCATCTCGCGCTATCAGCACCGGCTCTACCGTTATCTCCTGCGCCTGGTACACGATCCCGCCGTGGCCGACGATCTGTTCCAGCAGACCTGGCTGCGGGTGATGGAGAAGATCGGGCATTACGATGCGCGCCGCAGCTTCGAGGGCTGGCTGTTCGCGGTGGCGCACAACCTGGCGGTGGATTCGTGGCGCGTGAAAGGCAGCGAGAGCCTGGATGAGCCCACTG
>DATKNQ010000291.1:0-5753 GCA_035541265.1 Bryobacteraceae bacterium
ACAGAAAGGCGCGGCCGTGGTGATGGACGCGCACACGGGCGACGTTCTAGCGATGGCCAGCCTGCCCGATCTTGCGCCGCCAGGCGCGCGCAACGCCCCGCCCACCAACGACGAATTGCTCGACCGCGCGCGCTACGGTGAATATCCGCCGGGTTCCACGTTCAAGCTGGTCACCGCCATGGCCGCCCTGCGCCGCGATCCCGCGCTGCGCGACAAAGCCTTCACCTGCCGCCGCCTGGGCGATGGCCGCGCCGGAGCCGTCGTCGAGGGCTGGCGCCGCCCGATCCGCGACGACATCAAAGACCATCCCCACGGCACCCTCACCATGGAGCGCGCCATTCAGGTTTCCTGCAATGCCTACTTCGCCCAGCTCGGCACCTACATGGTCGGCGCTGATGAGTTGAGGCAGACCGCCGATCTACTGGACATCCCATCCGGCACGCCGTCCGAGCTGAAGAAGGCGCTGCCCTTCGCTTCCTACGGCCAGGGACCGCTGCTCATCACGCCGTTCAAGATGGCGCGCGTGGCGGCCACCATCGCCGCCGGAGGCGCCATGCCCGAAGGCCGCTGGATCCTCGATGCAAGCAACTCACGCCAAGACCCGCCGCGCGCCATCGTGCCCCCCGAACAAGCCGCATTCATCGCGGGCGCCATGCGCAAAGTCGTCACAGACGGCACCGCGCGCCACGCCATGGCCGGCACGCCCGTCAACCTGGCGGGCAAGACCGGCACCGCGCAGCTCGATCAGGGCGATCCGCACGCCTGGTTCGCGGGATTCGCGCCCTACGATGGCGACGCCGGCCATCGCATCGCCTTCGCCGTGCTGGTCGAGCATGGCGGCTACGGCGGATCGGTCGCCGCGCCCATCGCGCGTGAGATCATGGAGGCTGCCCAGGATTTAGGGATCGTCCCCAAATGAACCTCTCCGATTTCTTCGAACGATTCGGCCGCACGGTTTTCGAGGCGCCGTTCGCGCACGGCCAGTCCGATGAGCCGCCCGAAGTGGCGGAGGTCCGGCTCGCCATCCTCGAGCAGGTGCAGGCCAAGAGCTATCGCGCCGGCGGCAAGAAGGTCTTTCCGTCAAATCTGGTGCATATCAAGCTGCGCGGCATCGAAGACAGCCGCGCCCCGGTTTTCACCGGCGCGTTCTTCCGCAGATATTTCGAACAGGAACTGCGCGCCTATCTCGACAAGAACGAATGCCGCTATCCCGAGGACCTGCGCGTCGACGTGCACATCACGCGCGACCTGCCCGCGCCCGGCGAAGCGTGGGTATGGGTCGAAGCAGAATCTCAGGATCGCCCGGCCGCGCCGCGCCGCACCGCCAGGCTGGTGGTGATGGAAGGCAAGGCCAACGCCGCCGAGATCCCGCTATCGAAGGCCCGCACAAATATCGGCCGCACGGTAGATGTCTATCGCTCGGAAGGCCTGTTCCGCCGCAACGATCTGGCCTTCACCGAGGAAAACGAAATCAATCGCACCGTCTCGCGCGAGCACGCCCACATCCTCTACGATCGCGCCAGCGGCGAATACCGCCTGTTCAACGACCGCTGGTACAGCCGCGACGAATCCGCCCCGGCCACCTGGATCGTACGCGACGGCCTCAGCCACGAAGTGCATCGCAGCGCGCGCGGCACCAAACTCGAGCCCGGCGACGAGATTCACTTCGGCAAAGCCGTGGTCCGGTTCGTGCTCAAGTGACTGCTGGACGCGACTTCCTGCCGCGGCCCCTGGTCCAGATACTCGATCCAGCCGTCCATCATCTCCATCTCGCTCGCTTCGCCCCAGCGCACCACCTTGCTCGGATCGGGATTCAGTGGATTGTTGGGTGAGTTGTCGAAGTGCGCGATGATGGCGAGGCGCGTCCCCTTCGGCAGGTACTTCGGCTCGCTGAACCGGTAGGTGATCTGCCAGTTGAAGTTGTAATGCGGCACCGACAGCAGCGTCTCTTTGCGGCCGTCGGGATACGTCACTTCAAACCGCGCATCCTTGCCGCGCAGATGCATGTGCGGCGTCAGGCTGGTCAGCCACATGTCCTGCTTGAAGGTGTGGCACTCACTGACCTGCACGTTCGGATCGCCCGCCGGAATGCGGAAGAAGTAGTTTGACAGGTCCACGCGCTTGGCCACCTGTTTCGGCGGCTCCTTGGCGAAGATCAGCCCGACTGCCGTTACGTCCGTCTCCTGCTTCCTGGTGGCCTTCGAATAGTGGATCTGGAAACCGATGGTGGATCCGGCCGGAATCCGCCGCGCCGTCCCTTCCGGATAAACGTCCGGCTCGCGCCCCGGCAGATACGAGGCCAGCATTCCCCAACTGCCGAATCTATCATCACGCGGCTTCTCGCCCGGCCAGTAGGAATTATCATCAACGATGCAGCCGTCGTCGATCACCGGCGCGTCGAGCCGCATCCACGTCAGCTTGCCCTCGCGCACGCGCAGCCACTTCGCGTAGGCTTCCTCGGGATCGGGAGGCGTGTCTTTCTTCATGCCTGCCGGCTTCTCCGGCGCATTCACGAAGACGTGCGCATGGTGCACGATCCGCCGGTTGCCCGGACGCAGCTCCGCCGCCACCACCCACTTGTCCTCGGTGAAACTGGTCGGCACGGTGAAATATTCGTATTCGTCGGGCCCGTCGGGGGTTAGCGTGTGCGGCGGAATCGCGATGATCACATCCGGCTTGCCGATCCGCCACCCGTCCGTAAATACCGGTACGGCCGGCAGCTTCGCTGGATCGCCTTCCTTGGCTCCCCCGTCGACCCAGGCCTTGATCGCGGCGATATCGCTATCGCTCAGGCTCCAGTCGTTCGACCATTTCCCAAAATGCGGATCGGCCTTCCAGGGCGGCATCTGCCGCGTGAGTACCGCCTCGCGAATGGAGGCCGCCCACGGCCGCGTCTGCTGGTAACTGAGCAGCGTCATGGGCGCGACGTCGTTGGGATGGTGGCAGGTAGCGCAATGCCGGTAGAAGATAGGCGCGATGTCGCTGTAGGTGATGTCGCCCGCCAGCAGCGGCAACGCGGCTAGGGCAAGCATGGCAATACGCATCGATCGCCTCCGAGTTTCTACGAGTGTAGCGCAACCGGCACGTGTAACGAAAGAGCCCTCCGCTGCACTATTGACTGTAAGGTCTTCTCACATGGCAAACAAGAGACGGGATAGGCCTAAAGGCCCGTGGGCTGGCAAGCATCGCTTTCCGATCGAGCAGGAGGTGCGTTACCAATGTGTCACAGGCAGCCGCATCTCAGCGGCCGGCACGGGCAAGACGCTCGAGATCAGCAGTGACGAAATCCGTTTCACGACCGAGCAATCCCTCAGGCCCGGCGCGAACGTGAGGCTGGCCATGGATTGGCCCGCCAAGTTGGACAACACCTGTTTCATGAAGCTCGAAATCCGCGGCTCGGTGGTCCACAGTGAAGCGCACACAGCCGCGGTCAAAATCGCGCGCTACGAGTTTCGCACCCGCGCGCCGGTCCGCGTGCTGCATTCCGGCGCCGCCTAGATGGCGTGGCAGGCGCGGCCAACGCATGACTATCCAACGGATGGAACACGTCGGCATCGTGGTTGACGACCTGGCAGCCGCGACTGCGTTCTTCGTCCAACTCGGACTCGTGCTGCAGGGTCAGGGGACTGTCGAAGGTCGCTGGGTGGACCGCGTGGTGGGGCTCGAGGGCGTACGGGCGGACATTGCGATGATGCAAACTCCGGACGGCGACGGACGACTCGAGCTGACGAAGTTCCACTCGCCGTCAATCCAGGGCGACAAGCGGCACGCGCCGGCGAACACGCCGGGTATTCGCCACATCGCATTCGCCGTCAAGAATATCGACGCCGTCGTGGCCGGCCTGCGCGCCCGCGGCGCTGAACTCGTCGGCGACTTGGAGCGCTACCAGGATAGCTACCGGCTCTGCTACGTCCGCGGCCCGCAGGGAATCATCATCGAGCTGGCGGAGAAGATCGGCTAATAGGCGCAGCCGCATACTGGGCCCGCACGTACGCCAGGGCAACGATCCGGCCCAGCGCCGGCGAAAATGCAGACGAGGTGATCTCCCCTGCTTCGGCGGAACCCGCAAACACCTTGGCGCCGTTGGCCGGCGGCTCCGTGCTTTCGAATTCCAGCTTCATCAGCAGACGATTCACGTGCCCGCGCGAGCGGATCCGCTCCACAATCTCCTGGCCCAGGTAGCAGCCCTTCGCAAAGTGGATGGCGTGGATCTGCTGCGTTTCCTGGGGCAGCGTCGTGTCGAAGATGTCGTCACCGTAACGAGGCTTGCCGTGCTCGAGCCTCACGACGAGGATATCTTCCGGCGTGGCTGCGGCCGCACCGGCCGATTCCAGCCGCGCGATCCAATCCGCCCGGCCTGCTGCAGGCATAAAGATGCGAAAGCCCGGCGCGCCCGTAACGCTCGCGCGCTCGATTCGTGCGCCGCTCCACTCCACGTGCGCGTAATCCTCCTCCGGCACCGGCGCGCCCATGCCGCCCAACATTTCCGCCGCACGGGGACCTTCGAGCGCCACACAGCCCAGCGTATCCGTGACATCTTCGAGCGTCACGTCGTCGGCAATGATGTACTTGTCCACATGGCGCAGGACTTTTTCGCGTGTCTCGGGTTCGGTGTCGAGCAGCATGCGATCTTCCAGGCAAAGCAGGTTGACGTCCGCCTGGATGTGCCCTTGCGCATTCAGAAAGAAGGCGTAGCAGCCCTGGCCGGGCTTGAGCTGTTGGATGTGGTTTGTACTGATAGCGTGCAGCAGCCGCGCCCGGTCCGCTCCCGCGGCGTAAATCCGTCCGCGCGCGGAGATGTCGAACCACGCTGCGTCTTCCCTGAGAGCGTCGTAACCCGAAGCCATACCTACAACACTAGATGAGAATCAGTCCGCGCCGGATGCCGATCGTGACCGCTTCCGTGCGCGTACCGGCGCTCAGCTTGGTCAGAATCGAGGCGACGTGGAACTTAGCAGTATGTTCGGAGATGCCGAGCTTCCACGCGATGGTCTTATTGCCGTAGCCTTCGGCGAGCATGCCGAGCACCTGAATCTCGCGTGGGCTCAGCGGTTGCGCAGATGCCGGCGGAACCACCGGCCGTTCCACGGCGAGCGCCGGCAGGTCCTGCGGATGCAGCACTACGAGCCCGGCCGCGGCAGCTTCCACCGCGGCCAGAATCTCGCGCGCGCCCAGATCGCCGGGCAGCACGGCGCGAATGCCCGCGCGCAGCGCTTCGCCGGTCCAGGCCGGCTGCAGGTCAGGCGCGAGTAAGACGATGGCCGGCGCGCCATCGCGCCCCGCGAGCGACATCAGTTCTTCGGGCGGCTCGTCCGGATGGCCCTCGACGGCGGCCAGCAGCACATCCGGCTGATGGCGGTCGACTTCCGCGGCGATGCCTGCGAGGCCGGCAGCTACGGCTACATCGATGCCATTAGCCGCAGCCGCGATGGATTCCAGGCCTGCGCGCGCGATCGCGGACGGCGCCGCGATCAGCAGCCGGATCACGCCGCCGCCGCCCATGCTCTCGTCAGCCGGATGGCCACCTCGCGCGTGGCAGCGCGATCGCCGCGGAAGAATTGCAGGTGGATCACACCGTCCGAGCCCGCCAGCGTACCGTCGAGCAACAGGTGCAGATCGTCCACCGAACGGAACCGCCGCCCTCCCGCGCCGATCAGAATGTCGCCGACCCACAGCGGCGCTGACTCTGCCGGACTGCCCTTCTCGACGCCGAGCACCAGCAAACCGAAGCGCCGGTCTTCGAGTTCGACCGG
>DATKNQ010000292.1:0-41406 GCA_035541265.1 Bryobacteraceae bacterium
TGCGAGAAGAGCTCGTACGCCGCAACTACGCTGCTACCACTATTCACTCGTACCTGAAGGCCGTTGAGCATTTCCGTAGCCACGTGGATACGCCGGTTGAAGAGATCGGTCCCGATGACCTTCGGAGCTACCACGCGTACCCGAAATAGGCGTGCCAGGGACAGTTCCCGCCGTACTTTACGGTTGAAGACGGACGGAGACAGCGCCGCGCTCTTCGGGTTACTGCACATCACGCCAGCCGGATATTGAGTTGTCAGTCGGCCCGCGCAGCTCTCCATCCGCGCCGATACCAGCGTTCATTTTCCGCTTTAGGAGCCAGACGGGTAGTGATTAGGCCCGTCCAGAATTCGGTCTTTGAACCAACCCTCAAGATCCGTGTTGGTTGTGAAACTCCGGAAGCTGGGTGCCATGACCAGCATGGTTAGCGCCGTCTTGCAGTAGAAGAACATCAAGATCGCCTCCCTCCGCGAAACTCCATATTGACCGGCGTGAACGATCCGCGAGCGGCGATCATACAAGTCATTGACGGTTCGTGCGACCAGTTTCCGCCCCAGCAGGCCGTTACCGATCAAATGAGCGACGCGAGCGCCCAGTTGGTAAGTTAGTTCCGTCTTCGTGTCCTTGCCAAGGATCGAGCTTTCAAGCGCTATGGCAAGCATTAGGAAGCTTCGCTCAGGGTGGTGGTCGACGCAGGCCGCACCTGCGTACTGGTAGCCCAGCAAGACGCGGCGGTTGAATTCATTGTCTGGGCCGTTGAGCATCGCGTGGACTCTGCCTCCGACCGGGCCCTCCGTCTCCTCCCTTAACTCCGGCCCCGCAAGGGGGATTCTCCGATGCTGCGCCGATGTATACAGGCGGGCCGCAGTTTGGTCGCCAGCGATCCTGGTCGCGGAGTAGAGCGGACGAATATGGTCGGTACGCGACACTTGAATAGGGGAAGGCACGTCGCGAGCGCACAGGGCATTGATGATCAGAAGATGCTCATCAAGGATGCTCTCCGCGTGCTCTCTGGCCGAGCGCTCGTCGATGGCCGTCGTTTCCAGTCTCGCAAGGACCTGCGTTCCCCTCGGGAACCCGTCGAATTTCTGGTGCTGCAGGGCGATTGCGTCGATATCCTCGGCTATCAGGAGGATCCGCCCGAAGCGCACGCCGGCACAGCCCTGGTCAAAACCATAGACGATGATATCGACCACCCACGACGATGGAACCTCATTGAAGCGGCCCGCGGTCTCCTCGACCGCCTTCGCAATGCCATCCGAGCGCCGGCCTGGCTGCAGATCGGCTATGCGCGCTATAAAGTCCCAGAGTGTGTCATCGAGGGATGACCTGCTCCAAACCCCATCGGCGCCTAAAAGGTCGTCTAGTTTGTCCAACGTCTCAAACCGGGCTTCAACGAACTCGGGCCGCATAACCACGCTACCGTGAATCGTGGGCAGCCCAGAAGGGGCGGCGAACCCCTTCTCCGGGTCGCAAGCAGCGTCTTGAAGCTCGCATATAATCCTAGCCAAGCCCCGGAGCATTTGCTTGAGACATCCCAGATTCGGCGTTCGCGGCATAAAACCATCTTCTCGCAGAACCGCCGCGAGATCACAAGACAAAGCCGTGCATGCGGCACGCGCCGCCCGTCCGCTTGTTGATCCAACTCCACCGAAGCGCCAGCGAGTGCTTCTCGGAATTCACGCCCCGCAGGTCAAGAAATTAACTATGACGCTATCGACATACGCCAACCCTATCGAACGCCGGATGCGCAGCACAGTCGCAATAGAAGTTGAGCGCCGGGAACCTGTCCTTGTCATTGTTCGGTTCGAGCAGCTTGCGCATTTCAACGAGGATATAGACAACCTGCTGTTCGGAGGTGAGGCTGTGCAAACTCGCGGCGGAGCTTCGAACGAATATCTCCTTTCATCTCGATGGCAACGATAGCAAATCGTGCACGCTCTGTGAATCCTCGATCCCGAACCGGCAGCGCAACAGCCAGTTCGTGCGTTCTGGGCTTCGTGAACAACTGGTCGGCGAGGCGTTTTCCACACCTCCGCAGGTTCGCGTGATCACAGTTTCGCCAATCCCCTGATTTTGAGATCCGAAGCCATTTGCTGCCCGGGGGTTCTGGTGGCTGCGAACTGCTGCTTCGAAGCCGAACGTCGTAACTGTGGTTGCGGATTAGGAACGGTAAACGCGCTCGCTTCCGCCGGCATTGCTACCGCAATGGCAGATACCGGACCTGACCCTCCCACTCGCCGGGGAGGCTACACTCCGAGAGTAAGATGATGTCCTCGGCGGCAGACCGCACGGTAACACGGCGACTTACTTCGAACACGCCGGGCATAGCATCCCCTTCCATGACCCGGCGGTACGCGTGCGCTGTAATGGTCGAAACGTCGTGGGTCAGGAGCAGGCGGTTATGTTCCGCCGCCCACGCCAGAACCGTTTCATCGCCAAGTCCGGTTAGTCCCACATCCTGCCCTCGGACGATATCGAGATCGCGTCTTAGACGGAATAGCGCGCGGAGGATATCGTTATTGAAATTCTCGTCGGCCAGCCAACGCAACATGGCTACCGGGGCCGCCGTTCCAACAATCGGGCACGAATACCGTCCGGCGGCCAGCGGGATTCATTTGAACTCCTGACTTCCTCGCCGTGCGCGCTTCGCTCCGCTAGATACCTGGCCACTATCGCCGGGTTTCGCAGACAATAGCCGATCGTTTGATAGGCGTCCGCCAAGGAAAGGGACGGATATTGCTGAACAATCTCTTCGGCGGTGGCGCCGTCGTTGAAGGCAGCCCAGACTGTGTCGAGTGTGACTCGCGTGCCACGAACGCGAATTATATCGTCGGGGCCCGTTTCGACCGGAAACGGCTGGCTGCTGAGTGCTTCAGGCATCCCCTTCAGCGTACATCCGGCCGGACGGCACACGCAAACGTCCAAGCCCTCGGATTTATGCACAAGCAACGCGCTGGTCTTTGGCGATCGGCATTTCCGTTTGTTTGCGATCCGTCATCCCGCCGCCGGACCTATGAACTTACGTGTGAATTGGCGGAATCGGCTGGTACCGTAAGGCGTGCAACCCAGTCTGCACATCCCATGCAAGAACTTCGACCTGAAGGAGTATTTCAAGGAAGGCCGTGGCTGCCGGACGGAGGGGACGTTCCGCAACGCGGGTGACTTGGGGGCCAATAAGGGATTGAGCAATCTGCCGTACTTGCAGAAAATCGGCCGACAGATCGACCGGCGCTTACTGGAAGTCGAACGCGTCAGCCACAACAGCGGCCTGCGCGGAGCGGGGTTGAAGTTCGGCCAACCGCGGGTGATGGCGCTGCTGCTGCTTTTTGGCCGTCTTCAGCTACGGCAGTCCAGCCACAACCAATCGCGACTTCGTCACTCCTTACGGCTGGAAGATCGCCCGGCTGTTCTCGCGGCTGGAGGCTGGCGTCTTGCGTCCCGCCATGGCTATGTCTATGGCCAATGATGCCGTTCTACCGTTCCCGCTCCGACAAGCCCTGGATCGGGTAGACACGCAACTCGACCTGCTCATTTACAACTCTTTTCCGCTTCCCAAAGGCAGTTGAAAACTTGACACTTTCAGATACAAATCACTTACATGCGCGAAGTGGACGGGTCGCACAAACAGGAAACCGAGGTAAGGCCGAGCGTCCGGACGTACCGCCCCTTTCCATCCAGTCAAATGTCACTTCATGCTCGCCGGGGCTTGCACGCTCTGCAACAGGCGCAGCATCCGCGGTGATGCGGGCCCGTCGTAAGCGGGGTTCAACACGCCGTAGTCCTCCAGATCGCCGAAGTTCCGCGTGTGACCACTGAGCTGCGTCCCGTTCAGCGGCCAATAGCACCAGTCCAGATCCGTCTCGTGCAGAAAGCGGATGATGTGTTGAAACCAGAAACCTTCCTGGTTGGGATCGGAACTATCCAGGCAGCGCGGTTCCTGGCAGGTACCAAACTCCCCGATCCACAGCGGCGTGCCGGACTCTTGGCGCAGGAATGCCCACTTCGACTGCACGGCCTTCACGTAATCGTCATAGGTGTGTTCGCCTTTGTGATCGAACGGATAGTCGTGCGCAGAGTAGACCAACCGGTTTGGAACGTTCAATCGCACCGGCAAACGCACGAAGCCGGTAAGGTCGAGAGCATAGTCCACGCCCTCCACGAAGATGAGCAGATTCGGATTCCCGGCAAGGATGGCGTTTCCGCCACGCTCGGCGGCAGCATGCCAGTTCAGAGCGGGATCCTTGCCGCCCCAGGCCGCGCCGAAGCGCAGCTCGTTGCGCAGGTCCGCGCCGATTACCGCCGGTTGACGCCTGTAGCGCCGGGCCATCAAGCGCCAGTCCGCCAGCCAGCGCTGTTCGGAATAGGCAGCGCTGTGCCAAAGTGCGTTGCCGTCGCCTTGATAGCAGCACCAGTCGGCGCGGCTGACGTGATTGTCTAGAATCACGTAGACGCCTTCGCGTGACAGCGCTTCGATCGTCAGGTCGAGGACCTCGAGTGCCCGTTTTCCCTTAAGCGCGGGATTCGCAGCGAGCGCATAGTCCGGCACCCGCGGATTGGTTTCGACGAGTTGGTTGGACCAGGGAATGCGCACGCTGTTGAAGCCCATGGCTTTCACCTGGTGCGCGATGGCGGCCAGGGGAGCATAGGCCAGACCGCCGACTGAGAATTCGGTGTTATCGGCGCCGTACCAATTCACTCCCGCGAGCTTCACGCGAGCGCCGGTGGCATCCACGATCCAATGATGCTGAGTATGCAATGGCAATCCGGCGGCTGGCCCGTTCCCCGCAGCGCAGGCGAGCAGTGGGAGAATCAATCCGAGCGTGGCGACCGGATTGAAATGGATCGAAGGCGGCGTCATCTACCTCGGTTATATCAAAAGGATCTGCGGACTGCGCGGGAGTTATGCCGTTTAGCTTCGGCCGCGCGGATGAGGGCGGGGTGTCTGCCCCACTTTTCGCTCCCAAAGACCGCCTGATTAAAAAAATCGCGTTTTCAGGCTAACTGGATGGAAAGTCCAGCGTTCTATAATCAGACGGTCTATGGGAACGGAGAAGACGAAGAGCGATCTCCTGCCTGGTACGCTGGACATGCTGGTCCTCAAGATACTGCTGCGGGGCCATTTGCATGGGTATGCCATCGCACAACTGATTCAGCAGTTGTCCGACGATCTGCTGCGGGTGGAAGAAGGATCCCTTTACCCGGCTCTGCAGCGCCTCGAAGTGAATGGCTGGATCGATGGTGAGTGGGGCACGTCGGCCAACAATCGGCGCGCGCGTTTCTACAAGCTGACTCCCGACGGCCGCAAACATCTGGCGCAAGAGTCTGCCCGTTACCTGAAGGTTACCGGAGCGGTAGCCCGCATCATGGGGTACGCGCAGTGAGTTGGAAGGGTATTCGGCGCCGTCTACGGTACTGGATAAACCGCCGCGAAAGGCAAGGCTTGCTGTGGGAGGAGATGGAATTCCATATCGAGTCGATGATTGAGGAACTGGCCGCGCAAGGCATGTCCGAACCGGAAGCGCGCGCCGCGGCTCACAGAAAGTTTGGCAATATGACACAAAACTCGGAAGACTCCCGCTCCACCTGGATCGCGCGCTGGATGAGCGACCTGGTACAGGATTTGCGCCACTCATTTCGCGGCATGCGGCGCGATGCCGGTTTCACGGTGTTCACGATGCTCATCGCCGGCCTCGGCATCGGAGCCAGTTCCACGGTCTTCAGTGTGGTGAATGCGCTGCTGCTGCGCCCACTACCGTTTCGCGATCCGGGACGCCTGGTATGGATTACCAATGGCGACGACTGGACCGCCACGCAAACCGAACACTATGCGGACCTCCGGGAGTTGAGCCGGTCATTCTCAGATCTGGCGGGTTGGTCCGGGTTCTATTTTCCGGGAGACAGGGAACTGACGGGATCCGGCGAACCGGAGCGCCTCACGAGTGTGCCGGTAACGGGGAACCTTTTCGCCTTGCTGGGTGTTGAACCCGCGATCGGAAGATCGTTCACCGCCGAGGAGTGCCAGGGGAGATATGCTGCTCCGCCTGCCGTCGTGTTGAGCTACGACTTTTGGCGGCGGCGCTTCGCTTCGGACCCCAGCGTGGTGGGGCGCAAGCTGACCTTGAACAACCAGCCGGCGACAGTGGTGGGCGTGATGCCTGCAACCTTTGATTTCGCGAGCGTCTTTGCCCCAGGCACACCGATCGATATCTTTATTCCCTGGCCGGTGAATGACCAAACGAAACCCCAGGGGAACACGATGAAGATCATCGGCAGACTGAAGCCTGGCGCCACCATCCAGGGCGCGCGGGCTGAGTTTGCCATGCTCGGGAAGCAATTGCGGAGTCAGTATCCGGAACGGAACCCGATCACTCCGGCGCTGGCCCCATTGGCGCAACGCGTGAGCGGACGAGTGACTCCGGCCCTGTTTGTGCTGGCCTGCGCGGTCGGTGTAGTGATGTTGATTGTGTGCGCGAATCTTTCCAATCTGCAATTGGCGAGGTTGGCCGCGCGGCAGAAGGAGATGGCCATGCGCGCCGCGTTAGGAGCAGGGCGTTCGCGCCTGCTGCGGCAGATGCTGACCGAAAGCGTGGCACTCGCCGGTTGCGGTGCCGTGTTGGGACTGATCCTGGCTATGGCCGGCACGCGTGAACTGGCGCATCTCGATGCATTCAACCTTCCTTTGCTCGCAAGCATTCGGATCGATGGGAACGCGCTCGTCTTCACTTTGCTGGCCGCGGTTGGTTGCGGCGTGCTCTTTGGCCTGCTGCCGGCCCTAAGGGTCACGACAGTCTCTCTTCAGGAAGGGTTGCAAGATGCCAGCCGCGGATCGAGCGGCGGCAGGCGGCATGCCTGGGTCCGCGATGGGCTGGTGGTCTCCGAACTCGCCTTCGCCTGCATCCTGCTGGTCGGCGCGGGGCTGCTGATTCGCAGCTTTCTCCGCGTCCTCGACGTGAATCTGGGATTTCAACCGGAGCGGGCGGCCGCCTTGAGGGTAGACCCGAGTTTCCGCATCTCGAGTTTCGCGCAGGAGAACTCTTTTGTCGACGATTTGCTGAACCGCGCCCGCTCTGTCCCCGGCATCCTCGCGGCAGGGATTACCGACGTCCTGCCACTGCGCGACGACCGGTCATGGGCTGTCGCTGCTGTAGGACAGGTTTACGAAAAGGGCCACCAACCGGAGGCGTTCATTCGCGTGGTGACCGACGGGTATTTCGCAGCGGCAGGAATTCCGCTGCGCTTGGGCAGAGACTTCACGCAGAGGGATCGAGCAGACAGCGAACGCGTGGTGGTGGTGAATGAGACGATGGCGCGGACGCTCTGGCCGGGCCAGAACCCGCTCGGCCAGATGATCACGACGGATGGCGGACGGCGGGTGGCCGGGGTAGTCGCGGACGTCCGCCACACAGCTCTGGAAACGACCGGCGGGTTGGAAATGTATCTGCCGATGCGGCAAACGGGCGATTATGCGGCCATGCAACTGGTGGTGCGAACCGCGCTTCCACCGGACAGCCTGGCGGCGGGGCTGCGAACGGCCCTCCGGCACGTCGATCCGAATCTGCCGGTGCGCGAGTTTCAGACGTTCCAGGATCTGGTCGACAGAGCGGTTTCGCCGCGGCGGTTCCTGGTGCTGCTGCTGGCGGGCTTCGCGGCGTTCGCGCTGGTGCTTGCTTCGCTGGGAATCTACGCCGTGATTTCGTTTTCGGTCAGTCAACGGGTGCCGGAAATTGGCATTCGGATGGCGCTGGGAGCTTCCGCCATTGACCTGCAACGCGGCATCGTGCTCCGGACTCTTGGGCTGGCCGCTCTGGGTCTCGGGCTGGGAATGGTAGCGGCCCGGGTTTTGTCGAGCACGCTCGGCAGCCTGCTGTTCGGGGTAACGTCCGGCGATCCGATCACATTTATCGCTATGGGAGCGCTGTTGACCACGGTCGCCGCTGTCGCTGGGTATATTCCAGCATGGAGAGCCTCGCGCATCGATCCTATGGTGGCATTGCGTACGAATTGAGCCGTATTTTCTGGCATTATCAGAGGCAGTAGAATATGGCCCGCACGATTCCACGACTGGAACTTTCGCGGCTGCAGATCCTGGCCTTCAGGCGGAGGGCCGGCTCACTTGACGAACGCCTGCCGTCAGGGGCGAGGTCGCTCCGGCGGGCCGCGTGGGCCGGGCTGCAGGACTCCGTGCCGCGCGCCGCATTACTGTCGATCCACGCGCGAGTTGAGGGCACCAGTTCGACCAGTTGGGAGCATCCGTCCCTTGTGCAGCTCTGGGGACCGCGGTACAGCGACTACGTCATCGCTTCGCGGGACCTCCCGATATTCTCACTCGGGCGGTTGGCGGAGGACGCCCGCCGCCGCGCGCGGGCCCACGATACTGCGCACCGGCTGCACGCGTTCCTCGACGGCAGGCGGATGCCGTTCGGCCAGGCCGGGCGCGCTATGGGCGTGCCACCGAACAGCCTGCGATACGCATCGCCGACGGGCACAGTGCTCCTGCGCTGGGACGGCGCGCGCCAGCCGATCATCTGGACCGTGGCACCGACCGACATGGACCCAGGGCACGCACGTCTCGAACTTGCGCGCCGGTACCTGCACATCTTCGGTCCGGCGACGGCCGCGTCGTTCGGCCGCTGGGCCGGAATTCGGGGAGCGGAGGCCAACTCGGCTTTCGCGGCGCTCGCAAGTATGCTGACGCCCGCGAGCACCCCCATCGGCGATGCCTGGATCCTGGCGAGTGACGAGGAAGTGTTTCGGGCGCCGCCCGGCCCTGCCGCGCCAGCGAGGTTCCTGCCTAGTGGCGATGCATACTACTTGCTGTGGGGAGCCGACCGGGGGATCGTCGTGCCGGAGGCCAGGCGACGGGCCGCGTTGTGGACGACGCGCGTATGGCCTGGCGCGCTACTGGTGGGTGGGGAGATCGCCGGGACATGGCGCCGGTCGGCGGCCGTGGTCTCGATCGACGCCTGGCGCCGCCTTTCCCCGGCGGAACGGGAGGCTGTCGAGGCCGAGGCGATGTCGCTGCCGCTGGGTCTGGCGAGTCCAGTTACTGTTCACTGCAACTGAAGTCTTGGCAGCCTGGAAGGCCGCCGCAGCCGGAGCGCCTGCCCCACTGATTGGACTTATTCCGTTCGCAGCGCGTCCGCGGGATTTATGGTGGAAGCCCGGTGCGCGGGGAGATAGCTGGCTGTGGCGGCGGCCGCCAGCAGGCCGGCGGCGACGAGCGCATAAGTAAGTGGGTCCACCGTACCGATTTCGAACAACATCGACGCCATCATACGGGTTACAGCCGCGGCCGTGACGAGACCGGCGGCTATACCTATGGCGGCCAGGCCGATGCCCTGCCGAACGATCATGACTGTCAGGGCATTTTGCCCGGCGCCGAGGGCCACTCGAATGCCCATCTCGCGCGTCCGCTGCGATACGGAATACGAAATGACGCCGTAGATGCCGATCACACCCAGCAGCAGCGCCATGCCACCGGCAATGGCGAGCATCACGAGAGTAAACGAACTTCTGGCCATGGAAGCCCGGTAGACGTCTTCCAAGGTGCGCGTGTTGGCGAGCGGGACATCCGAATTGACGGACCAGACGGCCTGCCGCAGATCCTTGAGGAGACCCTGAGAGCCCGCGCGAGTGCTTCGGACGGCGAAAACCGCGCGCCGCGTGACGAACATCGCATCGCCCCAAAAGTTTTTCATCATGACCGGCCAATACACGGTCGTGGGCGCCTTGTGATCGGGGCCGTCGCTCCGGATATCCTGCACCACACCGACAATCTCGCGCCAGGGATCTTTCATGCCCTCACGAATGCGCTTTCCGATCGCCGCGGCAGGCTCGCGCCAGAGTTCACGAGCCAGGTTTTCGGATACGATTACGACCGGCCGTTGGCCGTAGATGTCGGTCCAGGAGAGGTCCCGTCCGGCTATCAGCCGCGTGCCCATGGTATGAAAGAAGCCCGGAGCGACGAACTTGAAGCGGCGAAGCGGCGGCAGTTTGCCCTCAGCGTACGTCTTGTCCTCGGCATACAAGAGATCGGTGCTGTCGTTTCCGTCGGTGGGGACGGAGTTCGCGAAGGCGGCGGAGGAAACTCCCGGCACGGCCGCGATCTTTTGGAGCATATCCTGCTGCATGCGGACGACCCGCTCCGGCTCTTTGATCTGACTTTCCGGAATGAAAACGGCCAAGGTCTGCAATTCCCGCGGCGCCGTGAATCCGGGCTGGACGTGCCGCAGGCGAAGAAATGTCCGGATCATGAGGCCGGAACTGATCAACAGAACCATCGCCAGCGCCACCTGCAGAATCACCAGCGTGTTCCGCGTACGATGGGTTTCCCGGCTCTGGCTTAATGTCCGTCCGCCGGCGCGCAGGGCCGTGGTGACGCCAGACGATGCGAATCTGACGACGGGGATCAGTCCGAAAAGAACGCCCGCCAGGCACGAGAGCACGACCGTGAATAGAAGCACCGCGGGATCGATGGTAATGTTTTCGAGACGCGGCAGGAATGGGGGCGCGAGCGCGGCCAGAAGGCGCAAGGCGGCATAGGCGAGCCCGAGTCCGGCGGCCCCTCCGAGCACGCCAAGAAGCACGCTCTCTATCAGGAACTGCGAGGCGATCTGAATGGAACCGGCGCCCAGCGCCGTGCGAACGGCGAGTTCCTGCTGGCGTCCTTCGGCGCGGACCAACAGAAGGTTGGCGACGTTGGCGCATGCGATCAGCAGCACCACCCCGATGCTGGCCATCAGAATCCACAGGACCTTTCCCAGATCGCCCGTCACGTCCCGCTTCAGGGGCCGCAGGGCCGCCTGGATGTGGGCGTCCTCAAATAGCTTGGCGCTGAATCCGGGAGGCGGCGGGAACCTCAGGTTCACCATGGGGATCATGCGCGCGACATCGGCGTTCGCCTGTGCCAGGGTAACGCCGGGCTTAAGCCTGGCGATCCCATAGAAGCTGAAGTTGCCGAGAGTCACTTTGGCGCGATCGAACTGAAAGGGAAAAATCAGGTCGGGTTTCTCGTCGAGGAATCGGAAAGCCGATGGCATGACGCCGATGATTTCCCGGGCCGTTCCGTCGGCCATGATGCGGCGGCCGATCACGGAAGCATCGCGGCCGAATCTCCGCTGCCAGTAGCCGTAGGTGAGGATGACTGTTTCCGGGTTGCCGGAACTCTCGTCTTTCGCGGTGAACGGCCGGCCGAGCATCGGTGGGATGCCGAGCGCGGCTAGGGCGCCCGACGTCACATCAATGGCTGACACCCGCTCGGGGGCGGCCAGCCCGGTGATGGTGACGCCGTCGCCGTTCCAAATGCCGAAGTGCAGAAAGGTCCGGTTTTCTTCCTGGAAGGTGAAGAAATCAGACGGCGCGCACTGGAGATCATTGATGCCGATGCCCGGCGCCGATTGCCAAACGCTGACCAGCCCTTCGGGATCGGGATAGGGAAGCGGCTTCAGCAGAATTCCGTTGACGACGCTAAAGACGGCACTATTCGCGCCGAGTGCGATGGCGATAGTCAGCAGCGTCACAAATGTGAACATCGGCGAACGCATCAGCCTGCGCAAGACATGTTTGAGCTGCATGACAAATCCCTGCATAGTGATTCATACGTGCAAAGGCAGGCAATGGTGCGCATTTTGTTTCGGGCGGCGGCCTGGGAGCCCGCCGCCGGCCGGGCGCCTGCCCCACCTGAGAGTCTGGAGACGGGGCCGGCTGGTTTCGATGCTATCCTATCGGCCAGAGCCACGGGATGACTCGCCGCGATTATCTGAACTCGACGCTGCTGGCCTCGGGCAGCCTGCTGCTGAGCGGCGCGACACCGCTCGAACTGCTCGCCAAGGAAGACTGGAACGGCTACAGCGGCGTGGGCGATTACGCGGGCGCGAACGGCAACACTTGGGAAGTGCTCACAGACGGGCACAAGATCCGCGATCATGTGTTCGAGCCGCTGCCGGCGAACGTGATCGAGACCGGTGAGCAATACGATTGCGTGGTGGTGGGCGGCGGGATCAGCGGGTTGGCGGCGGCACTGTTCTTCAAACGGCAGGCGGGGGTGCGCGAGACGTGCATGGTGCTCGACAATCACGGCATCTTCGGCGGTGAAGCGCGGCGCAACGAATTCGTGGTGGATGGGCAAAGATTGATTGCGCATCAAGGCTCGGCGATGTTTTTTCCGCCGCTCGACGGGACGTTCCTGGCGGAGTTTTACGATTCGATCGGGATTGACGGGCGGCCGTTCCCGTATCAGACGTGGAGCGGGCGGGATCCGGAGATGCCCCTCGGCCGGACATCGTACACTTCGGGCGGGGCGAACTGCGGATTCTTCTTCGGCGCGAAGTTCGGACGGGCGAAAGGGCAGTGGCTGATCGATCCGTGGGGAAAGAAGCTCGAAGGGGCGCCGATTGGGGACGCGGCGCGGCGTGAGTTGCTGGCCATGCGCGGCGTGAAGACGGCCTTGCCCGAGCGTCACGGAGATGCGATGTCGCGGCATTTGGACAGCATCACCCTCGAACAACATTTGATGGAGACGACCAGGCTGAGCCGCGAAACGGTGCGCACGTTTCTTTCGCCGGTGGCGGGGGGCGGATCGGGGCTGGGCGCGGATGCGCTTTCGGCTTACGCGGAGTATGCGGCCGACGTGCTGCTGCCGTGGAAGTACGATTGGGGCGCGCAGATGTTTCCGGGCGGCAATGCGGGCGTGGCGCGGCATATCGTGAAGGCGCTGATCCCGGAGGCGATTCCCGGCGAGGTGACGCTTGAGAATGTGTGCCGGTCGCGGGTGAATTTTGCGGTGCTCGACAGGGCGGGGCAGGGAGCGCGCATCCGGCTGCAAGCCACAGCGATCGCGGTGAAGCACGAAGGTGAGCCGGCGAAATCGAAGGCGGTGCGGATCGTGTATTTGAGGGATGGGAAGCTGTACAGCGTGACGGCGCGCAGTGTGATTGTGGCGGGCGGAAGCTGGACTGCGAAGCACATCGTGCGGGATCTGCCGGCGGCGCAGCGCGAAGCCTATGCGCAATTCTATCGCGCGCCGTGCCTGATGGCCAACGTCGCGCTACGGAACTGGCGGTTCCTTTACAAAATGGGCATCAGCGAATGCCAGTGGTTCGAGGGCATCGGCAATTATCTGGCGCTGCGGAAGATGGCGACGTTTGGCGCGGTGGCGCCGGCGGTGTCGCCTGATTCGCCGGTAGCGGTGACGCTGAAGATTCTGTTTTCGTCGCCGGGGCGGCCGATTGGGGAGCAGGTGACGCGCGGGCGCATGGAACTGCTGTCCACATCGTTCCGCGATTATGAGCGGCGCATCCGCGCGCAGTTCGCGATGCTGTTCGGGGGATCCGGTTTCGATGCCGGGCGCGACATCGCGGGAATTATTCTGAACCGCTGGGGGCACGCGTATCTGAGTCCGCAGCCGGGATTCTTTTTCGGCAGCGGCGGCAAACCGGCGCCGGGCGAGGTGCTGCGGAACGCGCCGTTCGGGCGCATTGCGTTTGCGAATTCGGACCTGGCCGGGATCATGGATCATCGCACGTCGATTCTGGAGGCGCGGCGCGCGGTGGGCCAGGTGGCCAGTATCGTAGAATGACCCTGATCGATCTTTTTCGGAAGGGAGCAGTGTGATGAGCATCGACAACAGTTGCAACCGGCGGGAACTGCTAGGTGCGCTGGCGGCCGTATCGCTGGCGGCGCTACCGGCAGGCGCGGCGGCGGACGAGCGCAAGGGCGACATGATTTATCGCACGTTTGGGAAGACGGGCATTCAGGTTTCGGCCATCGGGCTGGGCGGATCGCACATAGGCAACCCCGCCGATGAGAACGAGGGCATCCGGATCGTGCGGTCGGCGATCGACCGCGGGATCAATTTCATGGACAACTGCTGGGACTATCACGATGGCAAGAGCGAGGTCGTGATGGGCAGGGCGCTGCGCGACGGGTATCGGGAGAAGGTTTTCCTGATGACGAAGTTCGACGGCCGCACGAAAGACGCTACCGCGCGGCAGATCGATGAATCGCTGCGGCGCCTCGAGACGGATCACATCGACCTGATGCAGTTTCACGAGAACATCCGGCTGGAGGATCCGGACCGTTTCTTTGCGCCGGGCGGTCCGCGGGAGGCGCTCGAGGAAGCGAAGAAGGCGGGCAAGATCCGGTTCATCGGATTTACGGGACACAAGGATCCGATTGTGCACGAGCGCATGCTGGAGGAGGCCGCGGCGCATCAGTTCCATTTCGATAGCTGCCAGATGCCGCTGAACCTGCTGGACGCGCACTTCCGCAGCTTCGAAAAGAACGTGGTTCCGAAGCTGGTGGAGCAGGGGATCGCGGTGCTGGGGATGAAACCGCTGGCCGAGGGTGAGATTCCGCGCAGCGGCGTGGCGACGGCGATCGAGTGCCTGCATTACGCGATGAGCCTGCCGACCACGGTGGTGATCAACGGCTGCGAGACGATGGGGCGGCTGGATCAGGCGTTTGAAGCGGCGCGGACTTTCCAGCCGTTGACGGAGGCACAGATGAATGCGCTGCGGGCGAAGACGCGGCAGGTGGCCATGACCGGGCGGCTGGAGAAGTTTAAGACGTCGAATGTGTTTGATGGGACGGCGCACAACCCGCAGTGGATGAGTTAGTGTTGCTGACTGGACTGAATGCGCTGTGTGGCGCTTCCGCGACTCGCCGTTGATACGTTAAAGTGGCCGAGCGACCCGAAGCGAAAATGTCAGCGGGATTCCCTAAAGAATCTTCCGATGAGTCCGGGTCCTACCGCTTTTGCACCACGGCGTTGGCGTCCATCCGCTGAATCTCCCGGAACACCACCTGATCGCCCTTCTGGCAGACCATCTGCCAAATGGTTCCGGTCACCTGGTCCAGCAGAAACGTGTGCGCCTCCATGCCGTGATTGGTGCGATGAACGGCAGATTGCGTAATCAGGAAGCGGTTGGTTTGCTGGGCCTGTTTTTCCGGTTCGGCCTTGTAGAAGAATACGCCGACCACGCCCAAGCAGAGCGTCAAGAGCGCCACGGCGAAGGCCAGATTATGAATCATTTTCAGCAGCGGAAGTTGATCGACAGCAGCTTTCCTTTGCGACTGGCGTTCCAGCTTTTCGGCTTCGAGCACGCTGATCTTGGCGCCCGAGGCTGTGGGAAGCAGCGTTTCGATTTCTGAAATTCGTTCGTCGGCCCGCGCGATCAGGTTCAGCCACGGCAGATAAATGACGCCGGAAAAAATGCTGACCGCAAAGCCAAACAAGGCCGCGACCACGCAGGCGTGCACCCAACCTGGTGTGCGTTCAAGATCGGCGAAGTGAAGGGCGATTCCTCCGATGGCTGCACCGGAAAGACCAACGCTCCACTTGATGGCGTCGGCGTAGTAGGTGATGGTTTTGGGCGTGTCCGCCATATCAGTAGTAATCCGGCGTCTGCAAAAATTTCTTCACGTCCTGTGGATGCATCACCGGCGGATTGCGACGCTCAATCACGGTGATGATTTCCTGGCACAACTGCGGTCCGTGTTCGGCCCAGTGCTGCAGATATTTCACGCGCGGTTCCGGGGCCAATTTAGCGGCGCGCGCAGTGAGTTCGCTTACCGTCTGCAAACCAGCCGTAAAGACATCGTGATCGAAATAGATTCGCTCTTCGAGCTTTGCGTCAACAAACAGTTGCACGCATTTATCGAGCGTGGCGAAGGCTTCGCCAAACGCATCGCTTACAAGATCGCGGACAGGCATCCGAGTTTCCATCGAGTCCTCACGCGCTCCATTGTAGTCGAACGCAAAGTCAGGTTTGCGCCTAGTCCCGTTGGGAGAGATATCGGCCCGTTCACGTTCAGGAGATCTCGATGGACCCTGCTTCCTAAATGGCCGGTAGACGGGCCCCGGATGTGTAACTTGAGCTGCGAGCCCCGAAGCGGCGTAGAATGACAAAAATGGAGAATCCACTCAAAGACCCTCGCATTCGTGCGTGCTTGGCCTTTGCTGCTCTCTTAATCGGCGGCGCCTATTTAGCCTTCAAAGACCATGTGCTGTTCTCGAAGAGACGTTTCGGCGAGGAGGTCCCGGCACTGACCGCAAATATATTCGGCATTATTTATGCGATCGCCGCGGTTGCCGTGCTTTGGTACGTTTGGAGGTTATACCGGCTGAACGCTGCGGCGGGAAAAAACAATCGGAGGACGCAAAGTTAACCCCCCACCCCAAACGGCGGAAATCAGGTCTTACATTTTTCGGCGATAGCGGTGTTTCGTGGTTTTTGGGGAGCCACTTGGACACGAAGTCGCCTATGTCGTATATGTGCCCTTTCTGGATTGCCCCTTTCATCACGCACAACACAGCAACGGAGGCCTTACTCGCGCCCGCATCGTTCGGCTTGAGGCGTGTTACCGGAAATGGTGCCGTCATCACCGAGTCGCGGCTAACACCGCAGGCGGCTACCTGCACTATGCTGTTTACTAACATCTCTTGAATTGGAGTTACTGCCCTGCGCCGGCGTGGGCGGTGTAGACCTTGGCGCTGACGGCGGCGGAGATGGCGACGATGTTGGAGCGGCGGCGGGCCTGCTTGGCGGCATACATGCGCTTGTCGGCCGCGGCCAGCAACTCTTCGGCGTCCGAGCCATCCTCCGGGTAACATGCTTGGCCGATGCTCATCGAAACGCGATGCGCGGGGATAGCGGTTTCGATGGCGATCTGGCGCAGTTCGCCGATGCGCTCCTGGATGGCGTCGCCGCCGCTGCCGGGCATCAGCAGCACGAACTCATCGCCGCCCATGCGCGAAACGTAATCGTACTCGCGGCAGCGATCGCGCAGGGTCTCCGCAACCGTCTTGAGCACGCGGTTGCCTTCCAGGTGGCCGAGATGATCGTTCACCTGCTTGAAGCCATCGAGGTCGCAGACCACTACGCAGAGCGGCTGGCCGCTGCGCCGGCAACGGGCGAGTTCGGTATCGAGGCGCACGAAGAGCGAGCGTGCGTTGGGCAGGCCGGAGAGGTAGTCGGTGGTGGCGGAGTCTTCGAGCTGGCGGAAGATGAGCGCGTTCTCGACGGCCAGCGAAACCTTGCTGCTGATGGCTTGCAGGATGCGCAGGTGGTCGCGTGAAAAAGCATCGGAATCGGCGCGGTAGAGGGTCATCACGCCGATGACGCCGCTGGCGCCCTCGAGCGGCACGGCCAGGGCCGAGCGTAGCGTGCTGAAGCGCGCGGGATGCGTCTGATTGCCGGACTCCACCGCCGGGTTGCCGTTCACGATGGGCTTGCGATTCTCCGCCACCCATCCGGAAAGGCCTTCGCCGACGGCGATCTGGAGCGAGGAGAAAAAGCGGAAATCGTCGCCGTTGACGTAGCGCGGAATCAGCTTCTTGCCCTCGCGCACGTAGATAGCGATGGCATCATAAGGGACGATTTTCTTCAGGCGCACGGCAACCACGGAGAGGGTTTCGTCCAGACTGAGTGAGTTACCCAGCTCCTGGACTAACTCAAACAGTAACTGCGCTTCCTGGCGGGCGGCGGCAATGGAACTGAGAAAATCCTCGGCGACCACGGTGGAAGGCGGCGGGGCGCTTTGGAAACCCGCGGCGGGTTCGGCGCCGCGCTCGACGTGGACATCTGTAGAAAGGCGGGTTTCATCGGTCGCCTGCTCCTGTGCCATGCGTTCGAGCTCGACATAGCGCCGCTTCAACACTTCGATGACGGCGGGATCGAAGCTGCGGCCAGAGAGCGTTTCGACTTCGCGCATCGCCTCATCGAGCGGCAGGGCGCGGCGGTACTGGCGGTCGGAAGCCAGCGCGTCGAGACAGTCGACGGCAGTGAGGATGCGGGCGCCGAGCGGGATCCCCTCGCCGGTGAGGCCGGATGGATAGCCGCTGCCATCCCACTTTTCATGATGCGCGCGGACGATGGGCGCGACGGCATAGGGGAACGAGACACGCTCGAGGATCTCCGCGCCGACGATCGGGTGGATCTTCATCTTCTCGAACTCCTCGGGCGTGAGACGGCCAGGTTTCGAAATGATGTGCTCGGGCACCGCGAGCTTGCCGATGTCGTGGAGCAGGGCCGCGGCGCGGAGCGCGTCGAGATCGCCGCCAGTGAGTCCCATGTCTTTGCCGATTTCGATGGCATAAGTGCGCACGCGGCGCAGGTGCTCGTGCGTCTTGTGGTCCTTGGCCTCGATGGCCAGTGCCAGCGCTTCAATGGTGCGCAAGTGCAGCGCGGCGATCGACTCGACGTGGCGCTTCTGATCGTCGAGGCGGCCGAGATAGAGGCGGTAGGAGCGGAAGATGAGGTAAATGATCGGCAGCAGCATCACGGAGCTGCGCCAGTCGAGCTGCTTGCTGACCGTGCTCATGATCCAGGCCACCGAGGCGCCCAGCAGATAGAAGGGGAACGACCAGAAGTAACAGTTATACCAGGTCTGCGCGAAGCGCCGCTTTTCGGATAACGAGATGGCGCCGGCGATGGGCGCGGTGTTGGCGGCGAAATAGACCAGTCCGGTGACGATCAACATCAGGGGACTGCCGCGGTCGAGCCTTTGGATCCATGGCGAGTGGTGGAACGAGTAGGCCGCGATGATGGCCAGGCCGGTGCTCGCGATGCTGAAGATCACCTGGAAGCGCGCCGGCCGGACCTTCGGCTTCCAGAGGCATTGGATGAGGGTACCGGCGCATCCGATGAGTAGCGTCTCGGCCAAGCCCAGTTCCGTGATGCCGATAAAGACGAACAAGAAGCCGACGGACATGGTTCCGGGAATGCCCGGAAGGTTGACCTTGAGACCCGCTGCCAGGGCCGAGACGATCAAGTAACACAGGAACCTTGGCAGGTCGCGGGACTGCCATTGGTATAAGTTCCAGCCAATGGCTGTAAGGCCGATCAGACTGATAGCGACAACATAGATCCGCGCTTTAGTATTCGCCATATCCCGTCGTTGTGCCCCAGACCGCGTTGGTGCCCCAAACAGCATTCGTGCCCCAAACAGCATTGGTACCCCAGACGGCATTGGTTCCCCACACCGCGTTACTGCCCCAGATGGAATTGCTGCCGGTCAGCAGCACGGCGGTGCCCCAGACCGCATTCGTGCCCCAGACCGCGTTCGATCCCCAGATCGTGCTCGAGGCCGGGGTCACGTTCATCAAAGCCAACAGCGGACTGTAGAGTACGGAGGGCGATTCGGCGCTGCCGGTGGCGACGCCGGTGCTGGAGAGGGCGGCGTTGATATCGATGTAACCGGCTCCCACGGTGAACATGTCGTAAGTGCTGACATAAGTGTCGCCGGTTTGGGGATCGGTTGCCGTGCTGGTGAGCGGGAAGTTCTTAGTGGCAGTCTTCATCAAGCGGGCTTTGACGGTATCGTTACTCAGGCCCGCGTTTTGTTGTAACATCAGGGCCGCGGCGCCCGCGACCACCGGCGTCGCCATGCTGGTACCGCTCAGTTGGAAATACATGGCCGGACCCTGGCCGCCGGTTATGTAATAGGAGGGCTGCATCACATTGGCCGGGAACTGAGCTTCGAGGCTAGAGCCGGGATCGAGCAGAGAGACCACCAGGTTGCCCGGAGCGACTATGTCGGGCTTGGCGGTAAGATCGACGTAAGTGGGTCCCTTAGAGCTGTAACTGGCGATCAGATCGTCGCTGCGCGGGTAAGTTTCCATGGTTTTCATGCAGCCCACGGTGATGGCGTGCGGGCTATTGCCCGGGGCGGTGATGCTGGCGTATCCGTTGCGGCCCAGGTTGCCGGCGGCCACCACGACCACGATGCCGGATTTCCAGGCGGCCTCGGCGGCCTGGCACAGCGGATCGAGCGCGCAGCCTTCGTAGATGGGCCGGCCGATGGAAAGGTTGATCACGCGCACGTTGTAAGTGTTTTTAAGCGCCACGGCTTGTTGGATGGCGGCGATCACGTTGCTATCCGAGCCGGCGCCGTTCTGATCGAGCACGCGGAGGTCGAGCAGATTCGCCTTGGGCGCGACGCCGCTCAGCAGGCGGAACGAGCCGGGCTGCGCGGAACTGGAGCCGTTGCCGGCCAGAATGCCCGCGACGTGCGTGCCGTGGCCATAATCGTCATTCAGCACGGAAGGCACGAAGCTCTGGCGGTAGACCACGCGCGACTGGTTGGTTCCCGCGACGTCGAGATCGGGATGCAGGTAGATCCCGCTATCGATGACCGCGACGCCGATGCCGGCTCCGGTCCAGCCCGTGTTCCAGGCGAGCGGCGCGTTGACGGCTTCGGTGGTATAGTCGAGCGCGGCTTCGACGGAACGATCGAGCGATATATACGCCACATTAGATTGGTTGGAGATCGAGACCACATTGCCGAGCTGCACGGTGGCCGCGACTGCGTTGAGCAGCGTGAAGGTGGAGTTTATGACGCCGCCCAGGAGGTTCACGACCGGGCAGAGCAGCTGGCCGAGCAGCCCGCTGCACTTCTGCGGCGCGCTGTACTGCACGATGACGTTTACCGAGCCGGACGGATTCGCCAACATGGCTTGCAGGTCCGGCGAAATCTTGGCGTTGTTCGCGAAGGCGTTGGCCGCGGCCAGAAGCAGAATCGCGACACAGACAGGACGAGCCAGCAGCTTGGAGGTAACCGTCGACTTCATAACTCCCCTCGCGGCCTGACTAGCACGGCGTGGACCAGATTGAAAATTGCAGAAAACAAGGAGCGGCCGGCCGGCTGTGACACGCATGGTGTGACAGGTCTGTCAGCGGGCGCGACACACGTGGCGCGCGCCCAGCTAAACTGATAGCGCATGCCCGAGTTTGAAGCGATTCTGTTCGATTTCGACGGTGTGTTGTTGGATAGCGAGCCGGTGCATTGCGACTGCTGGCGGGAAGTACTGGAGCCGCTGGGCGTGCACGTGACGTGGGAGGTGTATGCGGCGCATTGTGTGGGCGCGGCCGATCACGCCATGATGGAAGTGTTCGCCAGGCTGGCCGATCCGCCCGCGGATCCGGCGAAGCTTTGGGAACAGTACGAGCGCAAGAAGGAATGCTTCCACGCGCGCATGGCGGCGAATCCGCCGTTTGCCGCGGGTGCGGCGGATTTCTTCCGGGATCTGGCGGGCCGCTACAAGCTGGCGGTGGTTTCTTCCAGCACGCATGGCGAGATCGAGCCGCTGCTCGACGCGGGCGGCGTCCGGCGGTATTTCTCGACGATCGTGGGCGGCGAGGACGTGAAGCTGCACAAGCCTTCGCCGGAGCCGTATTTACTGGCGGCGCAGCGGCTGGGCATCCGCAGCGCGCTGGTGGTGGAAGATTCGGCGCCGGGGATGGAGAGCGCGCGGGCGGCGGGATTCGCGGCGGTGCGGATCAGCGATCCGGCGCGAATGCTCGAGGTGGTGCGGGCGCGGCTGGATGGGGCATAGGGGTTGGCCTGCGAGTCCGCCGCAGGCTGAGAGCCTGCCCCACGAGGCACGTGCTAGTCCGCGGCCGCGGCCGACGCGGGCCGGATATTCTGGTTCACGCGGAAGAAGTTTTCGGGATCGTACTTCGCCTTGATGGCCGCCAGCCGCTGGTAATTGCCGCGATAAGTGGCCCGTATGCGATCGTCGCCTTCTTCCATCATGAAGTTCAGGTACGCGCCGCCGGAGCCGAATGGATGTAACGCGTCATAGTAGGCGCGAGCCCAGTCGACAATCTTGGCGCGGTTCGCCGGATCGGGATCGACTCCCACGATCACCTCGCTCCAGACGGCATCGCGATGGGCGAAGGCAGTCTCGTGCTCGCCTACCCGATGCACCTTCCCATTCACCGGGTACAGATGCATGCTCGACTGCCAGGTCGGCAGGCGGGAGCCATGCTCCAGGTGCCTGGCAATGGCCTCGTCGCTGAGCTCTTTGAAGAAATCGGCCTTCCAGTACCATTGCAGACCTGTGGGGTACACGGCGTCGAACAGCCCCTGAAGCATCGGAAACGGCATCGCCATGAACAACTCGAAGGCGGGCTTGCAGTAGTCGCGCACCGGTTGCAGGATGGCGTTCGCCTGTTCCATCGAACCTTGGTAGCACCAGACAATGGCGCACATTTTCCGCAGATGCAACTCTTCGGGGAAGGGCGGTCCGGGCGGCACGCTCATCATGGCGAAGAAGCCGTTCATTTCCTCGGGCGCGCGCGTGATGAACTCGCGATACCACTGCATGATGGCGGGCGCATCCTCCAGGTTCCAGAGCATCGGACCCGCGCAAACGGTGCTTACCGGGTGTGCCTGAAACAGGAATGACGTGACAATTCCGAAGTTTCCGCCACCGCCGCGTACCGCCCAGAACAGGCCGGGGTTTTCGTCGGCGCTGGCGACCACGAAGCTGCCATCGGCCAGCACCATATCGACGGCCAGCAGATTGTCGATGGTGAGCCCGTACTTGCGGGTCAGATGGCCCATCCCGCCGCCCAAGGTCAAGCCGCCGACACCGGTAGTGGAAATGATGCCGGAAGGCACTGCCAGGCCGAAGGCGTGTGTGGCATGATCCACGTCGCTCCAGGTACAGCCGCCGCCCACACGCACCGTGCGCGATGCGGGATCCACACGCACGTAACGGATCGGCGCCAGATCGATGACCAGCCCGTCATCGCAGACGCCCAGACCGGCGGCGTTGTGCCCGCCGCCGCGAATCGAAGCGCGCAGCCCGTTGGCTTTGGCCATCTTGACGGCGGCGATCACATCGGCGACATCGGTGCACCGCGCGATCAGCGCCGGTTTGCGATCGATCATGGCGTTGTAGACTTTCCTGGCCTCGTCGTATCCGGCGTCTCCCGGGACGCACACGGTCCCGCGGATCTGGCCGCGGAATTCGGCAATGGCTTGTTCTAAGGACATTTCTCTCCTCCTCTGAGAGCGCGGAAATTGTCTCCGCGCTGGATATTATCACTTTGACCGGCGAACCGTTCTAGGAGCGTTCCGCGGAAGGGGGTACGGCCGTTCCGCCGGCCAAAGCCGATAGCTTTCGCTCTAACGCAATGGAAGCGGTGCGCCGCGCAGCTTCCACACCGCGCTCGAAACTCTCATGCGCCGCCGCGGTTTTCCCCTGGGCCCGGAGGAGTTCCCCTTGCACGCGATGCAATTCGGCGACGGGCCACTGCTCGCCGTTCTTGCTGGCGAAGGCGAACCCGTTCGAAAGGCCGGCCAGTGCTTCGCCGGGCATGCCGGCCCGGCCGAGGGTCTCGGCGAGCAAAGCGAAGTAGTAGGGCAGCCGGAGCTCGGCTCCCAAGGCACGCAGGGCATCCAAGCCTTCGCGCAGTTGTGCGAGACCAGCGGCGGCATCGCCCTGCGCGGCTGCTGCCCAGCCGGTTACGACCTTGGCCATCGCCAGATAGTAGGCGAAACCATAGCGGCTGCAGATGGCCAGGGCCTCCTGTCCCCGTTCGAGCGCGGGATGGCTCTCTCCGCGGAAGGTGTGCAGCAGCGCGGCGTAGACCAGCGCGATCGCCCGGCTGAAGGGGTTGCCTATGCGATCCGCCAGTGCGATGGCCTCCGCCGCGTGAGTAGCGTGGCTCGCATCGTGACGGTGCCAGGCGATGTGGGCCAGGTAGCAACGGCAGAACACGCCCAGATCCGGTCCGGCGAACAGCGCCAGCACCGATTTTCCGGAGTTATCGTGCGCGGCGGCGGCCGAGCTCATATACTGTAGCGATTCCTGGAGGCGCCCCAGATGAAACAGGCAGGTCCCCAGCAGGAAATCCGCCGCCATTTTCAACCCGGGAGCCGGATCCCGCTCCGCCGCATCCAGAAACTCGAGACCGAATTGACGGGCCTTCTCCAGATCGCCCCGCACGATGTGAAACACCCACGTGCCGGTCAAGATGGCGAAGATGTGCGGATCGCCGAAACGCCTGGACAGCTCCAGCGCGCGATGGTAGGTTTCGCCCACTTCGGACGCGGAGTAGCCCGCGGTGGCGACCAGCGCGGGACCCAGCGTTGCCAGGAGATGAAGTTCCTGCTTGAGGCGGCGTTCAGACTCCGGAAGCTCCCGGCATAACATCAGCGCCCGCCGCAGCAGATCTGCCGCTTCGGTTTCGGCATATCGCTCGTGCGCATAGGCAGCCGCGCGTGCGTAGAAAGCGATGGCCTCTTCGGCCATTCCGGCCTGTTCGAAATGCGAGGCAATCTGGCTGTTCCAGCTTTCGATGCCGCCGCCATAGACTTCAGCCAAGGCCTTCGCCACGCGGCGGTGCAGATACCGGCGGCGCACCAGGGTGAGTGCCGCGTATGCCACTTCACGCAGGCGGTCGTGCGTGAAGTCGTACTCGGTGGTCCCACGGCTTTCAATGATGCGCCGGCGCCATAGCTCGTCCAGTGCATGCGAGAGGCTGGCCGCGTCCCAATCCGTGGCCTTCTCCAGCAGGTCGAAAGAGAAAGGGCGCCCTATGACACTCGCGAGACCGGCGAGCTCGTAGGACGCCGAGGCCAGTTGTTCCAGCCGGGCCGCGATCACGGCGTGCACCCGCGTACTCTGCAGTCCGGCGCGCACAGTCTCCAGCACAAACAGCGGATTTCCGCGAGTGGCGCGGAAGATTTCGTCGAGCCTGCCGGATTCGAGCGGCTTGGCCGACTCCAGGCGCGCCAGTGCGGCGGTCTCGTCAGCGTCCAGAGGCTCGAGCGCGATCTCCAATACGGTACCCGATTGCCGCAGCGCGGCGATAAAACGCGTGAAGGGATGTTCGCGGCCCGTCTCTTCGGCCCGCACGGTGGCCAGCAGGAGCACACGCGCTGCCGCGGGCGACGTCAACAGGGCGTTGAGCCATTCGAACGAATCGGAATCGCACCACTGCAGGTCGTCCAGATAGAGGATCAGGGGTTTCCGGCTGTTTCCAATCGCGGAGCTGATGGATTCGTAGAAGCGGAGACGCTGCCAGCGTTCGGCGAGCGGGCTAGGCTGGCCGGAATTGGCGCCGGCGGGAGACGGATCGAAGATTTCCGGGACCAAACGTGCCAGTTCGACTTTTTGCACGGGTGTCAGGTTGGGCCAGCTTGCGCGGACGGCGCCGGAGCGCAGCCACTCGGCGACGGGCGCATACGATACCTGCCCTTGGCCGGCGAAACAACGGGCACGCGCCGCCGCATGTCCCTGGCGGACGCAGGCCTGATATAACTCGCCGGCGAGTCTCGTCTTGCCGATCCCCGGCTCGCCCGAGATCACGACGACTTGGGGACCTGCCGCGGCCGCGGATTCCCACGCCGATGTGAGTTGATGCCATTCCCGCGTGCGCCCGACGAGGGCCCGCGCGTCTTCTAGATCCACGGCCGGCTGGGGCGCCGGCGGGGATGTCCGCACGGATGGGCCGGCAGGCTCCCGCGGGGCTTTCAGGATGGCTTCAAACAGCTGCACTGTCGCGGGGCCAGGCTCCACGCCCAGTTCCCGGCGGAGCGCTCGCATGCATTGGTGATAGGCGCGCAGCGCGCTGGCGCGATCCTGGTTGGCCGCATGCAGCCGGATCAGCCGTTGATAATGCGGCTCGCCGAGCGGGTCCAGGGCCAGCAAGCGTTCGGCGCATGCGATGGCCGGCGCGAATTGCGATTGCTGTTCGAACAGCGTGGCGAGCCTTTGGAGGAGATCGGCCATGCGCTTGCGGTAATCGTCGCGAATGGGCACGAGCCAATCGTCGTACAGGCCCGGCAGCAGATCGTCTTCGTATAACTGCGCCGCGATGGTGAGCGACGCGATTTCCCGGGCGATATCAGGTTCTGCGCGCGCGGCGGCGGCGTCCGCGATGGCTCGCTGGAAGTCGACGACATCGATAGCACAGGCCACGTCTTCTCTCCATCGCAGCGCGAAATGCGTCGTCTCCAGCATGTTGCATTCAGCGGGCAACGCGCGCTTCAGATGATGGATGAGCTGCCGCAGATTGGTCCGAGCCTGCGCTTCGCTGGAAGCGGGCCACAGCGTAAAGGCCAGGCGCTCGCGCGGCTGGGGCGCATCTCCATGCAGGATCAAGTATGCGATCAGGGACTGGAGGCGGTTCGAGTCGAAGGTCAGGACCGGACGCCCCTCCATGCCGATGCGCAGATTCGCGAAGAGCTTGATCTGCATATTGCCGATTCCCGTAGTTTACGACCAGGAGGGCCGGGCGGAGGTCCCGGGAATTACTCGGAGGCGGCGCGGATCAGTTCTTCGTCATCCAAACACTCCACGTGACCGGGCCGATTTCCTTGTTGTCCAGCGCCTGTCCCGCCATCTTGAGCGCCAGCTTGATCTGGCCGTGATGGTAGCCCTCGTGCCAGATCATGTGCTGCAGCATCAGAATCGGATGGTCGTAATGAAGGTCCATCCGACGGCCTGATGCGAGCCTGCCCTTGACCGCGTCTTGCACGACTTGCGCGCTCTCGTAGAGCATCCGCGCGATACGCTCCGGATCGCGCTCGGCAAACCATTCTTCCTTTGGCACGGGGACCGCAAACTCCGGCGCATCTTCGGCGACAAACACCAGCCGCACATAGTGCATGTGAGTGAACAGGCGCGCTATCGTGGGGCTGGTTTCCGTCGCGCGGAGTTCCAGAGCGCCTGGCGGCAGAGCGCGCAGCAGGTTGACCAGAATCTTGTTGTTGCGATCCCAGGAGTCGAGCAGAGCGTCGAGGAGTTGCATATCCGTTCGATTGTCCTACATGGCGGGCGGGCCGCGCCGATACCTCGGGATCCACCTCGGAACTTCGTTGCGGTAGAGCTGGTATTCCGGGCCGAAGCTCCTGCCTAGCGTTGGTTCTTCATAGAGCAGTACAAAAGCATGAAAGCACAGCCACACAGATGCGCCGTATTCGAGTAATGCGACATTCCCAAGAAGGAGGGCTTGGCCGATGATCGTGCTGACAACGCCCACGTACATCGGATTTCGCACATAGCGGTACAGGCCTGTCACAACCAGATGGCGCGTGGGAAGGACGGGCGCGGGCGTGCCCAAACCCCGAATGGCAAAGCGCGCAAATGAATCGAGGACAATTAGCAAGCCCAAGGCGATCAGCACGCTTCCGGAAATTCGAAGGAATGCCAGGTCGAACAACGGAGACTTGAGCTGCCATCCGGAAATCCACCATGGCACCAAACCAGCGACGAACCCCGGTGCGATGACGAGGAAGATAGCCGACCCAATGATCGCCGAGGTCTTCTCCTGCATGGGATCACCGCACGACCACCCCGCGCCCGGCATTTGTCTGCAGGCGGATGAGCTCCGTCACGGGCAGCGGGACGATTTCGCCTTGCACCTCGCCAATGACGGCGGCGGTGTGGGCGAAGGCAAGGGGGTCGCCGGTCACGAAGTGGACGATGCGTCCCGATTCAGCCGCGCCGGTGTTGTCCGGGCCCATGCTGCCGTTGACGGTCTGGGCCAGAGCTTCGGCGCTATCGACGAGCGCGACGCCGGCGCCGGTCACGCGCTGGATGGCATCGTGCAGCAGGGGGTAGTGCGTGCAGCCGAGAATGAGCGTGTCGATATCGGCGCGCGTATCCAGGTAATGATGCAGCAGCAGTTCGCACTCCGGCGAGTCGGCCAAGCCTTCTTCGACGATGTGGACCAGCATCGGGCAGGCGCGTGCCCAAACGGTGAGGCCGCGCTCGACGAGACGGCGCTGGTAGGCTCCGCTCGCGATTGTGCCCTTGGTGCCGATCACGCCCGCGCGTCCGGTATGGGTCAGGCGGGCGGCGGTCTCCACGCCCGGTTCGATGACGCCCCAGATGGGAATCGAGAAATGGCTCGGCAACTCCGGCAGCGCCGAGGCGGACGCGGTATTGCAGGCGATGACGACGCCCGACACCCCCAGGCCGCGCAGAAACTCGGTGATGCCGTAGGCGAACTCGGCCACCATGGCGGCGGGCTTGCGTCCGTAGGGGACGCGCGCGGTGTCACCCAGGTAAATGAAGTCGCGGTGCGGCAACTTGTGGCGCAGCGCTTTCAGTACGGTCAGGCCGCCGACGCCGGAATCGAAGATCCCGATCGGCCGGTCGAGCTGATATGGTAACAGCGAGTGACTCATCTCGATAAGCGTCCAGTGCCCAGATAGACGATCGCGTAAGGACCAAGCGCCGGAACGGTAAACTCGGTGGCGCCACCGGCGACGCTGTAGTCCGCGAGCGCGGCCTGCGGATGATCGAATACCGCAACGTGGTTCTGCGGATAAGTGCCTAGCACCCGCACGCGCAGGCCGTTTACTTCCGGCTTCCCGTAATTGAGTAAGTGAACCTGCACGCGCATACTGTCGCCGGTCAGCCTGACTAACACGACGTTACTGCCGTAGATCCGCACCAGGCGCTTCTCGTCGGTCAGTTGATGGCGCATCTTGATGGCGAACGCATAGGGGTCTGCGATGTCTTCTTTGGTGAATCCGCCGGCGCCCAGCCGGATGGTCAAATCGTACGAAGGGTCGGGCGACGGGACCACGTCAAAGAGCAAGTTATGACGCGCCATCAGGTTCATCACTTCGCCCATTTCATCGGAGCCGTCATCGACGATGCCGAAGTTGGCGCGCGGCGGCAGGCGCGGCGCGTCGAGGTTGCCGAGAAAGCGCAGCATGCGTCCGAAGGCATCCAGGTCTTCGGGCGCGGCTTTGATGACGGCCTGCGCGCCATAAGCGTAGGCTTCGGCGGCGGCCAGCGCGGCGGCGCCCGCGGGGGCGTCGTAGAAATAGGTGCGCGACGGCGCGCGGATGAATTGCCAGCCGTTGGCATCCACCCACGGGACGCGCGTGGCGGAGGCCACATCCATCTGAAACTCGACGTGCGGCGCGGTGGCCTTTGCGGCGGACGCGGGGTCGAAGGCGTTGGCCGTGAAGCCCGCTTGGCGCCAGGCATCGACCCGGGCGGCGGGCACGCAGATGCGTGCGATCCCGGTTTGGCGCAGCGCGGCGGCCGTTTCGACGGGATGATCCCAATACAACGAGGGAAACAGGACGGCTAAGCCGGCGAGGAACAGCATCAGACTTCGATGCTCCGGACCTTGATCTTATCGAGGTCGTAGACCCCCAGGCCGAGATGCGCGGCGTATTCGATGTGTCCCGGTTCGCGAATGAACTGGTTGATGTCCGGATTGTTCATGTGGTCGCCGGTGGCGCTGACGTACTTCATGGAACGGTCCCAGACGGAGACGGCATGTTCAGCTTTGCGCTTGCTATCGATGATGTCGAGCATCACGTGATCGATAGCCACGGGGTCGGTACCGACCATCATCTGCTTGGGATAGAAACGGAACTTGCGGCTGGGCGAGAACGGTCCGCCGTGCCAGATGGCGCGCAGGCCGTCCATCACCTGCAGGACGGTCTTCGAGCGCAGCGGCTCGACCATGGCCAGCGTGCCGATGAAGGAATAAGTATTGGTCACCGCGCCCGAGTGCGAGCGCGCCACGTTGGAAAAGTTCCCGTAGGCGATGTTTTTCAGGCAGCCGGTAACGCCGGAAGCGCCGTGATCCTTCATGTTGGGGACGTTGATGATCTTGGTGAACGGGCTCGCAACCAGACGGATCAGATTGGAGCGCGTATCGTCTTCGTCGAAAAACGCCGTTTCCACGTAAGTGGCCGGATCGTAGGATTGGGCCGAGCCGCGCGTGTGCTCGGCGGTCCAGATGTGGACTCCGGCGGGCACGTAGCGGTCGTAGTGCACAGTTTCGACCTGGTCCTGGAAGCGTTCGTAGATCCAGATGGAGGACGGCTTGACGCCCACGGCTGTAAGGTTGTGAATGATTGCGGCGACCACTTCCGGCGTGGACATGATGCCGGGAGCGCCGGAACAGTTGACCTTGATTCCCACCACGTCGGAGGGAGAAATGAAGCGCGCCCAGGAGTCGCGGACATCGGCATCGCCGGTCAAGGCGCGCATGCCGCGTGAGAGCATTTCGGAAACGACGGCGGCGTTGGGCTTTTCGGTGGCAACATCGATGGACTTCTCGGAATGTACGGAAACAACCTGACCGGGATATGGCCCGGGCATGCCGGGGTGCGCGGACGGCGCATAATGCGAGACCACATGATATTTGGGTAGCTTGTGCTCCGTGGCGGCGTGCCCTGAGGGCAATACGACAGGCGCGGCGGCGGCGACCTGAAGAAATGTGCGTCGGTGCATCTATATTCGATCATAACCGCATGCTGTCCCTTTGCGCTCCTGAAGAGCACGCGCAAAACGAGGCGCCCGGGTGGTGGCGCAAGGAGGCGCCCCGTTGCGCTTCTGAGCTACAATCAGGCCGATGCGGGTTGTGTGGCTGGCCGCCCTGCTGGCGCTCGCCGCGGGCTTTTTGCGCGGAGGGAATGAGGATGTGGCGCGAGCCATCGACTCCATTCAGGCGGCCATCGAGAGCGGCGATCAGCAGAGCGCGGCGCGGATGATCGCGGACGCGCTGGCACGTTATCCCCATGAGGCGGGGCTGCTGAACCTGCGCGGCGTGATTCACGCACAGCGATCGGAGCTGGCCGAAGCGCGCGCCGACTTTCAGCAGGCGGTACACTTCGAGCCGGGGCTGACGCCCGCCTGGCAGAACCTGGCGCGTGCGTGCCAGATGATGACCGATCGCGATCCTGCAGCCATGGCTTGCGCGGCGGGCGCGTGGGAGCGCGTGCTGCATGCCCTGCCGGAGAATACCGAGGCGCGGATGGCGCTGGCCACCGTGCTCGAATGGCAGGGCGAGTTCGGAGATTCCCTGGGTCAAATGGAGAAACTGCCGGCGGAGGATGCGGCTCGCGCGCCATCGCTCGCGCTGCGGTGCGCCGACCTGGCCGGTTTGCATCGCGCGGCGGAGGCGGCCGCGGCGGCCGAGCGGTTGGCTAAGAGCGCCGAGTTTTCAGAGGCCGATGTCCTTTCGATCCTGCCGGTGCTCGAATCCACGCACTCGGACGGGTTGATCGTCATGCTGGCGGGTGCGCTCGATTCATCCGGCAAGGCGTCCGTCGCGAGCCTGCAGCGGCTGGCGGTGGCGTATGAGCATCTGAACCGGCTGGCAGACGCGCGCCAGACGCTGGAGCGAGTGGCGGTGGCCGAGCCGAACAATACGGCGCACCTGATGGAACTGGCGCGCATCGCGTATCTGGCGCACGATCTGGAAGGCGCCATCGGGTATCTCGGCCACGCGCGCGAGCTGACGCCAAAGGACGGAAGGATACATTTTCTCTTCGGATTGATTGCGCTCGAAATGAACCTGCCGGTCGAGGCGCGGCGTTCGCTCGACCAGGCGCTGGCCATAGCCCCGGCCAATCCGGAATACAACTACGCGATGGGCGCCCTGCTGCTGACCGGAGCGCAAGCCGCCGAGGCGCTGCCCTATTTGAAGAAGTATGTGGCGGCCCGGCCTGCGGATCCGCGGGGCCACTTTGCGCTGGGCGCCGCGGAGTTCGAGAGCATGAACTACGAGCAGTGCCGCGCAGAGATGCAAGGCATCAGCAAGGCGCCTCAGACCGAGGCGGGAGCGGCATATTTCCTGGGGCGTGTCGAACGCGTGGAAGAGAATTTCGAGGCGGCGCTCGCCGATCTGAACCGGGCCATCAAGCTGGCGCCTTCTTTCGGCGAGGCCCATACGGAAATCGCCAGAGTGTACCAGGAGCAGGGAAAACTGGCCGAAGCGCGCGCGGCCATCGATCACGCCATCGCGCTCGATCCGGATAACTACCAGGCGAACCTGGTGCTGCTGGCGATCATGCGGCTCACGGGCGATCCCGGCGCCGAGCAACAGAAGGCGCGGCTGGCCACGCTCGATGAAGCCCGCTCGCGCCGGCGCGAGTTGCTACGGCGCACGATCGAGGTGAGGCCGTATTGAGGTTAGCGTTTTGCAGCTTGGCACTGTGGGCGGCTTCTGCGATCGCGGCTCAGGGGCCGGCGACCTTACTCGACCGGCTGCGCAGCGCCGATCTACCCGCCGACCAGCGCGCGGAGTTGGCGCGGTTTTTCACGGCGAAGGATTATGCCCAGGTGGAAGCGATCCTGGACCGGGTGACGGCGGCTCCCCTGGCGCCGGCGGTCGCCGCCGAGTGTCATGCGCTAGCGGGGGCGGTGGCGTTCCTGGAAGGCCGCATGGAGCGGGCAGTGACATCGCTGCGCCAGGCGGACGCGCTGGTGCCGCTCGACGACCGGGACCGATTCACGCTCGCCATGGCGCTGGTGAAGTTGAGTGACATCAAGTCTGCGCGCGAGCAGCTCATGCGACTGACTGTAGATCATCCGGACGTTCCCTTATATCTCTATTGGCTCGCCCGAATCGATTACGATCAGCGACTCTATGAGCAAGCTATCGAGAAACTACGGCGAGTGATTCGTCTGGATCCGGAATCTTCCCGGGCCTATGATAACCTCGGCTTGGCCCTAGATATGTTGGGTCAGACTGATGAAGCCAGACAGGCGTTCGAGAAGGGCGTGCAACTGAATCGGAAGCTGCCCGAGCCGTCGGCTTGGCCGCCGCAGGATCTTGGAGCATTACTCCTGCGGATGCAACAGTTTAAAGAAGCTGAAGCAGCCTTGCGGGAGGCCCTGCGGTATGACTCCGAGGTACCCATGGCGCATTATCATCTAGGCCGCACGCTGGAAGCCGAAGACCGCGATAACGAGGCCATCGAAGAGTATCGCGCAGCTACGGCCGGGCCCACGCCAGTAGTGGAAGCCTTTTACTCACTGGGACTACTGTACCGCCGCCACGACCGCAGCCGGGAAGCCGAGACTGCTTTTGCCGCCTACCGCAAGTGGAAAGCGCAGCCGGCTCAGTGAATCTTCCATAACCACCGAGCGGTGGGGAATGCTGAAGCCGTTCGGGAGATCTAAGAGAACCCTATTAAAAAACCCCAACTAGGGTCTTGACATTATATGTGCCCCCACTTAAGATCAGTGAAAACGTTTACAAGGTCTTAACAGATACGCTTTGTAGGTAATTGGGTAAGTGACTCGATTATCGTAATTTGGGAGGTTGCTGAATGCCACGTAATGCATGTTGCATGCTCCTGGCCGTATTGTTGTTGTCCACTGCGGTCCTGTGGGGGCAGAGTCAAAACGCCAGTCTGACTGGCCAGGTCACAGACAAAACGGGAGCGGCGGTACCAGGCGCGACCGTCACCTTAATTTCCACGGAAAGAAAGGTTCCACAAACGGTCACAACGGATTCCGAGGGCCGTTTTTCCTTTCCGAACAACCCGCCAGGCACCTACAACCTGACCGTCAATGCCACCGGATTCAAGCAATACGAGAAAACCGGCATCGAGCTGGCGGTGAGCCAGTCAGCGCGCGCGGATGCCCAACTGGAGGTCGGCGACGCGTCCACCAAGATCGAGGTGACCGCCGATGTCCAGCAATTGAACGTCGATAACGGCGCCAAACAGGAAGGTGTCGCGCCGCAGATCGTCAACGACCTGCCCTTGCTGGTGTCCGCCGGCACGCCGCGTAATGCCTTGCAGTTCGCGGCATTCCTGCCGGGCGTGAATACGGGAACCAGCGTCCAGGCTTTCAACGCACGCATCAACGGCGGGCTGAAGATGGGCGACGAGGCCGTGATGGACGGCGTGAGCATGCAGGAAGGCACCATGTCGCAAAGCGGCATTGTGTCGTTCTTCGACTTCGCGCAGACCCCCGACATGGTGCAGGAAGTGCGGCTCATGACCTCGAGCTACGAGCCGGAATATGGCACCACCACGGGTGGGGTGATGATCGTGACCACCAAGAGCGGTACGGACCAGCTGCATGCCGGCGCGTTTGAATACCTGCGGAACCGGGACTTGAACGCGACGCCATTCACCAATAATCGGGGTCCCGGCGATCAGCGCCCTAAGGATAACGAGAATGAATTCGGCTTTTTCGGCGGCCTTCCCGTTAAGCTCAAGTTCCTGCCTTTTGTCTGGGGACCGAAACACAAGACCTATTTCTTCAATGATAGCGAGTGGTTGCGCTCTCTGGGCGGCGCCAGCCGTCCCCTGGTGACGATTCCATCCATGCAGGACCGGACGGGCAACTTCTCCGACTGGAACACGCCGATCTACGATCCCAGGTCGGAGACCATTACCAACGGTGTGATCTCGCGCACTCCGTTCCCGAACAACGTGGTTCCGGCGAGCGAGCAGAGCGCGCTGGCTTTGCAATGGATGAAATATCTGCCCACTCCGACCGCCCCTGGTCCTTATAACAACTATCTGGCCCAGCCCATCTCCGATGGTATTCTGTCGAACCTGGAGGAGTATTTGTTCCGTGTCGATCACTATTGGGGAGACAAGGACCATTTCTTCATCACCATCTGGCGGCAGTTGACGCAGCCGAACGAACAGTGCACCCTGCCGGTCGAACTCTGCACCTCGAGCCCGGCGAATCCGGAAGATGCATGGGTGAACCGGTTCAATTGGGACCACATCTTTTCTCCCACGGTACTGAGCCACTTCGCCTATGGCTACCTGAACCGCAACGAGGGGTATGGCTCGGTCACCGGACAGAATCCGGCCGATCTGCCGCACATCCCGAATGCCGCCGCGTACAATGCCTCGCCTGCGGCCGGTTTTAGTGGAAATGGGCTTTCCAACATCGCGGGCTGGGGCAATGAGCAGGGGTACGGCCCGTTGAACAAGTCTACCCGTCCCAGCCACGTGGCCAACGAGTTAATCAGTTGGGTGCACGGCGCACACACCATCCGGTTCGGGGGCGAATTCCGGCACTTGCAGCAGGTATTCCGCAACAACAACGGACAGTCCGGATACGTGGGCTTCACGCAGGGTTCGACGGGCTTGCCGGGCACCGATAGCGGGAATCCCTTCGCCAGCTTCCTGACGGGCGCCGTGGACAATGGCAACTTGAGCGTCTTGAACATTTCCAAGTACGGCGCTCTCCAGCGCGCCTATAATTTCCACATCGGCGATACGTGGAAGCTCACTCCCAAACTGACCATCAATTACGGTCTGCGTTGGGATAAATTCTCGCCCACCTGGGAAACCAGCGACTATATGTCGTTCTTCACCTTCGCGGCCAACCCGGGAGCCGGAAACCTGCCGGGCAGCGTCCAATACTCCGGCAACAATTGGGGCCAGGCCAGCGCGGGGGTACGCTATCCGGAGAATGAGTGGAATGGCGGCTTAGCTCCTCGTATCGGCGTGGCGTATGCGGTGAATGACAAGACTGTCGTACGGGCTGGTTATGGAATGTTCTACACGCAGGCTTTCTATCCGGGCTGGGGCGGCGGTATGTCGCTCGACGGATTCAATCCCGCTGTGGCGTTCAACGATTCGCTCGGCGGCTATGAGCCGGCGTTCTATCTGGATAACGGCTTTCCGGCCTACAGCAAGGCCGAAGACATCAGTCTGACCGCCGACAACGGCAAGAACGGCCCGCAATACCGCCCGGCATACGCGAACCACCTTTCTTACACGCAGCAGTGGAACCTCACCGTCGAGCACAAGTTCGGTGGAAAGGGTTTTGCCAGCATTGCCTATGTGGCGAGCAAGGGCACGCATCTGCCCTCGAGCTTGCAACCGCTCAATGTGTTGAACCCGTCGCTGCTTTCGATGGGGAGTGAACTGAATGCGGAGTTCACGCCCACGACTACTTCGCTCTATGGCGTCAGCCAGCCGTATGCGGGTTGGGCGCAGCAGTTGCTCAGCGTCGGTGACTGCGCACCGACCGTGGCGCAGGCCCTGTCGCCATTCCCGCAGTACTGCGGGTCACTGACTGGGATCAACGAAAACGAAGGCACCTCCCGTTACAATTCCATGCAGGCGAAGTATGGGAGAAACCTCGCCGGCGGCCTGTACGTGGAGGCCAACTATACGCTCTCGCGCCTCCGCACCGACTCCGCTTCCACTACTCAGTCCTCCTCGGCGGGCTACGGCGCGGTGGGCAACATCATCAACCCATACCAGGGTAGCCGCAACATGTCGCTTTCCCCGGATGACATTACCAACACGGCTTCCGTCATGGTCGTGTATGACCTGCCCTTCGGCAAAGGCAAACAGTACTTCAACACGGACGGCGTGATGGAGAAACTGCTGGGCGGCTGGACCATTGCTTCTACCATGAAGTTCACGGGCGGCATGCCGCTGTACTTCTGGGACTCATCGGTCTGCGGTCTACCAAGCCAGTTCCGCGCGGTCTGCATTCCGGCGATCACCGGCAACGTGCTGGCGCAATCGTGGGGCAACGTGAACGTGAACAAGCCGATGTTCAACGTCAACGCGTTTGAGCCGGCCTCGGACTTCAACGGATTCTATCTCGGCACCGGGCCGCGCGTCAGCAGCGTGCGCGGTTCGCCATACCGCGATGTGAACCTCTCGTTATCGCGCAAATTCGCCATCAAAGAGCGGCTGAACTTCGAAATACGGGGCGAGGCTTTCAACGCCTTCAATGCTCATTACTTCACGTGCGACGGGCAGGCGTTCGGGGATTGCATCCCGTTCAACAACGATCCGTCGAGCAGTTCTTTCGGCGCATGGAACGGAACGGTGACCCAACCGCGCAACATCCAGTTGGTGGGCCGGGTCACGTTCTAGCGGCGAATCCGTTCGAAGTGGCGACCGGGCCGGACGTTCGCACGAGGCGTCCGGCCCGTGGTGTCTAAAGCCCGGCAATATTCCCGCCGATGGAATCCGTATGAACGTCACAGGTATCGAGTGGCGTGGGCAAGATCCGAACGACGGCCGGTTTGGCGGCGGGCAAACGGCCGCGGCGTCCGGCGAAGCATGAGGATGCCGAAGAGGAAGACGTCGTCGAAATCCACGCCGAAAACGAAGATGAAACGGCCGATGGTCTCGCGAGGAAGTTCGGGTCTACAGTGAGGGCGTCGGTTCTACGGTTTTGGCCAGTGCGATGGCGGACGCCGGCGGATCGATTAACGCCCCGGCACGCGCGCCGCAATCCGGCTTCGGTCCGCGGTTCTTTTTGGCCAAGGGGCAGAATAGCGGAAGACTCGCGGCCGCCAGTTTTTCGATGATGGCTCACCTGGTGCTGACTCCGGATTCGGGCACCGCGGGCAGTACGGTGACGGTAGCTGGATTCGGTTTCAACACCTCGCTTAGCCCCAATAGCATCTACATTGATGCTGTCAACATCTATTAGAACAATCCGCGAACGTTTCTAGGGACCGTGGCCCCTGATTTTCGCGGCAGTTTCGGGGGCGACGCGGGCTTCACTTTCAGAGTTCCTACTACGGTTCCGCCCGGTCCAAACGGGGTAATCGGGAGTCAACCAGTGGGGGCCCAGCAGACGATCTCAGCGGTCCCGTTCACAGTCGAGTGAGTCTCTTGCGGTCCGGCGGCGGCGCCGCGGAGTGGAAGTGGTGGGTGGGACCAGCGCGTCTTAGCAAGGTGCTGAAAAAAAGCGCAGCCGTGCACCGCTCGGTAGTGTCCTAATTTGCCTTTTGTTCTCCATTGAGCTAAGTGGTGCGATTGTATTCGGCGGGTCCCCCTATTTCAAATCGATCTGGGTTCAGCACCGTACCATCGGTAGCCGTAATAACGCCACCGGCTTGAAGTCGATAGATGTAACACACCGCAGTTTCCCGCTTCCTATTAAATGCATCCTCGTACTGGATGAATCCGTGTGCGCACATCAACGTTTGAAAGTCCCGCATACTCTCCCATTCCTGCGGCGTAAGAGTATTGGGCAAGCCGACCATTATCTGGAAAGTAGCGCCTGGGGCTATGACCCGCCCATTATCTGGAATTTCTGGGCTACGGGCGCGCCCAGTGTAATCGGGGACAACAGGCAGATCTGGTTGAGTCGGGTTGGTCCCATCCTTCACGGGCACAGGAAGCAAGTTGAATCTGGCGTCTCTAATGATTACTGGCGTATTGCCCAACACTTTAAACTCGAAGGCCATCCCGGGCATGTACTGAGGCAGTTCAGGCATATACCATCTATGCTGAGAAGTCTCTGGACCGCCTACTCTGTTAACCACCACCCACGCTCTGCCGCCAGCGATTATCGCGTCCACCTGCCTTTCCATGGCAGCGCACTGGGTTCTCATGGTGATAGTTTGTTCCCCCATCACCGTTACCTGTCTCTGAATGGCCGCGAGTGTATCCGTATTAGCCTGCCTACCATCCCTAGCCTGTTCCTTCATAGCTACAACTTGGTTCTCCAGGGCGGTCACTTGCCGATTCAGGGCCACAAGGTTGTCAGCACTAGATTGATTGCTATCAATCCGTTGCTGATCCATGCGCTCAACCTGAGACCTCATGTGATCGGACTGAGCTGCAATGTGTGTAGTCTGGCGCTTCAGCCATCCAAGAGTGCGGATGCCAATAACTACACCAACGAAGCCAATGACTGCCAAGATAACGTTCGGGAGATTATTCGCCGAAACGAGCGCATCGAAATACGAGTTCGGCTGATCGGTCTGCCTATGTTTCTCGCTACTGGCTGTTGGCTGGTTTGGATCGGAGGGCCCAGATGCTATTGGGGTAGATGGTGGCGTATCGCGTGGTCTATTCTGGGTTGCCTGTGTTTGGTCGCCGGTTTTGGCTGCCTTGTTCTGCCCATATATGGGCAACCCCGCTTCCATAAAAAGGACTGTTATGGAGACGGCAATAGCAACGCGCATAGGAAAAGCGTAACACAAAAACACTTGACACAATCAGCTTTTACGTATTACAATTATTCCATGGCCAACGTTCTACCGATGGAAAAGCAAGTGGCGGTAGTCGGCGCATTGTGCGAGGGTTCCAGCATCCGCGCCATCGAGCGCCAGACCCAGATTCACCGCGACACCATCATGCGGCTAGGCGTCCGCATCGGGCAAGTGTGCACGGCTCTGATGGACGCCAAAATGCGCGACCTGAATTGCACTCGGTTGGAAATGGACGAAGTGTGGGGTTTCATCGGCAAGAAGGAACGCCACGTTAAACCCGGCGACGATCCCACCTACGGCGACGTGTGGACGTACTGCGTTATCGACGCTGATACCAAGTTGGTCCCGACGTTCCGGGTTGCCGGTGATCGCGACGTAAAGACCACCACAGCCTTTGTTCTAGACGTAGCGGATCGGATGCACAATCGGTTGCAAATCTCCACTGATGGCTTGAAAGCCTACGTGGACGCCATCGGTACCGCATTCAGTGGCGACGTGGACTACGGCCAAATCATCAAGACGTACGGCACTGAGCAATCCGTCGAAGCGCAACGTCGCTACAGCGCTCCCAAAATTACTGGGATGGAAAAGAAGGCCATCTTTGGCCGTTTCGAGTTTGACCTAATCTCTACCAGCTATGTCGAGCGCTTGAACGCTACAACGCGCCTCCATATGAAGCGGCTGGCGCGACTTACACACGCCTTTAGCAAGAAGCGTGAAAACTTCGAAGCGGCTGTAGGACTCCACTTCGCCTATTACAACTTTGTGCGCCGTCATAACACCTTGCGCATGACTCCCGCTATGGCGGCTGGTGTTGAGCGCTCATTCTGGAGCGTGGCTGATCTGGTGGAGGCCGCCGCGTGACCTACCTCGAAGAACTACACGCGGTTATCAAGCGACTGCACGGTATTGACGCTACGCACGTCGAAAGCGTGCCTGTCAAAGAGTCTTACAACGGGCAAACGATCTGGGAAGGTGTGGTAGAAGTCTTTGACTTGATTGGCCACCCTACCGCGACTAGGTTGTATGCTTGGTCGCACAATACGGACGATCCCGAACACCCGCGCCGCCACGTCACGGTCTTACATGGCCATCCAGTCGAATCCGCGCGTGATGCTGTGCGCGCCGCCATCGTTCAAGAGTATAGGAGTGCCGAAGGTGAAGTCTAAGAGAGTTGGCCGTCCGAAATTGCCTAAAGGCGAAGCCAAGGGGCGTATCGTACCTATCCGCTTCAACGCCGCCGATCTCAAGCGCATCGAAGCGGCTGCACGCGCCCGCCAACAAACTGTATCGGAATGGATTCGCGGAATGGTGGCGGCTGCGATGCCGGAGGCGCGGTAGACGATGCAGCGAACAAAAGGCAAATTAGGACACTACCCACCGCTCTCCTGACGGTTGCGGCTGGGTAAGGCCCTGGAAACGCGCGGGAATGTTTCTGAGCCGCGCGCGTCAGCAAGCGGTTCTCGGTGGTTTTCGTCAACCTGTTAGTGCGCCTCCGCTCAGGAGAACTGCCAGCCACGCGCTTTATCGATATCGCAGCGGCAGCGGTTGATGTAAGGCCGGCGCTCCTCCAATCCGTATTGGCGCGCCAGGTCACGCGCGCTGACTCCGGATCGCTTAGCTCTCAGTAAGAACCAACCCTCCATCGGGAGCCACCGCTCGCGCTCCACATCGTCGCCATGGTCCTGGAGTAACTTAGCCAACTTATGCGGCAGATTGTAATCCTGGTGAAAGAGGCAGCGGTCCAGGTCGAACGTATGGCGGCTCACGTTGATGCCGGCGGAGCGGCTGTCGTGCTCGTGGAGAAGCTGCTGGCCATCGATATCGAACACCAGGCAGTCGGGAGTCCAGGTGGCGCTCATCACGTAGTAGTTAAAGTCGATGGCGCGCGCCTGCAGCGACCGGCCGGCGGAGTATGCGCTGGGCCAGATGACCAGCTCGGCGCCGAAATCGGACAGGCGCTGCCAGAGCGGCGCCCAGTTCACATCGAAGCAGATCGCCAGGCCGACCTTGCCAAAGTCAGTCTGGCAGACCGTGACGGCTTGGCCGGGTTGAACGCCCGGGTGCTTATGGAACTCTTCGCCGTAAGGATAGAGCTTGTCGTAGATGGCGGCGACTTGCCCGCGGCGATCCATCAGCACGGCGGAATTAAGACGGCGTGCGCCGTCTTTGCGATCGATGGGACAGACGATGTAAGTCCGATGCTTGGCGGCCAGCCGGGCCATGGCCGAGACGGTAGGTCCGTCCAGAGTCTCGGCGCTTCGGTCATCCTGGCCGCGACAGGTTTCGGGCAAGGCAATCAGGTCCGCACCGCGGCTGCCTTCCTCATCAACCAGTGCCGCGATCCGGTCCAAAGGCAGACCGGGTTTAAAACCGATACTGACCGCGCGCACAGGGCGCCCAACCTGCGTGGCCGGCTGGTCCGCACGGCTGGCGCTCTCATCGGTGGAGGCGCTTCCGAAACCCTCGGTTGAGACAAACGACCCCAACATGGCCGCCGAGTTGATAACGAAGTTCCTTCTATCCATGTTGCACCTCGCTTCCGGCCGGAGCGGCAGTAACTCTGCCGTTCCCTCAGAATAGCTCATCAGCGAGCGCGGCTGTGAGGCTGGCCTCCAGGATTTCGAGGGCCTGCGCCATTTCGTCCTGCGTGATGGTGAGCGGGGGCGCGAGCGTGATGACGTTGCCCATGGTCACCTTGAAGCTCAAGCCGCGCGACAGGCAGCCGTACATCACGCGCTCGGCCAGGTCGCCGGCAGGGGCACGGGTTCCGCGGTCCGCCACCAACTCCACATTGAGCAGCAGGCCCAGGCCCCGGACGTCGCCGATCTGGACGTGGCGCGACTGCATCTCGCGGAGCCGCTGGAGGGTCCATTCGCCGAGCGTGCGCGACCGGGCAACCAGGTCCTCCTGCTCGATGAACTCCAGCGTAGCCAGCGCGGCGGCGCAGGCCACC
>DATKNQ010000293.1:0-8245 GCA_035541265.1 Bryobacteraceae bacterium
GGAGGAAACGATCCAGAGCAGGACGACCAGTCCCATCAGGTTGCTGTACGACGCCAGCGCCGGTTGATGGAAGATCGTCCCCAGCAGCGCCGGCGATAGTATGAGAACCGCGCACGCCAGGCCGCCGATCAGCAGATTGAAAACGAAGATATGTAGCACCGTCTCCGCGCGGCGAGTGGGTTCGCGCGGCAGAAAGTAATAAGCGCTGGTCGCGAAGCCCAGCGGCAGCACGACCACCGCCGTGCTGATGAACAGGAAAAGCTGGCGGTAGACGCCGAACTCGACCAGGTTCAGGCGGCGGACGAGTAACACCGGCAGCGCGATGTTAGCGGCGAAGGCCAGCGTCTTGGCCAACATCAGCCAGGAGACATGCTCCGTGAGAGAGCCGTTCTTCATGCCGGTGTGTTCGCGCGATAAACGTGGCGGTCGCGCCAGTGGTAGAGCGACTGCATCAGGCGCGGGGCGACGCGCAGCGCCAGCAGCACGAGCGACAGCCTGGCGGATCGTTGATGCGTGTTAGCGGTAGTAAGATGCGCGATGGCCGCGGCAGAGTCGCCCGCGAGAAACGCTCGTCTGCCCTTCTCCAGTTCCAGTTGAGCGCCTTCGATGCGGCTCTGCGCTTCGACGGCCTGGCGCTGGCTCGCGGTGAGAGCCGGGTTAGCGGCGGCCTTCGCCAGCACCCGCAGGAAGGCGTCGAGCGCCGAAACGCGATCGGCGGACATGCTCTCGGCATGGCGGCGATAGCTGCCCAGCACTCGCCGTTGATAAACGATCCGGCCGCCCAGCCGCGCGATGCGCATCCACAGGTCGATATCTTCGCCGTTGCGCCGGAAAGCTTCGTCGAACATGCCCACGCGCAGCAGCGTGCCTTTGCGGATGACGCAGACACACACATGCACGGTACACTGGCGCAGCACGAGCCGTTCGAAGGTGACTTCGCCCTCAGACGGGGATAGCTCCATCACGGTCCTGCCCGCTTGCGGCACGTTGCCGAAGATGCGCGCGTCGGCGTAGACCACGTCGATCGATGGGTCGGCTTCGAGCAGCGCAACCTGCGCGGCCAGGTGATCCGGTTCCCAGATATCGTCGGCATCGAGCGGCGCGACGTACTTGCCGCGGGCGGCGCGAATGCCGGTGTTGCGCGCGCCCGCGAGGCCGCGATTCTCCTGCCGCAGATAGACGATGCGGCCGCGATACGGCGCGAGGACTTTTTCGAGATCCTCCGTATCGGGTGATCCGTCATTCACGACGATGAGTTCGTAGTCCTGGAAAGTCTGGGCGAGCACGGAGTCCAAGGTGGCGGCGATCCACCGGGTAGCTTGGTATGCAGGGACTATTACACTAACCAGTGGAGCCTGCGGAGCGGCCTGCACCCCCGCAGAATAACACAGCCCCATGCGATAATAAGGTTCTCTCCATGCAACCTTCCCCGGCGCGCTCGCCGGTACTCTGGACCGTACTTATCTTACTTTTCTATCTCGCGCTGAGTGCCGGCACCGCGCACGCTTTGCGTCCCTGGGTTGATGAAGGGTGGCACGGCGCACCGGCCTGGTCGCTGGCGTTTCGCGGCTACATGGGGACGCCCTGCTATGTGGAAGCGGGCCTGAAAGATATTGACCGGTACACTTACTGGATCATGCCGATTTATCCGGTGCTGCAGGCGGCGTGGTATCGGGTCTTCAGCTTGAGCCTGGAGTCAATGCGTGCCCTGTCGATTCTGTGCGTGCTCGTCGGATTGCTTTGCTGGAAGCTGGCATTTCGCTGTATGACCGGCGACCGCACAGGCGCGTTACTCTTCATGGCGCTGATGGCTTGCGACTACATCAGCCTGACGGGCGCGGGGACCGGGCGGCCCGACGCCATGTCGTTCGCATTTCAGGCGGCGGCCTTCGCGACCTATCTGCATTGGCGCGAACGCGACCTGCGCTGGGCGATCCTGCTGAGCCAGACGCTGGTGGTGGCGAGCGGCCTCACGCATCCCAATGGCGGCATGCTCTCGTTTTTGGGCGCCGCATGGCTGGCACTGTATCTCGACTGGCGGCGGATTCGTCCGGTGCACGTGGCCATTGCCGCGATTCCATACGTGGTGGGCGCGATCGGCTGGGGCGCTTATATCATGCAGGATCCGTCGGCGTTTGTGGCGCAGTACCGCTATCAACTCGGCACGCGCTCGCAGATGCTGGTGGCGCCCTGGGTCGCGGTGCGCGATGAATTTGTCAGACGCTACCTGACGAACATGGGCCTGCGGCTGCATTCGCCCGGCAGTTATGGGCCGCATTATTTGAAGGCCCTGATCTTCGCCGCGTACGCCGTGAGCATCGCGGGCATTCTGGCGATTCCGGCCTTGCGCCGCCAGACCGCCAGCCGCGCGCTGCTGGGACTCATCGGCATTTACCTGTTCTTCTACACTTTTCTTGAAGGCACCAAGGCGTCGTATTACTTGATCTATTTCGTGTATCCATACACTGCGGCGGTAGTGATATTTGCACGCTGGTGCTGGCGGAGTTACTCGCGTGCGCGTGTGCCGGTGGCCGTGTGCCTGGCGGGTATGGTCGCGATTCAGACCGGCGGCGCGTTGTATCGCATCCGGCGCGATCCGTATCACAACGAGTACATGCCGGCGGTGAGATTTTTGGAAGCACACGCCAAGCCCGGGGATCTGATTTTCGGCAGCCACGAGTTGGGCTTCCTGATCGGTTTTCGCCAAGGCTTTGAGGACGATCACCTGCTGGGGATCGAAGACGGCCAAAAACCGAACTGGATTTTCGTCGAGGAGATTTACCAAGGCCGCTTCGATACCGTGCGCATGAAGAATCCGCCGGAGTATGCCAAGTTACTCGCCCGGCTGCGCGAGTATCGCGTGGCGTACGACGCGAAAGATTACCAGGTGCTGGAACTGCGGCCATGAGGCTGGCGTATCTGCTGAGCCAGTATCCAGCCGTGAATCATGTCTTCATGCTGCGGGAAGTGCGGTACCTGCGCAGAGCCGAATTGGACGTGCATGTGGCGTCGATCCGCGGGCCGGATCGCGCGGCCTCGGCGATGACCGCCGCGGAGCGGGAAGAGGCGGCGCGGACTTATTACGTGAAGTCCACGGGCTGGGCGCGCATCGCGGCGGCGCATCTGCGTACGGCGCTGACGCGCCCGGCGGCCTATGTGCGCGGGCTGCGATGCGCGCTCGGTCTGGGGGGCCGCGGCGTATTCTACTTCGGCGAGGCCGTCGCGGTGGGCGACTGGATGCGCCGCGCGCGGCTGCGGCACGTGCACACGCACTTCGCGTCCACCGTGGGGTTGATCGTCGCGCGCGTTTTCCCGGTCACGCTGTCGATCACGTTTCACGGACCGGCGGAGTTTCTGGAGCCGGCGGCGCGGCTGGCGGAGAAGGTGCGTGCGGCGCTGTTCACTTGCACGATCAGCCAGTTTGGCCGCGAACAATTGATGGCCGTGTGCGATCACGCCGAATGGCCGAAGCTCGAAGTGACGCCGCTCGGCGTGGATCCGGCTGAGTTTGCGCCGCGCCCGTTCCGGAGCGATCCATCGCCGTTTCGCCTGATCTCGGTGGGACGCCTGGCGCCGGAGAAAGGCCAGCACGTGCTGATCGAGGCGGTCGCCGCGCTGGTGAAAGACGGACGGAAGATCGAGTTGCGGCTGATCGGCGGCGGGCCGGATCGCGCGGCGCTCGAACGCGATGCCGCGGCCCGTGGATTAGCGAGCCGCGTCGTGTTTGAAGGCAACGTAAATCAGGACCGGCTGCGCGCTCTGTACCGCGATGCTGACGCGCTGGCGCTCTCGAGTTTCGCCGAAGGCTTGCCGGTAGTCCTGATGGAAGCGATGGCTATGGAGATCCCGTGCGTCGCCTCAACAGTGAACGGCGTTCCGGAAATCATCACGCACGATAGTGACGGGCTGTTGGCGCCGCCGGGCGATGCGGAAGCGTTGGCTGCGGCTATCGCGCGGCTGATGGATGATGCGGAGCTGCGGCGGGCGTTCGGTGAGCGCGCGCGGCGGAAGATCATCGCGCGATTCGATCTCGAGAAGAATGCGGAATACTTAGCCTCGGTGTTTCGTCGGCGCTTAGGGCCGTTATAACAGGGCGTGCTTGACCTGCGCTTCCGCCCCGTGAATCCAGTGGAATATATCGGTGAGGGTGGTGCGCGCGTCGCACTTGGGCTGCCAGCCTTTGACCGCGCTCAGCCTCCGGTGATCGGTCAGGTAGATGCGCACGTCCGCCGGGCGGGTCTCGGCTACCTCGGTGATCGCGATGCGGTTGCCGGTGATTTCTTCGCAGAGGCGCGTGGTTTCCTTGAGTGAAAGGCTGAAATCGAGTCCGCCGCCGACGTTGAACAGGCGGCCATGATAGGTATCCAGGTTCGACATCTGTTCGAGCAGCAAGTCGCAGAAATCGTCGATGTGCAGGAAGTCGCGCACCTGGCGGCCGGTGCCGTCGAAACCGATATAAGAAAGATTGCGGCGAAAGTAGTGCGCCGCCATCCACAGCGCGATCACACCCTGATCGACTTTGGCCATCTGCCAGGGCCCGGTGATGATGCCGCAGCGGTCGATCACGCAGCGGAAGCCGCAGGCATCGGCATACTCGAAGACCATCATCTCGCCAGCCAGCTTGGTCATGCCGTAAAATGAGCGCGCGCCGTCGAGCGGAAAGTCTTCGCTGACGCCCGCTCCGGATGCGCCCGACACGGTCTGATGTTCCGAGAGATGGAAGCGGTCCGGGCGTTCTTCGTAAGCTAGCTCATTCAAGCGGCGGTAAGGATACACGCGGCTGGTGGAGACGAAAACAAAATCGGCGTGAACGCGACGGGCCAGTTCCAGGCAGTGATAACAGCCCGTGAGGTTGGTGTCGATCACATATTCGGGCGATCCGCCGTAGCCCGCCAGCACGGAAGGTTCGGCCGAGCATTCGACGATCAGGCCGGGCGCTTCCGGCAAAGACGTGAGATCGCCGAGCGAGCGGATATCGCCGTGCACGAACGCGACGCCGGCTTCGGCGAGGCGATTCAGGTTGAGCTCGGAACCGCGGCGGTGCAGGTTGTCGAACGCGGTGACTTTGGTTTGCGGGTAACGCGTCTTGAGTGCCAGCGCGAGATTCGACCCCACAAAACCGGCGCCTCCCGTGATCAGGACGCGCGAATGCATAGGCATACGAACGCAGTGTAACAAGCGATACAGTAGTGCAGAATGATCCGGTCCACCGCGAAAGCCATATTCGATCGCGCGGGCGGACTCAAGTGTATCCGCTGGCTCAATCGCCGCCGGCTGCGGATTCTGATGTACCATCGCTTTGCGGACCGTGCGGCTCTGGCGCGGCAATGCGAGCACATCCGCGCGTGGTATCAACCGGTCGCGATGCACGCGGCCGCGGACTGGCTCGAAGGGCGCGCCGCCTTGCCGCCCTATGCGGTCGCCGTCACGGTGGATGACGGTTACCGCGATTTCCTGGAAGCCGGCCATCCGATCTTCGCGGAGTACGGCATTCCGGTGACGGTGTACCTGGTTACCGATTTTCTGGATGGCAAATCGTGGCTATGGTTTGATCGCGTGGTGCAGGCTTTTCTGGTGGCGCGTGTTGGCGAGGCCGCGGTCGAGATGCCGGGCGGCAAGGCTTTGACGTTCACGCTCGATTCGGAAGCAGCGCGCCGCGCGGCCGGCCAGCGCGTGGCCGATCTGGCGGTGAGTTGGAGTGCGGCCGAGCGGAGCGCATTGGTCGAGCGGTTGCCGCGGCTGCTGCGTGCGGAGTTGCCTGCGCGGGCGCCCGCGGAATTTCAGCCGCTCGCGTGGGATGACGTGCGGCGGCTCGCGGAGCGGGGTGTGGAGTTCGGCGCGCATACCCGGTCGCATCCGATTCTGTCGGCGGTGGCGGATCCGGCGGAGCTGCGCGGCGAGATTGCCGGCTCGAAAGCGCGGATCGAATGCGAGCTACAGAAGCCCGTGCTGCATTTTTGCTATCCGAATGGCAAGATGCCGGACATCGGGCCAGTGGTGATGGAGGCAGTGCGGGCTGCTGGTATGCGGACGGCGGTAACGGCTGAGCCGGGCTTGAACACGGCGCGGCAGGATGCGTTTCTATTGCGGCGCATCGGCACCGATCCGGGTCACGAGCAGATGTACTTCGCGCGCGGCTTAGCGGGTTTGCGTGGCTGACCAGTAGAAGGCGTCGTTTTCGAGAAGGCTCAAGGCGAGGTCGCGGCGGCCGCCGAGCTGGTGGTCCGGATCGAGCACGAAGACCGGCTCGCTGTGGGTTTCCCGATAACCGGCCTGGCGCAGGGCTGCGATCTGGAGCGGCTGCGAGGCACCCGCGGTGATCGCGGCGGTGTCCGCAGCGGCCGCGGCGGCAGCATATGCGGCGGCCCAGTCCTGTGCGCGCGGCGAAGCGACCCACAGGTCGGCGATGCGGCACTGGTGGCCGATGCGGCTGAGCAGGAAATAGCCGCCGTTGAAGACGTACGATTCGATCTTGGCCGCCGGGCAGGCGATCACGTAAGCGAGTGACTCGGGTGTGCGCGCGCAGACGACCTGGTGGGTGGCGGCGGGATCGGGGAATGCGGTTATTGGTTGCGAGGCGCGAGCGGGGCGTGCTGTTGGTGTCGCGCGGGCCAGTTCGCGATAGTCCCGCGCCAGGCGCAGCGGCGACTTCCAATCGCGGGCGGGCGCATGACGCATGTGGCGCAACGGGCGCAGCACCCGCGTGAAATGATGCAGTTCCGCGCGCACCTCGAAGCCGTTGGCCGGCAGGACGCGGCGGGCATCCGCGGTGCCGCCGATGTTGATCATGGTGCCGGCCAGCGTCTGAATGTGCCGGTAGAGCATGAGGCCCGCGCCGGGCACGGCTTTGCTGGCCGCCCAATCGATGACGTTGCATCCGGCGACGGTTCCCGGTCCGCTGAGGAATCGATACGGCACGGCGCACCCGAACGCAGCGATTTCGCCCTTGTAGCGCAGCGCATAGCCGCGGCTGCCTTCCCAGAAGGGATGTGGCGCCAGGCACTTCCAGTGCAGCACGTCGGGCTGAAACATGCGGTGATCGTCGCCGGCGCCGAAGACCGTGCGCAAGAAGCGCGCGATTTCGTCCAGCTCGGAAGCGGCGATGGGCGAGATCAGCGCGCCACCCCTTTGGCGGCCAGCATGGCTTTGAGCTTCGCCACGCTGGTGCTCTCAACCGTTTCGTCGATCGTGAACTTGACGCCGAACTCCTCCTCGCAGGCCATGATGAGCTTGACGTGGACGAGGCTGTCCCACGCGGGTAGGGTTTCGGGCGAGAGCGCGTCGGAAAGGGTCAGCTTGTTGTCGTCCAAAGCTTCGCGGAAGATTTGTTGCAGGCGTTGATCGAGCTGGGTCACGTTCTCACTTTAGCCAAGTTTCGATGGCTTCACGGATGCGCTCGCTCGCGTGGCCGTCGCCGTAGGGATTGTGGATGCGGGCCATGCGGGCGTATTCGGTTTCGTCGTCGAGCAGGCGCTCGGCTTCGTGGACGATGCGACCGGTATCGGTGCCGACCAGTTTCACGGTGCCGGCGGCGACGGCTTCAGGCCGTTCGGTCTTTTCGCGCAGCACCAGGACGGGCTTTCCGAGGGACGGAGCTTCTTCCTGGATGCCGCCGGAATCGGTAATCAGCAGGTATGCGCGGCGCATCAGGTCGACAAAGGGGACGTAATCGAGCGGCTCGATCAGCAGTATGTTCGGTTTGTCATCGAGCATGCGGTGGACGGGGTGCATCACGTTCGGGTTGCGGTGCACGGGATAGACGATTTGTACGTCGCGGCGGCGGGCGAGGCGTGCGAGGGCATCACAGATGCGGCGGAAGCCTTCGCCGAAGCTTTCGCGGCGATGCGCGGTGACTACGATCAGTTTTTTAGAAGGATCGAGCTGCGGCCATTCTGGGGACGGCAGGCGGCCGGCCGCCAGCGCATCGCGGACGTAGAGCACCGCATCGATGCCGGAATTGCCGGTAACGAAGATGCGGCGCTCGTTGACGCCTTCGGCCAATAGGTTGCGTTTGGCTGCTTCGGTGGGCGCGAAGTGTAGGGCGGCGAGGCGCGTGGTGAGGACGCGGTTCAGCTCTTCCGGGAACGGCTGCGAGAGATCGCCGGTGCGCAGGCCGGCTTCCACGTGACCGATGGGGATGTGCTGGTAGAAAGCCGCGAGCGAGGCGGCGAGCGTCGTGGTGGTGTCGCCTTGCACGAGCAGCATGGCGGGGCGCTCGGCCAGGATCACCGGCTCGAGCGCTTGG
>DATKNQ010000294.1:0-56818 GCA_035541265.1 Bryobacteraceae bacterium
GCCTTCCGCAACGAAAATGTGGACGCCTCCCACGAGCACACTTTTTATCAACTCGAAGGCATGATGGTCGACCGCGACGTTTCGGTGGCGCACCTAATCTACTTCATGAAGACGCTCCTGACCGCCATCTTCAAGCGCGAAGTTACGGTGCGTCTGCGGCCGGGCTATTTTCCATTCGTCGAGCCGGGCTTCGAACTGGATATACAGTGCCTGATCTGCGGCGGACCCGGCTGTCCGGTCTGCAAGCAGAGCGGCTGGGTCGAGCTACTGCCGTGCGGCTTGGTGAACCCCAACGTGCTGCGCATGAGCGGCATCGATCCCGAGGAGTGGAACGGATTCGCTTTCGGCCTCGGCTTGACCCGCCTGGTGATGATGCGTTACGCCATCGACGATATCCGCTTGCTCCAAAGTGGTGACTTGCGTTTTCTACAGCAACTCTGATGAAGTTCTCTTACAACTGGATTCGCGAACACGTCCCCGCGCTGGATACGCCGGCGCGCCAGCTTGAGCGCCTGATCACGATGCGCACCGCGGAGTGCGAGGGCATCGAGGAAACGGGCGCGCTGCTGGCCGATGCGGTCATCGCCCGCGTGACATCGGTCGAGCCGATTGCGGGCGCGCATAATGTGAAGGCGACCGTCGAGACGGGCCGCTATGGCCAGAAGGTGGTGATTTGCGGCGCGCCCAACTGCCGCGCCGGCATGCTCAGCGCCTACGTGCCCATCGGGAAGAAGGTCATCAACGGGATCGAAAGCGACGGCATGCTGGCGAGCGGCGCGGAATTGGGCGTTAGCCGCGATACGGCCGGCATCATCGAAGTTACTGGCGAGACCGGCGCGCCGCTCGTCAGTTGCGCGCCGGACAGCATCATCGAGATCGATAATAAGTCGATCACGCATCGGCCGGACCTATGGGGCCACTACGGCATGGCTCGCGAGGTGGCCGCCATTCTGCGTTTGCCGTTGCGCGACCCGATGCGGGAATCGCTGCTGCCGGGTGCGCCGGCGCCAATTAAGGTCGCAATCGAAGACCTGGATCTTTGCCCGCGGTACAGCGCCCTTGTGTTTGAGAACGTCACCGTGCGGCCATCGCCACTGTGGTTGCAATACCGGCTCACGGCGATCGGGCTGAACCCGATCAACAATATCGTGGACATGACCAACTTCATCATGTCCGAGCTGGCGCAGCCCATGCACGCCTTCGATCGGGACCTGTTGCACGGCGACACGATTTTCGTCCGGCGCGCACGCGAGGGTGAATATTTCCTGGCCTTGAACGAGCAGGATTACACGCTCGGTCCATCGAACCTGGCGATCGCCGACGCCAAAGGCGCAGTGGCGCTGGCGGGCGTGATCGGCGGCATGGACAGCGCCATCGTCGATAGCACCACCCGCATTGTGCTCGAAAGCGCGTGTTTCAACGCGGCCAGCGTGCGCTGCACTTCATCTGCCTTGAAACTGCGTACCGACGCATCGATGCGCTTCGAGAAATCGCAGGACCCGGCCAATACGGTGCGCGGCCTGGCGCGCGCCCTCGAGCTGCTACAGGAGCTCTCGCCGGGCATCCGGCTGGTTGGCGGCCTGGCGGATCAGCGCAGGCAGATACCGCCTCCGCCTCCCATTCTGTTGCCCCTGGATTGGCTGGTGCGCAAACTGGGCAAGAGCGTCAGCGCCCTGGAAGTACGCGATATTCTGGAGCGCCTCGCGTTCGGCGTGGCCGAGCACGCGCCCGGAGTTTTCTCCGTGACGGTGCCATCGTGGCGCGCGACCAAGGATATCTCGGTGAAAGACGACCTGGTGGAAGAGGTCGGCCGCATGATCGGCTACGATTTCATTGCGCCGCAGCCGCCGGCGGTCCTCACCACCGTGCCGCCTGCCAATGAAGAGCGCGCTTTTCACCGCTGGGTGCGCGCGGTCTTTGCGGACCGGGGCTTCACCGAGGTCTACAATTACTCGTTCGTGGCCGAAGCGGACGCGCGTGCGCTCGGCATGGATCCCGCTGATCACGTCACCGTGGCCAATCCCATCGCGCCCAATCAGTCGCTGCTGCGCATGTCGCTGCTGCCGGAACTGCGCGCGAACGTGATCGAGAACGCCAAGCATTTCGACGCTTTCCGTATCTTCGAAATCGGCCGCGAGATCCACAAGCAGCCTGCAGGACTGCCGCGCGAGATACCGCACCTGGCAGCCGCAATCTACAGCAAAGAAGGCGACGGCGCCGCGGGCCTCTTCGAAATGAAGCGCGCCGCAGAGTGCCTGATGCCCGGTGCGGAACTGCGGCCGTGCGCGGCACTGCCGTACGAACATCCCACGAGGGCCGCCGGGATAAACTGGAACGGCGCGGTGGTCGGACGATTGTTCGAGTTGCATCCATCGCTCTCCGAAGGCCGTACCGCGATGCTCGACGTGGATCTGACGCTCGTGCAGTTGGCCGCGCCGAAGGAGAAGCGCTACACTCCCATCCGGCGGTATCCGTCGAGCGCGTTCGATCTCTCGGTGGTGGCGGGCGAGCGGGAGTTGGTCGGCGATCTGCGGGGCAAGCTCGCGTCACTCGCCGGGCCGTTGCTGCAGTCGATCGAATATCAGCGCCAATACGCCGGGCCGCCGCTCGCGGAAGGAACCAAGAGTGTTTCGTTCCGCCTGACTCTTGGCTCGCCGGAGCGCACGCTTTCCTCCGAGGAAGCCGGCGAAATACGCGCGCGATTAATCGACGGTATGCGCGCGCGTGGCTACGATCTGCGACTGTGAGCACGCGCCGCGCGCAGCCCGGCGGATGGGTCAAGCGGCGGCGGCAGCCATGCCGTTGGTGCCACGGTGAAGTGCCCCGGGGGCGCTTCACCTTCTGCTCAGCCGCCTGCGTGCACGCGTGGAAGCTGCGCACCGATCCCGCATATCTGCGCGAGCAGGTCTTTCTACGTGATCGCGGTGTGTGCGCACAGTGCGGTTTCGATACGGAAGCGCTGCGCAAGGATAAGCGCAAGCTCGACTACACCGCGCCGCGGCAATTCGAGAAGGCATGGGGCCGGCGGCGGCACCTTTGGGATGCGGATCATATCGTGCCGGTGGCCGAAGGCGGCGGCGAATGCGATCTGTCCAACATGCGGACGCTGTGTTTGAAGTGCCATCGGGAAGCGACGGCAGCGCTGCGCGTGCGGCTGAGAAGCGGCTACTTTCCCACTTCCAGAATCGAGAACGAGCCCGGCACCATCTGACCGCGGCGCTGGCCCGGCGGGGGCGGCGTGAATTCGCCCGTGATCGTGAAGATGTGGTCCGTCTTCGAGTCGATCGTCATGGTCCGTGCCCCACGCTGCGTGGCTAGTGTTTGCTCCACCACAAAGCTGGACGGGCTGTTTTCCTTGATGACGGTCAGCGTGCCATCGCCCTGCGTACTGAACGCTTCCATCGTGTGCGGATTGAATCCGGCGCCGTCCACACCCTTGCCGATGGGCAGCGTAGTGATGATCTTGCCGTCATCGGCATTCAGGATCACCATGGTGGCCGGCTCGTGGCACGCAGCGAACAGGATGTGGTGCTTCGCATCGAACGCCAGTCCGCCGGGGCCGCCGCCTTTACCCGCCAGATCGTACTTCGCGGTCACCTTGAGCGTCTTGGCATCCACCGCCGCGATGCTGTCCTTGTCTTCGAGATCCACCCATAGGTGGCCTTTGCCATCGGTGACGGCCTCCTCGGGCGCGCCGCCTAAATCGACCGTGCCTACGACCGTTCCCTCCTTGGCATCGATCACGGTAGCGTTGGGCGCGCGATGGCTGAAGATCCACACGCGCTCGTTGAAGGGGTCGAACAGGATGCCATCCGGCGCACCTTCCACAGGAATAGTCTTGAGCACGGCCAGCGTCTTCGAGTCCCACATCACCACCGGCTTGCTGCTGGCGAAGCCGTGATGCGACTTTGGATCGACGGCCACGCCGCGCGCATTGGCATTCGGGATCTCGCCCACCGGGGCTAGCGAATCCAGGTCGAACAGTGTGACCCGCGCGCCGGTCTGTGCGGGGCGTGGAATATAGAGACGGCGCCCCCCCGCGTCGGCATAGACGTAATCGAAACCGCCCTCGCCGCCGACCTTCACCGTCTTCGTCACGCGATACTGCTGCGCGAAACCTGAGCCAGCCGCCAAAGCCAACACAACCAGCGTCCATTGAAGCCGCCGCATAAGATGTCCTCCGGCAGTCTACCCTATCATACGTAGACGCGTTTTACGCGCGCGCTGATGCTCGAAAGGATGTTGTAGGAAATCGTGCCGGCCACGCGCGCGATCTGTTGTGCGTCCAGGCGGGCGTTCCCCTCGGCGCCCAGCAACGTCACGTCGTCACCAGGCTGCAACTCGGGTGCATGGCTCACGTCGATGGTGGTCAGGTCCATCGAGATGGTGCCCAGAATAGGCATAATCTGCCCCGCCGCGATCACTTTGCCACGGTTGGAAAGCCGGTGGAAGACGCCGTCGGCATAGCCCGCACCCAGGACCGCGATACGCATGGGCGCCGGCGCGCGGAACGTGCCACCGTATCCCACCAGCGTGCCTTCCGGAATTTCTTTGACGGCGAGAATCTTGGCCTTCCAGGTCAGCGCCGGTTGCACATCGAGAATTTGTGGCGGGCCGGCGCCGCGTGGCGGAGAGACGTAGCCATATAAAGCGTGCCCGGCGCGCACCATGTTGTACCAGGCGTCCTTGCGTGCGTAGCCGATGGCATTCGTGCTGGACGTATGCACGTAATCGACGCGGATGCCGGCCGCGTGCACCGCCTGCCGGCACGCATCGAACCGCGCTACCTGCTGATCGGTCTGCGGCGACGTGAAGTCGGCGGCTGAAGCGAAGTGCGTCATCAGCCCTTCAATGCGAGCGTACCGCAGGGCGCGCAGCGCGGCCACAATTTGCTCCGGCTCTGCGCGCGTGCCGAGCCGCCCCATGCCGCTATCGATTTTCAGATGAAACGCCAGAGGCCTGCCGGCGCGCCCGGCCATGCGGTCGAGCTCCGCGATGTCTTCGAGCGAGTGCGCCGCCGGCGTGAGATCGTGCTCCACCAGCGCGTCGCGTTCCTGCGGCAGGAATCCGGCCATCACCAGGATGCGCGCCTCGATTCCCGCGGTGCGCAACGCGGCGCCTTCATCCACCGAGCTTACGGCAAGCCAACGCGCACCTTCGTCGATGAGCGCGCGGGAAACGGCCAGGGCGCCGTGCCCGTACGCATCCGCTTTCACCACCGCCGTCACTTCGACGCCGGATCCCACGGCCGCCCGCACATTGCGGTAATTGCGCGCGATCTGAGAGAGTGACACGAGTACGTAAGAGCGAAACCGCGGAACCATCATTTCATTATCGATTGGAATAGATTCTCGTACGCGGAAGCCACTGCGTCCCAACAGTAGAAATGCCGGACGCGTTCGAGCGCGCGCTGGCGATAGGCTTCGCGCTCCGCTTCGGGCATCGCCAACACGAGCTCGATCTTCGCCGCCAGGTCGTCGGTGAACGGGATTCCCGCATCGGCCGCGACCTCGGCGTTCTCGGCGGTATCGCGATACAGCACCAGCGCGCCACGCCCCATAGCTTCGATCAATGCCGGATGCGTGCCGCCCACTTCGGTGGCGTGGATGTAGGCGAAACAATGCGAGTCCAGTTCGTGATAACCCTGGCCGTAAATGGCGCCGGGCATCACGATGCGTGGATCACTTGTCTCGCGCACCTGGCTGATGTAATCGCGTGCGTAAGGCGCATCGCCGACGAGCGCCAGTTTCATATCCGTGCCGACTCGCTCGAAGGCTTGGCGTACTTCAAGCGGATGATTCTCCGGCTCCATACGGCTGACGTAGAGGAAGTACCGCCCCGGCTCGAGGCCAAGTGCTGTGAGCACGCCGGTGGTTTTCAATTTGCCTGTGTCCGCACCGTACGGAATGAACGTGGTCGGCTTACCGTATCGTTCGCGATAGTAGCTCTCGATGGCGCGCGCATCGGTAATCACTACCGTCGGCAGCACCGTAGCCAGATGCTCGGATGCCTGGTACCACGCTTTCGCGGCCCAGTTCCATTTCTTGCGTTTGCGCTCCAGACCATCGACATTCAGTGCAGCCGGCATTCCGAACAAGCGTGGAATCGCGGTGAAGAGAGCATTTGCACCGTTGCAGTACAGGACCACATCCGCGCGATGCACGAGCAGATGGAGTGTGGAAAGGAATGTGTGAGCAATCGTGTCAAAGTACTTATGCCGGATGGTGGGAAGATACCGCAGACGCACACCGCGATAGGTGGGCTTATCCGATCGCTGGCGGCAATAAACGACCACCTGATGGCCGCGCGCCGCTAACCGGGTAGAAAGTTCCTCGGCGAAGGTCTCAAATCCGCCGTAGTTAGCGGGGATACCGCGAGTGCCAAGAATAGCGACGGAGGCGGGCTGCCAGTTCCCAGCACCCAGCACCTGGCACCCTATGTTTTGGCGGCTTGCGAACGCGACATCAGGCGCGGCGCTTTCTTGGGAGCCTGCACGCTCACCGGCGCGTACTTGAACCAACCGGCAATGTAGGCGTGATCGACGCGCCGCCTGCGTTGGATCTCCGCGCGCTTCGCCATCACGCGCCGCCAGTTCCGCGCCAGGAACCAGAAAGCCCGCAAAGACGAATGCTCCCATATCAGGCAGCACATGACCACGGTAACGTCCCGCAGCGTGATCGAGAAAATGTTCCGCCGGTAAAGGTCCGGCGAGATATTCTTAATCCGCATCAGGAAGCGGTTCTTCACCGAGTGCATGTTGATCTCGGGCGGCAGGGCGCCGCGGTTTCCCGGCAGCACCTTGCGCACGTGATAACCGCGCGCGTAGGGCACGTAGATGCACTTCCAGCCCAGCAACTGCGCGCGCCAGGCGACATCGGCGTCCTCGCGATAAACGAAAAAGTCGGAATCGAAGAACTCGCCATCGAGTGAGATATCGTCGATCATCTCACGCCGGTAAAGCGCGGCCGCGGCGGTGGCGCCGAACACGTATTCGTACTGCAGGTAGTGGCCATTGTCGACTTCCTGGCTCCCGCGATCCAGGTGCCGCAACATCGGGTTGAAGTAGATCCCCGTGGAGTCCACGACCGGTTTGGCAGGAATCTCGAAGGTGGCCGACATGGTCAGCAGTTTGCCGCAGACAGTGCCGATGGCAGGATCGAATTTGCCCGCGTCTACCAGGGACTGGATGAAGTTGGGCAGCAGCAGTACATCGGGATTCAGAGTCAGAACCCAGTTGCCCCTGGCGATCCCTATGGCCTGGTTTTGCGCGGCCGCAAATCCGGCGTTCTCCTCGTTATAGACCACCGTGCAGCGGTTCTCGAACTGTTCCAGAATGTCGATGGTGCCGTCAGTCGAAGCATTGTCGATGACGATGACTTCCTTTTTCGGATACCGTTGTTCGAGTACCGATTCGAGGCACCTCTTAATAAAACGGCCGCTATTATACGTTACGATCGTGACGGATACGAAGTCGTTTTGGGACATGAACTCGAACCTGAATTACACTAATCACCTGTAAATCCGTTCACCCCAGACCGCGGGAAAAGATAAAAGACCGCTAGCTAACCGGCCGCAGAATACACCTGCCGGCCAGGGCGATCACCTTGCCATAGACTGCCACGGGCGTCAGGCTCCGAAATGCTACCACCCCTAAAAGCATCCTGGGCAGGGATCCCAGGAAAACAGCCAGACTTACCATTCTAACCGTGCTGGAACGGTAATGCTTGGCCGCGAACCCTAGTAGACTACGATACCAATAAAGTTGCCGGTTCTCCAGAGAAATTTTTGATATGGAATGCCCGCCCGTGTGTTTGGCTACAGCTTGTGGCGTATAGGACATGTGATAGCCTCTTTCTCTGGCTCTCCAACAATAGTCCACATCCTCAAACCAAAGCGGGTAGAAGCGCTCGTCGAAACCGTTCAACTCCTCCCATACGTCCCGGCGGATCATGAGAAACGCGCCCGCCGGTTGCTCTACGTCTCCCGGCCTGGAGAAATCAAAATCCAAGCAACGGTAGTGCCAATTGACCGGGTTGCCCGGCCACAGGCGGTTCAGCAGCAGAACCTCGCAAATGAGCGCCGCCGGCGAAGGCAAGCTTCGCACCGCAAAACCGGTCTGCGGACGGCCGCCGGCGTCCACCAGTTTGCCGCATGCGCCTGCTACCCGAGGCTTGCGGCAGCACTCGATCAGCGCTTCCATACCGGTCTCCAAACGCGCATCTGGATTGATCAGGAGCACGAATGGCGCGTCGAGCGCGCGCACTCCCTGGTTCACCGCGGCGGCGAAGCCGAGGTTCGTGGAATTGGCGATCAAGCGGATGCCGCGCCGGGTCACGTGTGCGCGTGTGCCGTCCGCCGAAGCGTTGTCCACCACCACGATGTCGGCCGCGGTGCGCCGTGCGTGGTCCAGACAATCCCCTATTTCAGCCTCCGAATTGTGTGTCACGATGACGATACCTGCCTCAGGCATGTGTCACTTTGCCCCACCCGCGGTGAGGAAAAAGTACAGAGTCCAGTAGATATCCCGTCCCGAATCCCGCTGCACTCTTCGGATTTCCCGCTCACCCTCCGCCAGCAGTTGTGCGACGGACTGACTCGCGGGCCGCCCGCGCAACTCACCTAACCGGAGCAGCCCATCCCACTTGCCGCGCAGCCACGACCAGCTCCGGCCGTGACGCAGCGCCACCAGGCCCCACAGGACTTGAGCTACCAGCACCGGCCATCCATATCGCCACAACAATCGCGAGGGAAAATGTTTTGCCACCAATAGCACCTGGTTGCGCGAGATCCGGCGCACGGTGGCCGCGTGCCAGCGGCCCAAAGTGGCGCTGCCCTGATGCCAGGCGAGCGCGCCGGGCACATAGCACCCGGCGTAACCGGCCATCGCGCAGCGCAAGCCGAAATCCACGTCTTCCAGGTACGATTCAAAACGTTCGTCGAGCAGTCCGACGGAGCGGAACAGCCCGGCGCGATACAGAGCGGCCGTCATGGGCGCACACCAGATAAGCCGCGACTCCGCGAATGCGGCGCCATCGCGGCAGCCATGGCCCACGCGCCAGGCCGTTCCTCCCCGGCACACCTCATCGTAAGTGGCATCGATGCGGTCCCGCGCGGCGGCTTGTAGGATCCGGCCCGTAGCGAACCAGACATCCGGCGTGAGGGCGGCTGCCAGTCTCTCGATCCAATCTGATGCCAGCTCCACGTCGTTGTTGACGATAGCCACCAGCGGCGTGCGGGCCTCGCCGATCGCGCGATTCACTGCTCGGGCGAACCCGCTGTTGGTCCCCATGCGGATCGCGCGGGCCGCCATGCTTTCCGCCAATTCGGCCGATCCATCCCGCGAGCCATCGTCCACCACCAGCACTTCGGCGGGCGGCTGCGTTTGCGCGCGCAGCCCGCGCAGCAGGCGCTCTAGCAGGACCCGCCCATTCCACACGGGCACGATCACGGTCACATCGCCGCCGGTCATGTCTTTCGCCGCGGCAACCGCTTCTTCGCGAGGAACAGCAGGTTGTGAATGCCGTCGCGCCACGGGTTCAGCTTTTTTTCTCCGATGCGCGACGAGTACATGATGGAGATCTCGCCGAAGCGGATGCGCGGATTCTTCAGAGCCTCGATCTTGATCTCCTCGGAAAACGCCATGCTGTCGGACTCGAGTTGCATGTCTTTGATGATTGAACGGCGCAGCACCCACATGCCCGACTGCGAGTCGCGCACCCACCGGAAGTACAGAACAGACATGGCCAGTGACAGCACCAGGTTGCCGAAGTGGTGTTTCAGGCTCATAGCCTGCCGGTCGCGCACGGGGAAGCGCGACGCGTTCAGGAAATCGACCTCGAGATGACGGAAAGCTTCGAGCAAATACGAAAGCGCGTCCACGGGATAGCTGTGATCGCCATCGAGCGTGACAATGAGGTCGCCGGTGGCGTTGGCGAACCCGCGCTTGTAGCTGCGCCCATAGCCGCGGACATCTTCCCGGATGACCTGCGCGCCCAACGATGCCGCCACCTGCGACGTGCGATCCGTGGAGCCGTTATCCACCACGATGACCTCGTCGACGAAGTCCGGCATGTTGCGCAGCACGCGCTCGATGCCCTGTTCCTCATTCAAGCACGGAATGATGACCGTGATCGTTTCGCCTTTATACATGGAGCGCGGCGGAAAACTCGAACAAAAGCGGCATTTCAGTTATCCATGCTAGCAGGCGTGCGGGTGGCGGGCGTGGCGCCCGCGTCGTCTTTATTTCGATCCGGAGCGTCCATTGTTATGATGGTTAAAAGTATGAAGTGGGCCATTGCGTTACTCGCGTGCCTCCATCTGGCCGCCGCCGCGGAGCTTACCGGCGGGCGCACCGTGTACGTCCTGCCCATGAGTCACAGCCTCGACCAGTTCATCGCCAACCGCCTCACGCGGATGCATGTGTACCAGGTGGTCATCGATCCGGCTAAGGCGGATGCCGTGATTACCGACCAGGTAGGCGAGGCGCTCGAAAACCGGCTGAATGATTTGTATCCGCCGCCGGAGGATAAACAGGCCAGTGAGGCCAAGGAGAAGAAGGAAAAAGAAGAGGCCAGTCAGAAGTCCGCCGTTGCCGGACGGCTCTCCATCCTTGGTGAAACGATGAATCGGGCCGACAGGCCCGGTTCCATGAGCTTGGCGGGACGCGGCCGCGGCACGATTTTTCTGGTCGACGTGAAAACCCGCGGCGTGCTTTGGTCGGTGTTCGACAAGCCGAAGAACTCGAGCCCGCGCGAACTCGATCACACCGCCGGGCGTATCGTGCATCGGCTGAAGGACGATATCAAGGCGCAGGAGAAAGCCGGCGCGAAAGACAGTCAGTAGGCTTCTTTCCGCCCTAGGGCGTCGCGATAGCTTTCCACCAGCCGCGCGGTCAGCGCGGCCATATCCCAGTGCGCTACGACCTCGGCGCGGGCCCGCGCAGTCATCTCCGCGGCAACCCGCGGACAATCGAGGACCTGCAGTACCTTGTCCGCGAATGACTCGGGACCGTCTGCCAGCAGGCAGAATTCGCCATCCGTGCGCGCCAGACCTTCCGCGCCCAGACGTGTCGAGACTACCGGAATGCCGCTGGCGAAGGCCTCCAGCAGCTTGACCCGCACGCCGGAGCCGCTCAGAATGGGGCACACAAACACCGCATAGCGCGCCAGCGGTTCACGCACATCCTCCACGAATCCGCGAATCTCGATCTCCGGACGGTCCCCGTAAGGATGCCGCAACGGCGGGTCCGATCCCACGACGACGAGGCGTGCTTCCGGCCGGCGCGCGAGGACGCGCGGCAGCACACGATCGGCGAACCACGCGAGCGCCGCGATGTTCGGCTCGTGCCGAAAGCTGCCCAGGAACAGCATGGTGAACGGCTCGCGTCCGGCGGGCGAGAATTCATAACGCGTGGTGTCGATCCCGGCGCGCTGGCCATCGCGGATCCGCCCGCGGATTTGGGGCAGGAATTCAGCCAGGTACGCGCCATTCTCGCGCGTGCAGACCTGCACCTGGTCGCAATGCCGCAGCATGCGCAATTCGTAGCGCAGCGCGCGCAGGTATTCGTAGCGCGCCTTGGTCCGAGATAGAACTCCGGGCATGCGATCGAGGCTGCGCGCGATCGATTGGAAATAGATATCGTGTTCGAACAGGATCGACGGGATGCGGCGATAGGCATGCGCGTACTGGCCGAGCGGCGTATATTCGAGTTGCACGACGTCGATGCGTTTCCGATAGATCTGGCGATGGATGAGCCAGTCGAAATCTTCATTGGCGAACTCGCGTACCGCATGCGGCACGATCGAGCCGAGGCTATTACCCCGCAAGGACGGGCGGACGAGAAACTCAGCCGATGCGCAGAAGTCTCGCAGTTCTTCCTGCGCGGCCACTTGCGACGGCTGATCGAGCATGGCCACCACGTGCACCTCGCAGCGCTTGGCCAGCTCGCCGAGCGTTTGATACATGAATACACCGCCGCCGTGCACGGGCGGACAGATCGGATAGGGCGAGACGAACAGCACGCGCAATGCATCCTCGCTCGCGCGGCCGAACCGGTCCCAAAAATATCCGCCCAACGGCCGCCGGAAGGCTTCGGTATCGTCGACCACGGCGAGGCGGCGCGCGCGCCGTCGCGATCGGACGGCGCCGGGAATCTGGCGGAATGCGCGCCACCAGCCATCCAGATTGGCCCGGCCGGGCGCGTCGCCGGATGCAAGGCTGAGCAGCGCACCGCCGTAACTGAAGAAGAAATGGGCGGCCAGGCGCCGCCAGTCATGCATGTTCTTCCAGCAAAACAGCAGGTAATTCTTCTTGAGCACCGCCTGGATTTGCGCGCCGGTAAAGCGCTTGCCGATCGTGCCGCGATGCTGGTGGTACACGATACTCCGCGGCTGATAGAGCACCTGCCAGCCGCGTTTCCACGCGAGGTAGCCGAGGTCAGTGTCTTCCAGGTAGAAGGGCGTGAGCAGTTCGTCGAACCCGCCCAGCTCGAGAAATTTGCGCCGGTCGAATGCGCAGGAACCGCCGCCGCCGTAGAAACAGGGGTAAAGATCGTCGATGTCCGCATCCGCGCGATGCCGCACTTTCAGCGTGCCGTCCTGCCACCAGCCTTGCGTCAGTCCGGTTTCCTCGCGGCGCTTGTGCGGGTCGCGAAAGAAGATCTGGCAGGATACTGCAAAGACGCGCTCGTCGCGAAAGCCCTCGAGCAGCGGCGCGAGAAAATCCGGCGCCACCTGCATGTCGCTGTTCAGCAGCACGACCACGTCGTTCCTGGCCGCAAGAAATCCGGCATTGGAACCGCAGCCGAAACCGAGGTTCCGGTCGAGCGCCAGTAGCGTGACTTGCGAGAACGCGCGGCGGACGAAATCGGCGCTGCCGTCAGTCGAGCCGTTATCGACGACGATGATTTCGTTTTCCGGATTTCCGGCAAGCGCCTCGATGACCGACGGCAAATAGGCCGCCAGCAGATCGCGCCCGTTCCAATTCGGGATCACGACGCTGGCCGCGCTGGTGCGACAAGCCTGATTCCGCGGCGTATCCCGGCGCCCGGCGATCAGCCAAACCAGGTCGGCAAACGCCAGAGACAGGACGGCCGCCAGCCACATCAGCGGAGAAACGATTAGCAGAGCCACGGCCCGGAGCGCGCGCGCCAACGATCTCATGACTTCAAGTCAGGTCCCAGGCCCATCCGGCGGGCCAGCCGCATCCAGGGCGAAGCCCGCAGCAGGTCCACCTTGCGGCGCAGCTCCACCAAGTCCGCATTGAGCGCCTGGGCCCAGAGCGTGCGCTCTTCGACGGTCTTTTCCGCGGCATGCAGATACTCGACGCATTGCGCGAGTTCCCGCAGCTTGGCGTCGAGAGTCGCGTTCAACTGTTGCGCCCACCCGGTCTTGGTGCGAATCTCCTGCTCCAACTCCGCGATAGCCGCCTGCGCCTTGGCCTGCTCCGCGGCCACTTCTTCCTGCAGTTCTACGACGCGCGCCGCCTTGGCTGCCAGTTCCTGATCGAGGCGCGCCGCCCATCGATTGCTCTCTTCGAGTTCGGCAGTGAGCGCGCCGTGCTGCTGATTCAGGTCCGCCAATTTGCGCTGGGCCGCTTCCAGCCATTCGCTCTTCTGACGCACTTCGCCCGCCAGCAGCGCGATGTGCGTCTCCCGCTCGCGCAGCACGTTTGCCGCGCTCGGCACATAGACGAACGTCGGATTGCCGGTCTGCGGGCGATGCGCGCACACCGCCACGAAGAAATGCGACTCCACGGGCGTAATCTCGCCGCCGTCCACGCGGACCTCGGCCGTGTCACCTGCTTCCACCGGACGGAACGCCACGCCTTCCACGTGATTTTCCAGGAACAGGGAGATATGCGGAAAGACCCCCGCGAGTTCGTTGCGGAACTCGGCAAATTCGAATTCGTGCAGGTGGAACGGATTCGCGCCCGAGGCCCCCCGCGACTCGCTGTAGTAGAGCTTATTGGGGGTCGAGACGATAAATTGCCCGGTGGGCGCGAGCACGCGGCGCACCTCGCTCAAAAACGCACGCCAATCCGCCAGATGTTCGATCATTTCGAACGCCACCACCAGGTCGAAGGAGGCGTCCTTGTGTGGTAGGGCAGCGCAGGTGGCCCGCTCGAACAGCAGATTGGGCAGCCGGTAATGCTCGCGCGCATAATCGACGGCTTCCGCGGCGATATCCACTCCGACCACGGACAAAGCGGCCTTCATCAACTCGGCCGATCCATACCCGGTGCCGCATCCGGCATCCAGCACACGCTTGCCGCGCGCCAGCCGGGCCGCGAATGCGTAGCGCGCCAGGTGTTCGTTCAGCAGGTCCGTGTCCACCTGGCCGGGAATCACGCGCTCGCCGGTGAATTCAGCCAACGCTCGACTCCCGGAGGGGCGCGGCGATGCGTGCATTCACTTCCACGCGGCACGGCAACCGCAGGAAGCCGTAGATTTCGCCCGGCGAATGCCCCATCTGCAGAGCGATCGCGTTATCGATCCAGTCGCACATCTTGTAGCCCAACAGCGTGCCATCGGCGATCGCGGGCGAAAACGAGAACGACGACGGATACAGTTCCGGCAATTCCAGATGAAAATCCACGGTATAGATATCGCCCGGATGCATGGCGGCCAGATCGTAGCTCTCGCGCGCGGTGTTCGTGCCCGAAAAATCCACGCCCAGGTGATTGCGCATCATGAAACCCACGATGGGCCGCGCCACTTCCTCACGCGCCCGCACGCTGATCCGCACCGTGATGCGCGCGGATGGTTCGAGAAGGTGCACCGGGTCGCCATGCACATCCAGCACCGCGATGCCCAGTATCCGCGCGCGTCCGTCGCCATAACGATGGTCGATGTTGGGAATCTGTTCGACCACTTCCGGCGCGCATACCGGAGCGCCGTTCGCGCGCCCGCCCGAGCCCTTCAGGCTCAGGTAGGCCGAATCTTTCTCCACCATGGCCGCCAGGTACTTGGCCACCACGCGGTCCGTTTCGCCCAACTCGCGCACCCGGCCGCGGTCCAGCCACAGGGCGCGATCGCCGATGGCCTTCACGTCCGAGACCGCGTGTGACACAAATAGAATGGTAATGCCGCGCGCGCGCAGTTCGTGCACCTTGCGCATGCAGCGCTGGCGGAAGTAGATGTCGCCCACGGCCAGCGCTTCATCCACCAGCAGAATCTCCGGATCCACATTAATAGCTACCGCGAAGGCCAGGCGCACCACCATGCCGCTCGAATACGTCTTTACCGGCTGATTGATGAACTCGCCGATCTCGGCGAACTCTTCGATGTCTTTGTAGCGCTCGTCGATCTGCCGCGTGCTCAGCCCCAGAATCGATCCGTTGAGGTAGACATTATCGTGGCCCGTGAATTCAGGATTGAAGCCGGCGCCCAATTCGAGCAGCGCCGATACCCGCCCGTTCACCGCGAGCGTTCCGGTGGTGGGATGCAAGATGCCCGCGACCATTTGCAGCAGCGTGCTCTTACCCGAGCCATTTTCGCCGATGATGCACATTGTTTCGCCGCGGCGCGTCTCGAAGCTCACATCGTGCAAGGCCCAGAAGTCTTTATGGCGCTTCAGGCGATTGAGCGTGAGTAATTCTCTGAGCCGGTCGGCTGGAGAGTCGTAGACGGAGTAGCTTTTTGAAATAGCTTGAAATTCAACGGCGTTCACTTTGGTGGCCAGGGACTTGCGCTGGAAACAATCAGTGTAGCGGAAGTAGGTGGGTTACGTTCGAGGCCGGGGAAAATGAAATGGGCGACCGCCGGATCCCGCTACGCGAAACTGCACCGGCGCTGAACTCTGTTTGACTGCGGTGCAAATACCGCGGCGCCTGCTGCAAATCCAAATTGCGTCGGGCGCGTCACCATTCAACGTCCGGTTAGCCGGGAAACCCGGTAGCCGCCCTCGTTGTGGACTGGTTCTATGTAACCTCCTTTTCCAAGCAGGCTACCCCGCTAGGGGCATCACATAGTCCCCTTGGTGACAGGGACTTGCAGATTGGAGAGCCAACGTCGCTCCCCGCTCCACCTTCAATATGCACCCGTCCGGCAGGACTGTCAAGCACATTATCCGGTATGTGCGGCCAGGTACAGGCGTACCGTGGGGGCCAGGCCGGCAGACAACTGCAGGTTGCCCGTGGCATCCATATCGGAAATTACGTAAACCAGGTAGCTGTGGCTCTCAAATCCCACCACCTGAAAACGATCCACGCCGGTTTGATAGATGCTTCCGCCCATGGCCTCTCCAGATTGGCGCGGCGTCAAGATCAGCGACACCAGCTTGCCGCCATCCTCCAGTATGAAGTGTGTGTATAAACGTCCCCGCGCGGTGCAGTGATGCGCCTCGATGATGTACGATCCGCCGGGGAGTTTCGCCTGGATCAGCGGCGCGAGCTCAGCGAATTGCGGTCCGAGTTCGGCTGACAACTGTCTCGGTGGAGCCGGTGTTCTGGGATATTTGCGGAACACCGCGCAGTGCAGATGATCGATCAGTCCCACTTTCAGCACCGCCGCCAGGGGCCCGGAAGTCTTCTGCAGAATGGCGTCTTCGGGACTGGCCTGTTTCCGTAAAATGCCCACCCCCGTCATGATGATTACGATGGCGGCCGCGGCGGCGACTGCCCACAGTCCCGTGCGGGGGCGCACAGCCTCGGCCCGCACGGCGCCTCGCACCTTCGTCTCCAGGCCGGACGGGACGCTGGTAGCCCGTACCGCTGCGCGCAACTGCTGCCGCAGACGAGTGCGCGCGGCGAGGTCGGCGGCGCATTCCGGGCAGTTTTCCAGATGGCGCGCTATCTCCCGCCGGTTTTCGAACGGCAGTTCGCGGCTAAGGTAGGCATCCAGGTTCTCGCGCATTTGCTCGCATCTCATCGGCCTCCCTCCTGCCCGATTCCGTACGAGCGCGCCAATTCGGCCAACCGGTCGCGCAGCAGTCTCCGGCCCCGGCTCAGCCTGCTCATCACCGTGCCGATGGGCACGTCCAGCAAGCCCGCGATCTCCTTGTAGGAGAACTCCTCCACGTCGGCCAGCAGGACCGCCGCACGGTAATCCACCGGCAGCCCGTCCAGCGCGCGTAGGATCTCGCCTTCGGTGATCTGTTCGGGGATCGGAGCGGCGGGCGCCACAGCCTGCTGCAGCACCTCTTCGCTGTCCTTCACCAGGCGCAGATTGAATCCCTTGCGCCGGTGGTGATGGACCGTGTTGACCAGGATCTTGAAGAGCCACGCCCGGCAATTCGTGCCGGACTCGAAACGGTCGAACGACCTCCAGGCCTGCAAATAGGTTTCCTGCACCACGTCCTCGGCCTTTGCGCTGTCACCGAGCAGTCTGGCCGCCGTCCGGTAGAGCTCGCTCAGGTGCGGTATGGCGGCCTTCTCGAATTCATCGGTTCGTGGGCGTCTTGAAAACACCACTCCCCATGTTTACATAAGACTGGGGCGCGCGAATTTATTCCCGGGGAGCATCCGGTTTCCGCCTGCGGCATACTGAGGAGAAGGATTTGCGATGTTCCAACTGTTCACGCAAGAAGCGCGGCGAGCTATTTTCTTCGCGCGCTACGAGGCGAGCCTGTTTGGCTCTCCCAATATCGAAGGCGAACATCTGCTGCTCGGCATGTGCCGACCGGACCCCCCTCGTGGTCCGTTTGCAGCCGGGAACCGCGGAGCAGATTCGCAAGCGGATCGAGGAGCGGCTGCCGAAACCCGGGGAAAGCGCGGCCGCACGGCTGGACTTGCCTCTTAGCCAGGATCTGAAACGGGCGCTCGAACACGCCCAGGAGGAGAGCGCGGTGCTGGGTCACTCTTCCATCGACTGCGATCACCTGCTTCTGGGGCTTCTGCGGAGTGAAACCGCCCCGGCTACCGCCATTTTGCGGGAACTGGGCGTCACGTACGAGGACTATAGGGAATCGATGGTGAGCCGCGAGCCAGCCGCTGCCGCCCCCGGTCCCTTGGGACAGGCCGCTGCCGATTTGCGCCGCCTGGTAGCGACGGTTACGGAACTCCAAGACAACGGAGGGCCACGGCTGAAGCGAACGGGATGGACACGCAAAGAGGCGCTTGGTCACTTGATCGACTGGGCGGCGGCGCATCAGCAATGGATCGCGCGGGCTCTCGCCGAGCCGAAGCTTACGGCTGCAGGATTTCCGGAGGAAAGCTGGCTAGCTGCACAGCAATACGCCACGATGCGCTGGCAGGATCTGGTGGAGTTGTGCGCTGCGCTCAACCGCTTGATCGCGCACGTGATCGATGGTATCCCCAGCGGCAAGCCAAACACGCCCTGCCGTTTCAGCGTGGCAGAACCGATCCCACTGCAAGAACTTGTGCAACGCTACGTTGCACACTGCGAGGATATCCTGGGCCAGCTTCTGACCCGAGGCTGAATCCCGGGCGCCATCGCAACGGCGCCCCAAGGACTTCGCACCGGCGTCTTACGGGGTGGTCGCTTGTCCGGGCGAGGATAGCGGGGAAAGATCCCCACCCGAGTCCTGCGCCGCGATCGCATAATAATACGTGTTCCCGCCCGTCACCGTCGTGTCGGTGTATGACGCCGTGGTTCGGGAAGCGACATAGTTAGCGGTGGTTACCGGAAGTGAGGTGCTCCGGTAGATCTTATATGTGGTGACCGGGAGCCCGCCCGTCGGAACCGTCTCCATCCATGTCACGACGACGTCCGTGGCGCTGTTGGCCGTCGCCGACACGTTGGTGGGCGCATTCGGCATGGGCGGCGTGGTCACGGAGGCCGGACTGGACAGGGGTGACAGCGCTCCGCTGGAATCCATGGCCGCGATTGCATAGTAGTAGGTGGAGTTGGGCGACACGGTGGTATCGGTGTAGGACAGCGTGGTACGAGACGCAACGTAATTGGCCGTCGTCACGGGGAGTGAGGTGCTCCGGTAGATTTTGTACGTGCTGATGGGCAGTCCGCCGGTCGGAATCGTCTCCGTCCAAGTTACCGTAACCTTCGCGGCGCTGTTGGCTGTGGCCCCGACGTTGGTGGGCGCGCTCGGCGGAGCGGGCGTAGTGACGGAAGCGGGATTCGACAGAGGCGAGGCGTCATTGCCGGAATCGATCGCCGAGATCGCATAGTAGTACGTCGTTCCCGCCACCACTGCCGTATCCGTGTAGGACTGTGTCGTACGGGTAGCGACATAGTTGTTAGTAGTCACAGGCAACGACGTGCTTCGGTAGATCTTATAGCTGCTGATGGATAGCCCGTTGGGAGCAATGGTCTCGCTCCAGGTTACGGTCACGTTCGTGGCGCTTTTCGCCGTGGCCACGACATTGCTCGGCGCGTTGGGAGCGGGCGGGGTGGCCACTGACACCGGGTCTGAAGGCACAGACTTGTTGCTGCTGGTGTCGTTCGCGACGATCTCATAATAGTAAGTCGTGTTGCCGGCCACGGTCGTGTCGTTATACGTAGTGGTCGTCGTCCGGTTGGGGAGCGCGGTTAAGAGACCGGGCGCGGTGCCGCGGTAAATCTGATAGTTCGCGATCGGCAGGCCACCGGAAGGCAAGACCTCCGTCCACGAGAGGGTGATCTTGGTCTCCGAGGTGGCCTTGGCCGTCACGTTGATTGGTGCATTCGGCAGCGGTAGCGTGGTCACTGAAACCACGTTGGACATCGGGGAGTTGAGGCCCTGTACAACTGCGACGACGCCGTAGTAGTAAGTGGTCGCGGGAGTAAGCGGCGTATCGATATACGACGTCTTTGTCGATGGCTCTGTCGCGTACACTGTCAGGTTCGATGGCGAGGTGCCGCCGTAAACCAGATATTTGGTCAAGCCGCTCGAGTTTGTTGGGGGTGTCCAAGTGACGGTCGTCTCCGAAGGGGAATTCGGCACAACGGACGTGATCGTGGGCGAAGTCGGAGGCGTGTTGTCATAAGTGGTCACGCTGAACACGTTCGACGTCCCGGAATTGTTGCCGGCCAAATCAAACGCCTGCACCTGATAGTTGTAGGTCGTATTGTCCGTCAGAGACATGTCGTTGTAGGATGCGGAGGCGGAATTCGCCAGCCACACCTCCGTGCACGATTGGCCCTGAGCCGGCGGCGTGCAGCGGTACACATTATATCCGGCGACTCCAATGTTGTCCGTGGAGGCGTTCCAGGTCAGGCTGGACGTGCCATACCCAGCCGTTCCGGTCAGGCCCGATGGAGTAGTGGGCGCGGTCTTGTCCGGCGGTGTGATTAACTCGGCGCCATAATAAAGTCCGGTGGTAGTATACTGCGAGATCTGATCGGCGGCGGTCGCTTGGTTATTCTCATCTGTTTCGATCGTGCCGCTGCTGCAACTTAGGGTAGTGCAAGTGCAGTTTGCCGCCCCGCCATTCGCGGTCGTACCGCCATAGGTCTGGTAAGTGAAGAAGTAATTTGTGCCCTCCGATGACAGATACAGCATCTGGGTGTAGTTGGCCAGAGTTTGCATGGTCTGGACGAAATAGTCATCCAGAGGCTGCCAAAAGCTGAATGGGTACCGGGCTCGGAAGGTATCGGCGGTGAGCACGCCATACTCGCTGTTCTCCATCTTCCAAAGCCACGATTCGCTGATCGCGACGGGCATGTTGGCCGCCGCCGCCATGCTGGCAATGGTCAGCGAGTTACCAATCAGGCTGTTACTGTTCTCGGTGTTGATCGGATAGATATGAAAATCAATGTAATCGAGCGGCAGCGCGGTGTAGGCGCTGATGTAACTGGTCAGACTGCTCGTGCCGGTGGGAGCCAGCCAACTGCCGAAGCCGGCGCCCAATTTGATGCCGGGCGCGACCGCTCGCACCGACGTGATTTCCCCGGAGATCATGGCGGCGGCGTCGGCCGGAGTATTGAGGTTGCTTTGCCCCGTATTGGCCGCCTCGGTGTCAGGCTCTTCCGCCAGGACCAGGTAGTCCGGCTGCATGGTAGTCGCCACGGTTGCGGCCATGGTCGCACGGCCGGCTATGTACTGGCTCCAACTCTGTGAGGCGTAGAAGGAAGTCAGGTTGGTCCAATTGGCGTCCGATCCGGAGGAAAGCAGGACGTTGTTCTCCACCACGAGTTTCAGGCCCGCCGCGTGTATTGCCGTGGCTAACTGGGAATAGAAGGTCGTATAGGGAGCCATTGCCGAGGAGCTGTTGTTATAGAACGGCAGATAGAGGACCGGATAACCGACCTGCACCACCACGCCTTTGACGCCCAACGCCTGTAGCTCCTGGAGTTGGGTCTCAACGCCGGCGATATAGTCGGGCCCGGAGATCGACGGCCCCGTGTTCGCGTCCGCCATACGAAGCTGCGCCAGGTTCAGCGTGGGATACGACGCCGGACTGCCAAGCGTTTGATTGAAGGTCTGCAAATCTGTCTGCAATTCGTTGTAGATGGTTGTGCAATAGCCCGCAGGTGTTGCCGGCGGGGTCGGCGGTGTCAGAACATCCGCGCGCACTTTCGGTCCAACCGACAGGGTTGCGGCCGTCAACAGGCAGCAGTACTGGAGCTTGAATTTCATCGAAATCGGTCCTCCTCCGAGAGCGGTCACGCGGCACGACCCAGGGCCCTCAAATGCAGCGGCGCTTTTATGCTAAGTGATTCTTCCGGTGACTAGCCGGGAATCGATCGATCAATATTACTTTTTTCGTTTGGCGGATGTCAAGGCAGCGGTTCCCTTCATTACTTGCGATATGAAACCTTCGGCGGAATCTTAGCGCCGATGTTACTTTCGATATGGTACTCCCATCCTTCGCAGTTGTAATACGCTGTATGACATCGCTATAACGGCCGCTGGATGCGATGATCTGTCACCAATACGCCTCCGGCGTCTTGCGTGTGACGTTTTGGCATATGGCAATGGTTACAGTCCAGAGCGGCGCGCTCATGTGTTTCTGGATGGCAGCTTCGGCAGACCATGCGGAGCTCTGCTGTGTTCTTGCTGAAACCATGCGCCGGGTGGCACGTCGCGCAGGTCAGTTTGCCCGCCATGGCCTGATAGCAACGTGACTGTAATAGACGGTAAGCGGCGCTGTTGAGTTCGAAATGGTCGTCACTGTCCGCCGGACTCGTCCCGTGGGCGGAATGCCGTGAGTTACTCTCCAAGTGACACTGCGCGCAGACGGACTGACTGGGCTTGCCGCCGGCTGCACTACCGTGACAGGCCTGGCAACCGATGGCGCTCACCTGGCTGCCGTCGGAGCTCGAGTGGCAAGCCATGCAACTCGCCGAAAATCCGAAGCCTGGATCGGGTCCATAACGCCCGCTGCCGTCCGGGTACCAGGCTACGGACAGCTCTTCCCAGGTCTGGCCGGACCGGTGCAAGAGGATGCGCAAATGCCGCCCCGAGCCAATCGTGGCGTCGATGCGCTCTTCCCGGACCTGCCCCGAGGCGTCGCGGCTTTCGAGGAAATAGCGGCCATCCCGGCGGCTGACACGGAAAGGGCCGGTATCCAGCAAGGGCAGATCCGGCTGTTCCGTAAAGGAGTGCGCCATGCCGGTGCCCGCATACGACTGCGCGGGATCCGCCTGCGTCCGTAGCCGCGCGAGGTTTTCCTTGACCCTGCCCGCCTCCGGCGAATCCGGATGATATTGCAGAAACTCCTCCAGCTCGCCGGCCGCCGCCGCGCGATCGTGCTGGCGCAGATCGATCTCCGCCAGAATCAGTTGCGGATGCGAGAAGTGGCCTGGATCGAGGTGCGTCGCAATAGTTAGATACTTCCTGCTCAGATCCAGCCGGTTTAGGAGGAAGTAGTTCATGCCAAGCTGCGAGTTGGCCAGAGCGTCGTTGGGTCTGCTGAGGGCCGCATACAAGTTGTAGTTGAGCGCCTCGTTGGCCTGCTTCAAGTTGAGCAGTACCCCGCCCAGGTTTACCAGCGCCTGATAAAAGCCGGGATCGGCATCTAACGCCTTGCGGAAAGAGCTCTCCGCGCGCGCATAATCACGCGATTGATAGGCGATCGTCCCCAGGTGGTTCCACGCCGCGGCAAACTGCGGAGCCAGCTCTACGGCCCGCTCCAGGTGTGCCACGGCTTCCTGCACATCGCGCTTGGCCAACTTTTTTTCGGCCTCATCGTATTCGCGGCGCGCCTGGTCCGGAATCGCCAGTTCCTTAACCGAGACCATGGCGCTGTGGCGCAGGCTGTCTTTCGATTCAAAGTCCTCGTCACGCAGTTCCACTGAAAGGGCCACGCGCTTCCTGGCGTCCGCATGGCTGGGACCGATCTCGATGGTGCGGCGCATTTCGCCGCGCGCGGGTACGAACACACCGAGCGTGTAGGTCCCCGGCAGAAGATCGTGAAAGCGAAACTGGCCGCTCTCATCGGCCAGCGTACTGTCTTCGAAAGGCGCGGTGGCTCCGTGCAGCCAGACCGAGGCGCTCGTGGCTGGAACCAGGCGTCCACGCACCTCGTAACGAACTGTTTCCGCCCATGCGCCCAGGCAGACTGTCAAGCCCAGCAGCAAGGCGCGACGCGTACAACCCACGGCATATAATTCTGTCATGATCGAATATGCCAACGCCAGTCTCGAGGTGCGCGCCGTCTATGATGACATCATGGCCACGCGCCAGACGGACTGGATCAACAATTTCTGGAAGGCCCTGGCGCACGATCCCGCCACACTGCAGCGCACCTGGGAGAGCATCAAGCAGATCATGGCTCCCGGCGCGCTCGACTCGCTCACCAAAGAGATGATCTACCTGGCGGTCAGCGCCTCGAATCAGTGTCCTTATTGCATCGCATCGCACACCGCGGCCGCGCGCAAGTCAGGCATGTCGGACGCCATGTTCGCGGAACTAATGGCGGTAGTGGGCATGGCCAACGAGACCAATCGGCTGGCCAGCGGCTACCAGGTGGAGATTGACGAGCGCTTTCTTCCCCGTTGAAAGGCCGCGCTCTGCCATGAGTCTCCGCGTTACCATGTCTGCATGGCGGATGCGGCGCGCACCCTGCTGACCGATCTACGGCATATCCTGCTGGTGCACCACAAAACGCTGCTTGATTCCGAGCGTGCGCGGTATGATCACGACATCGAGCGCATCCGGTCGAGCGGACAACTCCTCAACCTGGTATTGCACGATCCGTTCTTCGCCTGGCTGCACGAGCTCTCCGAACTGATCGTGATGATCGACGAGACGCTGGACGCCGATCAGCCGCCTACCGGTGCCGATGCCGCCCGTCTGCTGGGGCAGGCACGCACGCTCCTGGCGCCCGCCGAGTCGGGCAGCGGATTTCGCAGGCAGTATTTCGACGCGCTCCAGCGCGATCCGGACGTCGTCATCGCGCACGGCGCCGCGATGAAGGCCTTGGTTGGTCTCGGCAATAGTTAGACCGCGCGGCCGGACTCAGACATCGCACAACTTCACGGCTTGTTCGAGTGACGTCATCGGGTCCCGCGTGGGGACGAACTCGTGTGCGAAATAGCCAGTGAACCCGGTGTCCACGATGGCTTGCGCGATGGTCCGCCATTGCAGTTCCTGCGTGTCGTCCAGTTCGTGCCGCCCCGGAACGCCGCCCGTATGGAAGTGCGCGATGTATTGGATATTCTGCCGGATGGTGCGGATGATATCGCCTTCCATGATCTGCATGTGGTAGATGTCGTAGAGCAGTTTCACGCGCGGCGAATCCACACGCTTTATCAGCTCGACGCCCCACGCCGTGTGATCGCACTGGTAGTCGTGATGGTCGATCTTGCTGTTCAGCAGCTCGACACAGATCGTCACGCCCTTGTCCTCGGCCAGCTTCTTCACCCGGTTCAACCCGATGGTGCAGTTATCCAGGCCTTCCGCGTCGGCCTGGCCGCGCCGGTTGCCGGAGAACGTAATCACGTTGGGCACCTTGGCGGCCGCGGCGCGGTTGATGTTCTCTTCCATCTCGCTCACGAGGCGGTCGTGATTCTCCCTGCGGTTGAAGGCGTCGCTGATCGTGCCGGCGCCCGGAGTCATAGCTGGCACCAGGCCATACTTCTGCGCGACAGGCCACTCCTTATAGTCGATCAGGTCGATGCCCCGCAGCCCCATGCGGGCTCCTTCGCGCGCCAGGTCTTCAAGGCTCATCTTGCCGTAGCACCAGCGCGCCACCGATTGTTTCAGCCGGCCCTTCAACGGGGACGATTGGGCTCTCAAGGAAGGCAGCGCGGCCGCCGCGCCAGCCAGTTCGATTACAGTCCTGCGAGTCATAGCTGAGAAATAAGATACACCCGCGCGCCCGCGGCGTCATTGGCGCCGTGCAGCTTCCGCCGCTGCCTTCGCCAGTTTTTCCTTCGAGATTGCCACTGTACCGGGTTCGCCGACCGCCAGTCCGGCCGCCAGATTCGACAACCAAACAGCGTCCACGATTTCCGCTCCGGCCGCCAGCGCCACCGCCAGCGCCGCCAACGCCGTATCCCCGGCACCGGTTACGTCGTAGACCTCACGCGCGAAGCTGGGGAAATGCGTGTCCGGCTTTCCCGGCTCGAGCAAGGTCATGCCGTCCTTGCCTTCGGTTACCACAATGGCTGTCTCTCCGGCCCGGCGCTGCAGTTCCCTCGCGGCGGCCAAAGTCTCCTGGTGATCACGTACCGTCAGTCCGGTCAATACGCCCAGCTCGACGCGATTCGGCTTGAGCACGGTCGCTCCTTTATAGCGTTCGAGGTCCGCCCCTTTCGGGTCTACGACGACCGGCTTGCCGTGGCGGCGGGCGGCATCGATCACTCCGCGAACCAGGCGCGGTGTGACGAAACCCTTGGCGTAGTCCGAGACCAACACCGCATCGATCTCAGCCACTAAACGCCTCGCTCGCGTAACCACCCGATCCGCCAGGTCCGCGCCGATCCCCGCAGTGTCTTCTTCGTCGATCCGCACCACCTGCTGGTTGTGCGCTACAATCCGCAGCTTGACTGTGGTCGGGCGCCCTTCCGCCGCAGACATTCCGGAGCAGTCCACACCATGCGCATGGAGCAGCTTGCGCAGTTCCGCGCCGGCTTCATCCTGCCCGGTAATGCCAAAAAGGATGGCGCGCGCACCCAGCGCCGCCACATTGCATGCGGTGTTGGCCGCTCCACCGGGAACGCTCGAAACGCCGGTCTTCCTGACGACCGGAACCGGCGCTTCCGGCGAAATGCGGTCGACGTCCCCGCGCCAGTATCGGTCCAGCATCAGGTCGCCCGCCACCAGGATGCGCCGTCCGGAGAATAACTGAACGACTTTAGAAATAGTTTGAGATGATCTCATTCAATACCATATAGAAAGGCGTCAGGATAACACACAGAGGCTGATGCTCGGCTTTCGCCCTTATTCGACACATCTGAAAGACCCGACGCCACCTGCGCTATTTAGATTACGAATCCACCTAAAACGGTACTAAAGTACCCCAAAAGAAAAATAAACCCTTGAATCGATGTGAGTATGGTATAAGAAACGTATGCGGATTCTGTCCCCCTCAGCGGCGATGCTGTTGGTTCTCTCGGTTCTCCCAGCCTACGGTTCTATCATTTATTTTTCACCCAGTGTAACCGTTCTGCCCAGTGCTCCGGCCTCGGTCAGTGTGTCGGTGAGCGACACGGCCGTTTACGCGTTTCTGGAACAGCAGAATGTGACGCTTACCTCTCCGGTGAACGTCGGCGTTACGGCCCCCGGCATGTGGGTTTGCTGCTCCGGTCTGCCGACTGGAACCATACCCGCGGGCACCACGGTCGATAGCTATCTGATGTACGCGGCGCCGATTACGAACTCCCCGGGCGACATAGGCCGCGACTTCCAAGGAAGTATCACGTTCGGCAATGGCGAGAAGATCCTCGCAGTGATTGTCGGCTACACCGGGATTGCCGCCACCGACGGCATGTTAGGCGCACCCGGTACAGTCTATCCGGCGCCGGACTGCACGACTTGCGGCTTGGAAAACGGAGACTCGGTCACATTATCCGCCAATATGGAGACGGTCTACGTGAATTTCCGTGTCGCGGCTGGCAGCATGGATTCGATCCGTATCTTGACCACGACTCCGGAACCGGCTGATTTCGCCCTTCTAGGGTCCGGCTTGGTAGCGTTAGGCCTGATCAGCCGGCGAAGGATCTACCGCCGTGGCTAGTCTCATCATCTGAAGCCTTGGTTGTGACTTCCCGGGCCCTCTGACGGCCGTCGAGCGGCGAGCTTTCGCACGTTCCTCCCGCTCGCCGGCTCACGTCTGCGCGGTGATCGTGATACTGTCTTGGTATACGTTTACAGCGTTTGTAAACAGACAACTCAGAGAAGGAGTCCCCGATGGCCTCTGTAATGGCACAACCCACGGAACAACAAGTTCCGATTTCTGCAACGAAGCTTCTGATTAACAACCGCTGGGTCGCGAGTCAATCCGGCAAGACTTTTCCCACGATCAACCCTTCCACCGGCGAGGAGATTTGTCAGATCGCCGAGGCGGACGCCGCCGATGTGGACAAGGCCGTGAGTGCCGCCCGCGCGGCGTTCGAACATGGACCCTGGCGGACGGCCGCGGCATCCGAACGCGGCGGCCTGCTCCATCGTTTGGCCGATCTGATTGAACTGCACGCGGACGAATTGGCGCGCCTCGAATCTCTCGATAACGGCAAACCCCTGACGGTCGCGCGCGTGGTGGATGTGGCCGCTACCGCAGCCTGCTACCGCTATTTCGCCGGCTGGGCCGATAAGGTGCACGGCAAGACCATTCCCGTCGACGGCGAGTATTTCTGCTACACGCGCCACGAGCCGGTCGGCGTCGTCGGACAGATCATCCCCTGGAATTTCCCGATGCTGATGCAGGCATGGAAACTAGCTCCGGCGCTGGCCACCGGCAACACGGTGGTGATGAAACCCGCCGAGCAGACGCCCCTGACAGCGCTGCGCATCGGCGAGTTGATCGTGGAAGCCGGTTTTCCGGAAGGCGTGGTCAACCTGCTGCCCGGCTATGGCCCCACCGCGGGCGCGGCTATCGCCAATCACATGGACGTCGACAAGGTAGCCTTCACCGGCTCGACCGAGGTGGGCCACCTGGTCATGGAGGCGGCCGCCAAATCCAATCTGAAGCGCGTGACTTTGGAACTGGGCGGCAAGAGCCCCAACATCATTTTCGCGGACACGGATCTTGACGAAGCAGTGGAAGGCGCGCATTTCGGGCTCTTCTTCAATCACGGCCAGTGTTGCTGCGCGGGATCGCGGGTGTTCGTCGAGCAGCCGATCTATGATCGCTTCGTCGAGAAGAGCGGCGCACGGGCGCGCACACGAACCGTCGGCGATCCTTTCGATCCCCACACCGAACAGGGTCCGCAGGTGGATGAGGCCCAGTTCGACAAGGTGATGGGTTACATCGAATCCGGCCGCAGCGAGGGCGCCAGCCTGGTTTGCGGCGGAGAGCGGGTTGGCAACCGCGGTTATTTCGTCCAGCCGACGGTCTTCGCGGGCGTGCAGGATGATATGAAGATCGCCCGGGAAGAGATTTTCGGACCGGTGATGAGTATCATTCCCTTCAAGAGAATTGACGAAGTCGTCGACCGGGCCAATCGAACCACCTACGGTCTGGCCGCCGCTGTCTGGACCCGGGATATCAAAAAGGCTCACGCAGTGGCGAACAGCGTGCGAGCCGGCACAGTCTGGGTGAACTGCTACAACGTTCTGGATACGCGCGCGCCGTTCGGCGGGTTTAAGCAGTCCGGCATCGGGCGCGAACTCGGCGAATACGGTTTGCAGCAATACACCGAAGTGAAGACGGTAACGGTCAGACTCTAGACATCAGACAAGACTCCAACGATACCCCCGGCGGCGCCATTTCGGCTGCGCGCCGGGGGACACAAACTCCATGCATCTTCTACCGACACACGACGAGGTCGTCCGCGTTCTGCGCGAAACCGGCGCACTGCGCGATGGCCATTTTGAATACACCAGCGGCCTGCATTCCAACGAATATCTGCAGGTGCCGCTGGCCATGCGGCATTACGAGCACGCCCGCATGCTGAGCGTGGGATTGAGCCGGCTGTTGCGCCAAAACGCCGAGATCCGCGCGATCATCCCCGAGCTGTCCATCGTGACGCTGGCCAACGCCGGCCTGCCGGTAGCCTACGGGGTCTGCGAAGCGTTGCGCGCGCGCCAGGTGTATTGGGCCGAGCGCGAGGAAGAAAGCCAGCCCCTGCGTTTCCGCCAGTTCCTCGAGCAGCAGCCAGGCGAGCAGGTGGTGCTGGTGGATGACATTCTGCGCTCCGGACGCAAGCTCACGGAGATGCGCGCACTGCTCGAATCGCGCGGCGCCCGAGTCGTGGCTCTGGCCGTGGTCATCTATCAACCCAACCCCAACACGCGCGACTTCGGCGGGCTTCCGCTCTACTACCTCGCCAGGTTGAACGCCAGCTATTATGCCGATGCCTCGCATTGCGACCTGTGCAGGCAGGGGGTGGAATTGCAGAAGGTCTGGGTCTAGCCGGCCGCCAAATCAGATGCGTATCAGATCATAAGGCTTCCGCAGTTCGCGCGTGAGCAGCCTGGAAGCCTCCGCATCGTTTTCGAAATCTTCCCTCGCGGCGTTCCAATGCAGCGTCCGGCCCATCTTGGCCGCGATGGTGCCGAGGTGGCAGGCGGTGGTGGCGCTGTAACCGGCCATCTCGTCGATGGCACCCTTGGTCCCGATGCGTACCTGCTTCACAAAGTTCTGCGCGTGCTCCACGGTGGCGTCCGCGCCTTGCACGGCCTTGCGCTCCGCCCTATATTTGACGCCACTTTCGTTCGCGGGCGGAGAAGCATACGGCGGCCCGGGTTCGACCTCCGGGAAGATCTCGTAGCCGATGCGGTCCACATATAGCGCCGCTTTGGTGCCGTAGAACGCAAAGCCGTGCGGACGATTGTAGGCGCCGCGCATGCCGTAATACTTCATGCCGGGCGAACGTCCGCCAATGCCGTTGCTGTTTACCCACGATGCCACGTACTCCATGATGAATCCCGGATACTGATACGTCACTACGTGCAGATCGAAGATGTCGCCGGCGTTCTGCGGGCATAGACGCCGGCCCACTCCCGAAATCGTCCGCGGCGTGGAAACGCCCATGATCTGGTGCACACTATCGACGCGGTGGTTTCCATAATCGGTAATGTAGCCGCCCGCGTAATCCGAGAACAGGCGATAGGTCGTGAGGAAGCGCATCCGGTTGAAGGGCGCGCTCGACGAGGGCCCCAAATAGAAATCCCAATCGAGGCCGGGCGGCGGATCGGAGTCGGGAACCTTCTTCTGGATGTCGGGCGCAATGTTTCCGCTGTTCCACACGCGCACCAAGCCCACCTCGCCGATCTGGCCGCTCGAAACAATTTGCGCCGCTTCGGCGATGTGCGGCGCCGAACGATGTTGGGTTCCCGGGTAAAGAATCCGTCCGGTCTGGCGCGCGGCTCTCACCATGGCTTGCCCCTCGCGAATGGTCAGCGCGAAAGGCTTTTCCACATAGACATGCTTGCCGGCTTCGAGCCCCAGCACTGTGGGAATCGCGTGCCAATGGTCCGGAGTGGAGACCATCACGGCATCCAATTCCTTCATCTCGAGCAGGCGGCGAAAATCCTTCAGCGTTTTCGCATGGCCGCCGGACAGGTCGTGCGACGCGCGCTGCGCGTTGGCGTCGTACACGTCGCAAGTTGCCGCTAGCTCGGTTTGAGGCGCCTTCAAGAGGCCCCGCATCACCAGGCGGCCGCGTCCGCCGCAGCCGATCAGACCTACGACCACCCGATCGTTGGCGCCCAGAATTCTGCTCGCGGAAAAGGCCGTCCACGCAGTGGCGGCCATAAAATGACGGCGTTCCATATTCCCTCGATGCATACATTGTAGACCCGAGGTCAGTGATGGAACGCCGGCGCAGTTGCGTTTCGCAGAACGTTGTCTTATTCCGCCGGCGGCACGTCCGCCTTCTTGCGGCGAGGCGCGCGCTTCCTGGCAGGCGCGGTGGTACGCGGCGTGGCGCTCTTGCGTGTGGTGCGCGTGCGCGTGGGCGGCTCGAGGATCTCCACTGCGGTCGGTTGTCCTTCGACAACCGGCTGCGGCTCCTCAACCTCTTCCTCGACCGCCGGCTCCGGCGGAAGTTCCGGCGGCGCAGGCGGATGGAACTCCGGCCCCAAATACACCATCAACCCTTTCTCCTCGTCGGGGTTGATGCGCACGACCAGTTTGTCCTGCGCGTAGTTGAGCAGTTCGCTGAACTCCTGGAAGCCGAACTGCTTCCAGTCGTAGTCGGGATGATCTTCCTTCACCCACTCGGCCAACACGTCCGCCGCTACACCGTCGTCCATCTCCATGCGGTGCGTTTCGAGGACGTCGCGCAGCACCGGTAAAGCCGCTTCCGGTTTCACCGTGGATTTCTCCTGGGTCGCGCCGATGCGCTTGATCATGTAGCGGCCTTCGCCGCCGGTGACGTGGACGAAATTGGCCTTCTGCAGCTTCTCGACAAAATCCGTAAACGAGCTCGACCCGTAGGCTTTCTCGCTGAAGGCGGAATCCAGTTGCAGCATGGTGGACTTCAGCAGCCCGAGCTGCGGCCGCACGCTGCGCCGTTCGAGAGCCTGCAGGGCGCGCTCCACCAGCGGCATGGCGTGCGCCAGATCGAGCGGCGCGGGACGCCGGTGCATCTGCTGGCCGCGTGGCTGCTGCACCGGCGGCTGGCCGGAAACCTGCACCGCCGGCCGTGGCGCCCCCGCCGGCTTGGGCTCGTCGAGCAGCGACTCGTAGCTGATGAACTCGTGGCAGTTCTTCTGCAGGATCGTGCTGGTGAAAGCCTTGCCGCCCAGCACGAACACGCGCTTGTCATATTGTTTTAACTTGTTGAGCAGCGCGATGAAGTCGCTATCGCCGCTGACGATGGCGAAGGCGTTGATGTGATCGTGGGTGAAAGCCATTTCCAGCGCATCGAGCGCCAGGTTGATGTCCGCGCCGTTCTTATCGCCGCGTGGCGAGGGGTCGCGCTGCACCATTTGCACGGCATGTTCCGTCATGGCCCGTGTGGCGCTTTCCTGCCGTCCCCAGTTGGCGTAGGCTATGCAGGTGACGATTTCGCCGCGTTCCTTGAGCGCGTCCAGCACTGCAGCTACATCGAATTCCCGGTGCAGTGTGGACTTCACGCCGATTTCGATGTTATCGAAATCGATGAACACGGCCAGCTTCAATTTATCTTCCATTTAACTTCCTTTGAGGCGCTCGACTCTGGCGTCGCCGGGGGGCAATCGCGGCAAACCCCACGCGACTTGCGTGGCGCTGGCATGTCGATATTGCGGCTCGTCGGCCGCGCCCCCGGAAAACCCGGAGCGGTTCACCAGGGCGGGCAGCCTTAACACAGTTTATCCTAAAGCCGGCTGTTCTGCCGGTGGGGGTCGCCAACCGGACCGCGGCGCAAATTATCCAATTTGACATCCGGGTGCGCTCCTGGAAAAATGAGATAAGCCTACCAAACACACATGCGGATGTGGCGGAATTGGCAGACGCGCTAGATTCAGGTTCTAGTTCTCGCAAGGGAGTGGAGGTTCAAGTCCTCTCATCCGCACCAATAAAATCAGTAACTTACAAGAATAATGGCCTTGATTCGTGCCGTGAGGCACAGGCCACTGCAACGGTTTTGTTAACGGTCTCGTGGCAGTATGGCCATGACGCGAAGCTCATATGGCTCAGGCACGCTCTTCAAGCGCGGCACGATCAGGTGCAGAAGTCGTGGCCCTCGATCAATATTCAAGACGCGAAGCGGTTGCGCGATCAGATTCTTGGAAAGAAGGCGCGTGGCCATTTCGCCCACAGGACGTTGGAGCGCGTCACGTGCGGAGCATTGCTTGATGACCTCCTGGAGCACGCACGGGCGAATTTGAAGCCGTCGACCACGGGAATTCTCAGTTGGTTGCATTGAAGCAAACATCCGGCCCTTCTTTGGACATCTGAAAGCCTCCTCGTTGAGCACAGAGAAGCAGAGGGACTACCGGCGCAACCGCCGGGCGGCGGGTCGCGCAGAGACTACCTGCAACCGTGAGCTCTCCATCCTGCGGATCGCGATGAACTTGGGGCGCAAGTGCACGCCACCGAAATCGGATTAGGTACCTGACTTTCCGATGGTCAAGGAGGAAAATGCTCGCCAAGGGTTCCTCACCTGACCAGCAGTAGGCCAAGCTGCGCGACGAGTTGCCAGATTACCTCAAGCCCCTGTTCATTGCGGCGTATGTTGCGGGTGTCATTGCGAACGGACCGCGCGCCACGCGCTATTCGCCTCCAGCAACCCGTCGCATACGTCTGCCGCCCTCCGCAAACGCTCACCTTCCAGCATCCGCCGCCTCGCGCACGCCGGCTATCGCGCGCGTCCGTCTTGAAGATCGCCCGGCCATATCGTTCCCCGTACGGGACCTGCACCCAGGTCGCTTTCACCTACCACTGAGCGGCAATTCGAACCATTCGAACACGCGCAGCCTCAGCCACGCCACGCGGTCGATCTCGGCATCGATCAGCGTCAGTTTTTCACGCTCGCGCGGTGAAATTCGCATTTCTCGGCCATCCCCGGATCGGCCGGTGAACTCGCCCAGCACCGCAGTATGGAAGTGAGCGGCTTCTGGCGCAAGATTCTGCCCACCCGGCTTACGACGAGTTCTGGTGCGAGCAGGCCATGGACCGAGTGCTGGCCGCGTTGACGAGTACCTGAAGGACGGGGGTGTCTCGCTCCAGCGCGCCCCGGCCCGCCAGTTGTTAAACTGGTGGCCAGCATGGCGGGCCTCTCCGCTCGCGTGCTGGAACCATAGCGCCGCCGCGCAGCCTCCGCCGGCCGCGCGCCGCGCCATCTTTACCTGGGAGGGTTGCGATGATTCGATTCGAAGGCTGCAGGGGGCCCGCCTTGGCCGCTTGCCTGAGCATCTTGGCCGCCGCTGCCGTAGCACAGAACGTCTCGAAGCTGCCGTACATGAACACCAACCTGCCGGCGAATGAGCGCGCCGAGGATCTCGTCGACCGCATGACGCTCACAGAGAAGGCCGCGCAATTGATCAATCAGGCGCGTGCCATCCCGCGCCTGCAGGTTCCCGCCTACGACTGGTGGAGCGAGGCGCTGCACGGCGTCGCCGTCAACGGCACCACGGAGTTCCCGGAACCCATCGGCCTCGCCGCCACTTTCGATGTTCCCGGCATTCACGCCATGGCCACTGACATCGCCATTGAAGCGCGCATCAAGCACGCGCAGGACGTTGCCGCCGGCCACAGCAACATCATGGAGGGCCTGGATTTCTGGTCGCCCAACGTCAACATCTTCCGCGATCCCCGCTGGGGCCGCGGTCAGGAGACCTACGGGGAAGATCCGTTCCTCACTGCGCGCATGGCGGTGGCCTTCGTCACCGGCATGCAGGGTGACGATCCTCACTACTACCGGGTTATCTCCACGCCCAAGCATTTCAGTGTGCACAGCGGCCCCGAGCCGACGCGTCATTTTGCCGACGTCGACGTGAGCAAGCACGACATGGTGGATACATATCTGCCCGCCTTCCGCGCCGCCGTGACCGAAGGCCGCGCCGGTTCGGTGATGTGCGCCTACAACGCCATCAACGGACAGCCCGCGTGCGCCAATGAGTTTCTTTTGCAGCAAGAGCTGCGCGGCGCGTGGGGATTCCAGGGGTACGTGGTCTCCGACTGCGGCGCCGTCATCGACATCTTCACCGGCCATCGCTACCGTCCCACGCAACCGCAGGCCACCGCCATCTCCGTGGAACGCGGCATGGACAACGAGTGCGCGGATTTCTTCACCAAGGTTAAGGACGACCACGACTATAAGCCCTATGTCGAAGCGGTTCAGCAGGGCTATCTGAGCGAGAGCGCCGTGGACACTGCCTTGGTCCGCCTGTTCACGGCACGCATCAAGCTCGGCATGTTCGATCCGCCCGAAATGGTCCCGTACACGAAGATCAATCCCGACGAACTGAACAGCGCGGAGCATCGCGCCTTCGCGCGCAAGCTGGCCAATGAGTCGATGGTGCTGCTCAAGAATGACGGGACGCTGCCGCTCCAACCGGCGGTCAAGCGCATCGCCATCGTGGGACCGCTGGCCGACCAAACCCGCGTGCTGCTCGGCAACTACAATGGCATCCCCACGCACACCGTGAGCATGCTCGAAGGCATGCGGGCAGCGTTTCCCGGCGCCAAGATCACCTATGTTCCGGGGACCCAGTTCCTGCGCAATGACGGCACGCCCGTGCCCCACGATCTGCTCACGACGCCGGACGGCCAGCCTGGACTGAAAGCCGAGTATCTCGGAGAAGCCGGGATGAACCTGATAGAGGGCCGGCCGCCGAAGCCCGTCGCTACCCGCGTGGAGCACGGCCTCGATCTCACCGGGAGCGATCTGCCCGCCGAGGTGCAGGGCAAACCCTCGTTCGCGGTCCGCTGGACGGGGTTTCTGACGCCGCCTGAGTCCGGCGACTATCTCATGGGCATCCTCGCCAGTGGCTTTGCTCGCGTCAGCATCAACGACAAAATCGTCGCGGAGGAATTCGGCATGGCAGGCGCGGAGGCCAAACTCGGCCGCGTCCATTTCGAAAAGGGCGAAAAGGTGGCGTTGGACGTGACCTACGGCGTCCTGGACGGCGGCCAGCCGCGCGCGCAATTGATCTGGGCGAAGGTCGATTCCGTCCCGTCGCCGGAAGCCGTCACGGCCGCTCGCAATGCGGACGTCGTCATCGCCGTGGTCGGCATTACCAGCGAGTTGGAAGGCGAAGAGATGCCCGTCGATGTTCCCGGATTTCTGGGGGGCGACCGTACCAGCATTGATTTGCCGGAGCCCGAGGAAGCGCTGCTCCAGGCCGTGGCCGCCACCGGCAAACCACTCGTCGTCGTACTCATGAACGGCAGTGCGCTGGCCGTGAACTGGGCCAACGCGCACGCCAATGCCATTCTCGAAGCGTGGTACTGCGGGGAAGAGGGCGGCAACGCGATCGCTGACACCCTAAGCGGAAAGAACGATCCCGGTGGACGGCTGGCGGTCACGTTCTATAAGGATCTCAGCCAGGTTCCGAACTTCGAGAATTACTCGATGCAAGGCCGGACTTATCGCTACTTTGAGGGGAAGCCGCTGTATCCCTTCGGCTACGGTCTGAGTTATACCACCTTCAGTTACAGCGGTCTCACCCTGCCGCGGGGGGACATAGTAGCAGGGGACCCTCTGAATACAGAAGTCACGGTGACAAACACCGGAAAGGTGGCGGGCGACGAAGTGGTCCAAGTCTATCTCACTTTCCCCAAGGTCCCCGGAGCGCCGCTGAAGGCCCTCCGCGGCTTCGAACGCGTGCATCTGGAGCCGGGGGCGAGCCGGCAGGTGCATTTCGAGCTGAAGGGCCGCGATCTGAGTATGGTCACGGAAGACGGTGATCCGATCGTGGCGCAGGGGGACTACACCATCAGCATCGGCGGCGGTCAGCCGGACACCGGGGCTCCGGGCGTCACTGGGCACTTCCACGTGACCGGCCAGTTGATGTTGCCGCAGTAGGACGGGAGGAATTAGATTAGGCAACCCGGACCAGCGGGTCAGCCCGCATTGGCCGGGCAAACGATCACTTTGAGACCTAAGAAGAGCGCCTCGAGTCTGCCAAGCAGGTACCTCTTGAGTTGCTCGGAGTTTCGGCGGTCGAAGTAATCGGCCCAAGATCGTGATAAGGTTGCGGATGCTTGCGCATGTGGAATACGATTACCGGAATGGTATGGGCCACGGGGCGCCCCGAAGCTGCCTATGGATAAGCCGCGGCTTCGGCGGAAGGGCAACGGCAAGGACAATGAGGTTCCGGTTCCGGCCTATGCGGCGATGCAAGATCGGGCGTATGGGAACACCGACCTTAGTGAGTTTCATAAGTGCATGAAGCCTCCGTACCATTGGCGTCTACGCTGCCACTCGCGATAATGAGGGGTGGTGGATAAGAGCCACCTGTACCCGGCGACCGGGCGGCGCGCATGGAAACCCTTTCGACTCGAGCTGGAGCTCAAGAACAAGCTTTTTCAGTGGTGCCGTTCAGACAACTTAGATGTTAGGTGAGTCCACCTCTTGAAGGGCAAGGGCTCAGCCGATATGGAGGTATGCGTACCTTGGACTCTCGACAACGGGTCTGGATCGCGCTGGCAGGTTTCCTGTGTGCGTGTAGGCCGGTCTGGAGTGCTGATCCAGGCGCCTCTCTACCCGTCATAAGGGATCTGCTGCACGATCAATACAGCAGCGTCGAGGGCTTGCCTCAGAACAGTGTGCATTCCTGTGCGCGCACTCCCGATGGGTACCTCTGGGTCGCTACCGAGGCGGGGTTGGCGCGCTTTGACGGTGTTCGGTTCCAGAGCTTCGGAATGGAGAACACGCCGGGACTTCCCCAGGACAACATTCATTTCCTCGCGGCGGCGCACAGTGGCGTGCTGTGGGTCGGCACCTACAGCCGGGGCGCCGGTCAATTGGAAGGTGGCAAATTCGTTCCCTTGGCGGGCACCCTGAGTCCGGTGATCCGGGCCATCCTGGAGGGACGCGACGGGTCGATTTGGATTGGCACGGCCGGCGGTCTCAACCGTTGGAAGGATGGGAAGCTATCGGCGTACACCACCAAGGAGGGCTTGGCCAGCAACGATATCTTGGCGGTCCTGGAGGACCACTCCAGCCGCCTGTGGATTGGTACGGGGAGCGGCTTAAGTCTGCTTGAATCCGGCAGATCCGCCGCGTTCGGCGCCTCTGCGCAACTCGCCGGCATGGAGGTTCGCTCGCTAAGCCTCACGCCGGAGGGAGACCTGTGGGCGGCGTCACCGCGTTTGTTATGGCGCTTACGCGGGGGCATCGTCGTCGAGCAGTACAGCAAGGGCCAGTTGCCTTTTCGGGACTCCATTCAAAGGATAGCGGTCGGTGCGGATCAATCCCTGTGGATTGGGACATTCGGCAGCGGGTTGTTCCGCCTTCGGGCAGGCAGGTTTGAGCACTACGGTCCCGGCCAGGGGTTGACAAGTAGCGTGGTATTGTCCCTTTTGCCCGAACCGGATGGCACCTTGTGGGCCGGCACTGCGGAGGGCGGGCTGAATCGGCTGCGGCCGCGGCGCATACAGATGGTCGGACCCTCCGAAGGCCTCTCTGACACCGCAGCCGACGCGGTACTGGAAACGCCTGACGGATCGCTTTGGATTGCCACCCTCGGGCATGGATTGAATCGCTACCGGGCCGGGCATATGCGCATTTACACCATGCACGATGGCCTCAGTAGCAACACGGTCTTGTCATTGTTTTGGAGCCAGCGAGCCGGGCGTCTATGGGTCGGCACCGAAGACGGGGCGTTGAATTGGCTGCAGGACGGCCACTTCCGGCGTCTGCCTTTGCGTCCGGGGAGCCGGCCGGCTAAGATCTTCGAGCAACGCGATGGAGTGATGTGGGTGGGCACGACCAAAGGATTGTTTCGCATCGAGAATGGCGCCGTGGCTCGAGTTTATGCGACCACCGATGGGCTGCCCAGCAACGTCGTACTGGCAATTACGCAGGACGGGGACGGATCCTTGTGGCTGGGTACCGGTAACGGCTTAAGCCACTACCAAAATGGCCGATTCACCAATTATGCGGCTGCCCGCCAGCCGGGAACCTACGGCCCACGCGTCAACTGGGTCTATGAAGACAGCCAGGGTGTGCTCTGGATGGGCAGTACGGGTAGCGGCCTGGGCCGCTTCAAGAATGGCCGGTTGAAATGGCTTGGTACCGCCGAGGGCCTCAAGGACAATGTCGTTTACGCGGTGCTTGAAGATGGCAGCGGGGAACTTTGGTTGAGCACTAACCGCGGCATCTGCCGGGTGTTGAAGCGCCAACTGAACGATGTGGCGGAGGGGCGCCTGCGCCGCGTGGCCGCCCACAGCTACGGCGTTGCCGATGGTATGAACAACGCCGAGTGCAACGGCGACACGCAGCCGGCCGGTTGGAAAAAGCAAGACGGCGGGTTGCTGTTTGCTTGTGTGGGCGGCGTGGTCCGCATTGATCCGTCACAGGAGCCGCGGGCTACCGTTGCCCCGCCTGTGATCATTGAGCAGGCTGAAATCAATGGGCGTCTGATCCCGCAACGAGCAGGTAAGACGCACATCCCACCCGGCGACGGCAGACTGGAATTTACCTATACTGCGATCGATTTCGCCGCGCCCGGGCAGATTTTGTTCCGGCACCGTCTGGAAGGCGTCGATCGGGAGTGGGTAGAAGCGGGTGCCAGGCGCACCGCGTACTACACGAACATTCCGCCGGGCAAATACGTGTTTCACGTGGCGGCCGAAAACGCCGATGGTTTGGTCCGGGAAACGTCCATGGCGTTCGTTCTCAAGCCGCACTTTTACGAAACCACTACATTTGCCTTGGCTTGTGTCGTGCTCGTGTTGGGGCTGATGGCTGGCCTTTACCGCTGGCGCACGGGCCGCATCAAGGCTCACCAGAGAGAACTCCAGTGGCTCGTCAAGCAGCGCACGGCGCAACTCGAAGAATCCCACCGTAAGCTGCGCGTTCTGGCGACGCACGACAGCCTGACTCAGCTCTGGAACCGGTCCGCTGTCATGGACATTCTGGAAAAGGAACTCGTACGCTGCCAACGCGAGCGCTCCACACTGGTAGTCGCGCTCGCCGATCTCGACCATTTCAAGAAAATCAACGACACTCACGGGCACCAGATCGGTGACACCGTTCTGAGGGAGGTAGCACATCGCTTTCGGTCGGCCACTCGATCCTATGACTCCGTCGGGCGCTACGGAGGCGAAGAGCTTCTCCTGATTCTGCCAGGGATGCCGCTTGCAGAAGTAGAACAGCGGCTGCGGGAAATACATGAAGTGGTCTCAGCCACTCCACTCGCGATCGGCCAGGATCAGACTGTCAACATAACCTGTAGCTTGGGTGTCGTCTGTATAAGCGGAGAACAATGCACCGTGGAGCAGGCCATTTGCCGGGCAGACGCCGCCCTGTACCATGCTAAGGACCTGGGGCGGAACCGCGTCGAATATGCCCAACTCGACTTACCCCGTCCGGAGTTGCCGGTTCTCCCTCGAAAATCTCCCCCAGCGGATCAGCCCGCATTGGCCGGGCAATAATCACGTTGAGACCTATAATAGAGGGCCTCGAGTCTGCGAGAGCAGGGACCGCTTGAGTTGCTCGGAGTTTCGGCGATCGAAGTAATCGGCCCCAAGATCGTGATATGGTTGCGGACACTTGCGCATGTGGAATACGATTACCAGAATGGTATCGGCCACGGCGATGATCGCGTGGTTTCCAGGACACAGTCCAGACCAACTGGCCAGATGCTGGGCCGAGGGGTACTGATTCATTTCGCCGGCGGTTCCTTCACCCGGATGAGGCGGTCGACGGAGACATTTCTGAGTTGTTGCCGCATCCCGGAAGGCCAGCGGATCTCGATGAGGCTGGCCGATGCCGCCGGGCCGAGTCCGAAATGCGTGGGAGCGGCGCTCGAAGAGGCATACCCGGCGGCGAACGAAACCTGGCTGTACTGCACGGCGCCGCCTGCCGTCAGCCGAATTGCCGCGCCGATGCCGTCGCGGTTGCTGGCCGTCCCCTCCAGCTTCAGTTCCAGCCAATGCGCATCTCCTGGGCTGTCGTTCAGCCATACCTCAGCGGGCGCGCTCAGGGCGGCGGTCACCACGTCCAGGCGTCCGTCGCCATTGAGGTCCCCGACGGCGGAGCCACGATGGCGCGCGGGCGGCTGCGCCGATAAGCCGGATTCCTCCGTCAGCGCCTGAAACTTCGCACCGCCCAGGTTGCGAAACGCCGTGTTGGGCTGATCGATGCGGATCCCTGACATGCCAAGCGCCTGCACGTGTCCCCGCGTCACGAAAATGTCTTTCCATCCGTCGTTGTCGAAGTCCGCAACGGTTGGCGAATAACCGGCCATGGGCAGGGTAGCGCGGGCCAGGCCGCTGCTGCGCGTGATATCCGCGAATCCGCGCTTGCCGAGATTACGGAACAGCGGAAACGTCTCGCCCTCGAGCGCCGCAAACACAAGATCCGGCAGGCCGTCGTTATCGATGTCCCGGAAATCCACGCCCATTCCCGAGATGAATTTTCCGTCTTCGTCCAGGGCCACGCCGGCATCGAAAGCAATCTCCTCGAAACGGCCGCCACCCTTGTTGTGGAAGAAGAAATTGTCCATCTTGTCATTGGTGACGAACAGGTCCATCAGGCCATCCAGGTCGTAGTCCGCTACGCCTACGCCCATTCCCTTTCCGGGGTAGCTACGGATCCCCGATTCCGCCGAAATATCGCGGAAGGTCCCGTCGCCGTTGTTGAGGAACAACTGGTTGGGAGTCGGTTTATAGAATTTCGGATGGCAGTAATCCAGTTGGCCTGGAGCCGCCTCGCAGGCCGGTTCGGTTTTCGGGTCCCATGCCAGGTAATTGACGACGAAGAGGTCCAGTAGGCCGTCGTTGTTGACATCAACCCAGGCGGCGCCGACAGTCCATAAAGGGCCGTATTGCGGATCGTGCCATGCGGCGAGTCCTGCTTTGACCGTCACATCGGTGAAGACGCCGCCATCGTTGTGGTACAGGTGGTTGCCGTGCACGCCGCCCACGAAGATGTCTTCGCGGCCGTCGTTGTCGTAATCGCCGATGGCAACAGCGTTATCGAACCCTGTTCCGGCGAGGCCGGCTTTGGCGGTGACATCGGTGAAGTGGCCCTTGCCGTCGTTTTCGAAAAGGCGGTCCGAGTATTTCGTGGAAGTCTTCTTCAGTGAATCGATATCCGCGCCATTGGTGAAGAAGATGTCCAGGTATCCGTCATTGTTGTAGTCGAATATGGCTACGCCGCCGGCCATCGTTTCGGGCGCGTGGCGGCGGGGTGTTTCGCAGCTATCCAGCCGGAATCCGATGGGCTGGTAGGTGAAGTGGATGGACGCCGTGCGATTCTCGCCGGCTGCGATGGTCCAGACTGCTGCCATGGAGATCGCCAGCGCGAAGGCGACGCGTGGATAGGAGAGCCTCACGGATGAGGCCGCCCCGGAAGCCCGATAAGCGGAGGCGGAGGTTGCTCGGCCGCCAGCTTTTTCACCTTTTCAAACTCCGCCTGCGCTTCCTGCTCCCGGCCCAACGAGCGATACAGCCGGCCCAAGCGGTAATGCGCATCGGGCTTGGAGGGATCGATCCGGATCGCCTCGCGAAAACAGCGGGCGGCTTCGCCGGACGCCCCGCGCGCAGCCAGCAGAATGCCCAGATCGACTTGTGCGAGCCGGTCCTTCGGGTCGAGCGCCAGCGCGCGCCGGATGTGCGCCTCGGCCTGCTTCTCGTGATCGCTGTGCATTTCCGCGTCGCCCAGGTAGGTCAACGCCTGGGCGTGCTGCGGGTCATTCGCCAGTTCCGCCTCGAACTCGCGTCCGGCCTCTTCGTAGCGCTGCTGCTTCCAGTAAAGATACCCTAAGCCGAAGTGCGCCTGGGGCGGCGCGGGAGATGCTTTCACGGCGGCCTCAAACTCGGTGATCGCTGCCTCCGGCTGATTGGAGGCGTCAAGCGCCTCGCCCAAGAGGAGGTGAACCGCTGCCGAATCCGGATTCTTCGAAAGCAGAAATTGGAACGCCGCCAGCGCCTCCGCGTTCTGGCCCGCGAATAAATAACTCTGCGCGAGCATGTACCGGAGTTCCATGTTCCCGGGTTGCGCCTGCGACGCCACTTTCAACTGCGCCGCGGCATCCGCATAACGCGCGCAACCGTAGTAGCTCATCCCGAGCAGGGTACGGGCCTGGAAGCTGTTCGTATCGGCCCGCACTGCTTCTTCGAATGCCGTGGCCGCCTCGGGAAGACGCTGCGATTTGAAGTAGGCGAGCCCCAGATTGAGATGCAGTCCGGGCAAATGGGAATCCAGACGCAGGGCCGCTTTGTAATGTTGGATCGCGAGATCGTACTGGCCCTTTTGGGCTAACGCCGTGCCGCGCGCGGCTTCGGCCACGGCTTCCGGAGCCGCAGCCCAAAGTTGCCCCGCCGCCAGCACGAGGCTCAGGAACCGTATGCCCCCCGGGACCATGTTTTAGGCTCTGTGCCGATTTTGTACACAGTCGCGGACTTGTGTCAACGATGGCGCCCCAAGCAGAAAAGCGCGCCCTCACGGCAGTGATCTTTCATTGGCGGGGTAGGGACCGTGCTTCTTGCTGCCCTACCCCGCCGCCGGAGGTCAGAACCGGAGCTTGAGCGAAAGCTCGATGGTCCGGGGATCGTACGTATCAGTTGCCTGACCGAAGGCCGACGAGCCAAACGACGTGTTCAAGTCGTGGAACTGGGTATGGTTCAAGGCGTTATAAAACTCCGCCCCAAACCGGAGACCCATGCCTTCCCGCCACGGCATGCTGAAAAATTTATACATGGACAGGTTGAAGTTCAAGCGGCTAGGGCCCCGGATGGCGCCTTCCTGCGCATCGCCAAATGCGAGTGCCGCGGGAGCCGCGAAGTCGGCCGTGTCGAACCATTCCAACCTCGTTTTCGGATAGTTGAGAGGGCCGACTATATTGGGACGGTCCGTGGTGCCGCCGCCCAATCCGAGATTGTCGTACGGCAGACTGAGCGTCGGCGTCAGCGGAAGGCCGGTTTCCGCAAGCGTGATGCCGGCAAGCTCCCATCCGCCCAGGAGGCTGCCCTTCAAACCCTTGTCATCGCGGAAAATCGGCAGATCGTAGATGTAACTCAACGTCAGGACTTGCCGCCGGTCCAGACCGGTCGGTCCGAAGTCGTAGTGACGGTTGTAGGGATCCGAGAGCTCATTGAAGTCCCCACCGCCGCCCGGCGCAATGCCTAAGTTATGCGACCAGGTGTAAGCTGCCGAAAGTGTCAGACCGTGCTGATTCTCGACGCGGAGGCTCACCTGTAACGATTCATAATGCGTGTTGCTCGCGTTTTCCCCGAGTTCGATGTTGCTGTAACCCAGGTAGGGCCGATCGAGATTGACGTTGTAGTGACCGGCGCCAGGGATTCCGCCGATGGCCGACCGGTTCGGATCCGAGAGCGGCACCGCGTTGATTTCGCGCTCGTCGCGCTGATGGTAATCGGCGTTGCCCACATACTGCACCGCCGCCACCGCGCCGCGAGTCACTTCGTGCTGGATGCCGAGGTTCCATTGTGCGGAAGCAGGGATCTTGTAATCCGAGTATGACAGCGCCGTAATACCGGCCGGGTAAATTGGCACGGTCGCCGCTTGTCCGTTCAGCACACTGGTGTTCGGATTGGAAAAGAACACGTTGCTGAGGCCGGGGTTGAAACCAAACGGCGGGTTGGGTCCCATGTTGTAGACATCGTTACCCTGTATCCGCTCGTAGAACATGCCATAGCCGCCACGAATTACGGTCTTGCCCTTCCCGGTCAGGTCATAGGCAAAGCCCACGCGCGGTCCTACGCTACCGTAATGGTTCTCCACCAGTCCTTTCGGGATACCATTCTGCCCGGCTCTGACCTCGCCGTTCAGGTAGAAAGGGATCCCCGACAGGGGCACACCAGACACCGTCTGGAAGCCAGGGCCGGACGTGTTGAGGCTGCCGTCCGAATTGAATTCGGCGGCATCCGCCGGGTTGTAGAGGTTGGGATAGAAATTCGCCAAGCGGTTTTGAATATCGTAGACGTGAGGTATGATCTCCCAGCGGACGCCTAGATTCAGCGTCAATCGTTTGGTAATGCGCCAGTCGTCGGTGCCGTAGAACGAGATTGTGTTGTTGCGCGTGTGTTCACGGTCCTGCAGATCCAGTATGCTATAGCTACTGGCGTAACCCAAGAGGAAATCGGCCATGGCGTTCCCGGTGAATGAACCGTTGAAACTGTAGTTTCCCTGTGTGTCGCCGAAGATATCCTGGTTCTTCGAGTAGCGCATGTACTGGCCGCCGAAATGAAAACTGTGCGAGCCCTTGGTCCAGGAGACATCGTCGCGGGCTTGCTTATCCCAGGCGGCATTCCTCCACGGCCAACCTCCAATATCGTAGGTGACACCGTAGCTCCCGCCAATGCCAATGGTAGGCATGCGGCTCTCCAGGTTGTTATTGAACAACTGCTGTGCGCTCCAGCCGGCCGGTTGCTTGTAAGTGCCAATGGGCTGGAGAAGGATCCAGTTGCCATTGAAGTTGAAAGCCGCTTCATTGAGCAAGGTCGGGTTGATGACGTACGTCAGGTGCGCGACCGCCCCCCAAGACGGGTTTTTGAAGTTGGTTCCCACGGTCGGATAGGTGTCGCCCGTCCACAGCGACGTGGGTGTTTCCTGGTCGGTGTTGTCGTGAATGTAATGCCCCATGATCGACAACTTGTCAGTAAAGTAATGGTCAAACCGCAGCAGGGTCTCGGGAACATTGGTGGGAACGCCGTGGGACCCGGAGTAGAAGTTGTTCGGTGCATTCGGCAGGGGGAAGGCGCCGGAAGCCAAGAACAACGAGGCGTTCGGATCGATTAACGATGCCGGGATCTTATTGCCCGGGAAGGGTTGGCCCGGAGTCAGACCCGCCGCGGCGAACTTGGCGTTCATCGCCGGATCGTTAGTGTTGGGCACGGTGATGGGCGTGCTCAGCGCGCTGAAATCGCCGTTGCGTTGGGCTTGGGGGATCGCGGTAGCATACACTTGGCTACCGATCACGAACTTCCGCCATTCCTGGTTCCAGAAAAAGAAGGTTTTTTTCCGGTCCTTGTTGTACAGCTTCCCAAAGGTCACTGGCCCGCCCAGATTCCAACCGAAGATGTTGTAGCGCAGTTCCGGTGGCGGGGTGCCCGCCAGGTTGGCGAAGAAGTTGTTGGCGTCCAGATAGTCGTTGCGGAAAAACTCGTACGCCTCACCATGGAGATCGCGCGTGCCGCTCTTGATGTTCATGTTGATGGTGCCACCGGAGCCGACGCCAAAATCGCTCCCTGCGTTGCTGGTGAGCGTTTTGACTTCCGAGATGGCATCGATGGAAGGCATCATGGTCACACAACCTCCGCAGCCGCGGTCGTAGTTCTCGCCGCCGTCGATCATCCAGACGTTGTGCTCCTCGCGCTCGCCGTTAAAGCTGATATTCGTGCTTCCGCCGACCGATATGGGCAGGTTGAAATCCGGCAGGTCGGAGGAAGCCCCAGGCGTTAAGATCGCCAAGGCCGCAAAGTGCCGCCCGTTAATCGCCAGATTCTGCACCTGGCTGCCGGAGATCAGGTCGCTGACCTCGCTGGTATCCGACTCCACTTTGACGACGTCCGCCTCAACCGTCACGTTCTCCGTGAGTTGGCCGACCTGCAAAACGGCGTCTGCACGCACGGTGTCGTTGGAGTCAAGCTTAATATCGGTGCGCTCATATGCCTTGAAGCCGGCAGCTTCGGCCCGAACCGAATAAACTCCAATGGGTAACTCCGGTGCAATGTAACTGCCGGTTGAATTGGTTTGAACCACGCGCTGGACACTCGTGGCTCTATTCGTGATCGTGACTTTGGCCGCCGGCACTACGGAACCCGTCGGGTCCGTGACCGTGCCTAGTATGGTCGCGGTTTGGGCGAACGAGGACGCGCTCGCCAGAATAAGCAAGCCAAAAACCAAGCTGAGTCTTTGCATGTGACCTCCCGTTGCGCAGATTCGAAAGTCTCCAAACAGAGCGCACAGCGCAACGCCTGTGCTGAGACTAACCACTCTCAATACCCGCTTCCTGGCCTTACACCACGCCCCCAGTGGCTAACCTTATAAGCGATAAGCGGCGCATTGAAGCTATTCGCCGTTAGAATGTACTCCCTTTGCGGCAGCAGAGTAAGCGTATTACGGTGCCGTACAAGTCTTCCTTTTCGAATCAGCATCTTACCGATGTGTTCCGGGCTGTATAAGAAATGTGCGTTACCTCGATTTTCATGTGTTAATATCAGTAGCAGCCAAAAAACAACATGTCTCGGAAGCCCGAGTCGCAAGTTCCGACGCCAAGTCTGCCGCCGGAGCAAGCCGAAGACGTCAGGGCAGAGTTGGAGCGGATCCTGGGCAGCGTCTTGTTCCGAGGCAGCCGTCGCTGCCAAAGTCTTTTGCGGCGCATCGCGGAGCAAACGCTGGCTGGCGACACCGACTCCCTAAAAGAACGTACCCTCGGCATCGAGGTCTTCGGCCGCCCGCCAGATTACGACACCAGCCAGGACCCCGTGGTTCGCGCCAGCGCCGCCGAAGTCCGGAAGAAACTGGCGCAGTACTATCAGGAAGCTGGACACGAGTCGGATGTGCACATCGAACTGCCATCCCGATCCTATGTAGCCGAATTCCACTTCTGCCCTATCAGGGAAGTACCCGTGCGGCCGCGCAAGCGATATCTGGTGATCGCCGGATCCATTGTCGTAGCCGCGCTTCTGGTCCTGGCTTACAACCTGACCTCGCCAAACTGGAGACGTTCCGACCTTGACCGGTTGTGGGAACCGGTACTGAAAGCTCCGGGCCCTGTTCTAGTCTGCGTGGGCCTGCAGGCGGCTTACAACCCCCGATCAGTCCAGACTCAGGACGCCATTGAGGGCGTAGTCCCGCCGCCAACTGGCGGGCTTGGCCCGCATCGCACGTTTCGCAAGGACGAACTGGTCCTTCTTCGGGACCGGTATGTGGCCTTAGACGACGCAGTCTGTCTCGTGCGTCTGACCTCGCTGCTGGAGCGCTATCACAAGCCCTACCGCATCCGTGCCGAGCGGTTCACATCGTTTGCGGATCTACGGGATACCCCGGCCGTGCTGATTGGCGCCTTCGACAACCCGTGGACCCTCCGCACGGGAGGGCAACTACGCTTCACGTTCCGCAAGGATAGCGAACACGATATCGGTATGGTCGTTGATCACCAGCATCCGGAGAACACGGATTGGAAACTGACCAATTCCTGGCCGGAATGGGATATTTCGAGCGATTACGCGATTGTGTCGCGTACACTCGATCCCGCGACCGACCGTCCGCTTATAATTGCCGCCGGCCTCACGCAGTATGGCACGATTGGGGCGGGTGAGTTCATCAGCAATCCGGAATACTTTGCAGAGGTTGCCCGGCAGTTTCCTGCCGGCTGGCCGAAGAAAAACCTGCAGATTGTACTGCGAGTTCCCGTCGTGAATCGTATCTCGGGCCGTCCGCGGATTCTCGCCACCTACTTATGGTGATCATTGCGGGCTTGCGAGGTTAGCTTTGCTTGGATCCCGTACGTAGGAAAACTCGAATCGTGGGTGGTCGGACGGATCGAAGAGCCAACTCCATGTTACCAGCATGTAATCGCGAGACCAATGTCCAGGAGGAGGTCCAGGTGCCAGTGCCAATGGTGCCTCCCCTAGTGGTTCTTTACCCTCGAAGGTACTCCGTTGATGACCAGGATTCAACCGTGACGGCTCGAGTTGCGGGCGTTGATCGACCCTCTGCAGAATGGCGCCCGCCGTCCGCTCGAAGTGCGCCCGGCGGCTGGTTTCGGCGGGCTCGATTCGGCTACTCTGAATGAAAAGCCCGCGACGGTGCGGGGTGACTCGGTAATCTTCGATGGTTCGGAGTTCTGCCCGCGCGTCGAAGTGATCGCCCGCTACCGTTGACGGCCTACAACAAGGCTGCCGCGCATTGGAAACCACTCACAGTGACGCTTCCGCCGCGCCACCCGTCAAGCTGCGGCGCGTGCTCACCCTTTGGGACCTTATCTTATACGGCATCGTCTTGATCATGCCCATCGCTCCCGTGCCGCTGTTTGGCGTGGTGCAGAAGCTTTCCGACGGGCACGCAGTCACCACGATTCTGCTCGGCATGGTGGCCATGGGGCTAACGGCTTTCAGCTACGGACGCATGGCGGCGCTTTATCCGGCAGCGGGCTCGGCCTACACATACGTCGCGCGCGGACTGCACGCCCACCTCGGTTTCCTGGCCGGGTGGGCGATGTTTCTCGATTACCTGCTGGTGCCGCTCATCTGCACGATTTATGGCGCGCTCACCATGCAGCGGATTCTGCCGGCGGTTCCCTACGGCGTGTGGGTCGTATTCTTCGCCTTGACTATGACCGTGGTCAACCTGCGCGGCATCAAGGCGACGGCACGCGTCAACTTCGGGCTGATGCTGATCATGTGCGGCGTGGTGCTGGCGTTCTTCTTTCTGGCGGCGCGTTACCTGCTGGACGCGCAAGGCTGGCACGGACTCGTCTCGTCGCAGCCCTTCTATAATCCGCGTACGTTTCACCTGCATGCCATCGGCACGGCCACGGCTCTCGCGGCGCTTACCTACGGCGGATTCGACGGCGTCACCACGCTCGCCGAGGAAGTCCACAACCCGCGGCGCAACGTGCTGCTGGCCACGGTCATCGTGTGCCTGTTCACCGGCGTGTTCGGCGGCCTTCAGGTCTACCTGGCGCAACGTGTACGGCCCGACTATCACAGCTTTCCGCAACTCGAGACCGCCTTCATGGATGTGTCCCGCGACGTCGGTGGTGCGGGCCTGTTCGATGCGATGGCCGCGATCCTGATCCTGGCGAACGTGGGCTGTGGTCTGGCCGGGCAGGCCGGCGTGTCGCGACTGCTCTACGGAATGGGGCGCGACCGCGCATTGCCCCGGTGGTTTGCGTCTCTCAGTCCGTCGCGCGGCACGCCGGATTTCAACATCTGCCTGGCCGGTGCCCTGGCTCTGGCCGGAGCGTTCTTCCTCGACTATGAGCGCTGCGGTGAACTGATCAATTTCGGCGCCTTCCTGGCGTTCATGGGGGTGAATGCCGCGGTGATCCGGCAGTTCGTGTTCGTGGGACAGCCGGGCCACCGCCGCAATCTACTGGGCGATGCGCTGGCGCCGGGTCTCGGCTTTCTGTTTTGTTTTGCGATCTGGCTCAGTCTCGCGACGCCTGCTAAGATCCTGGGCGGCGCTTGGTTCGTCGTGGGCATCGCCTACGACGCGTGGCTCACGCGCGGATTTCGCCGTGCGCCCGTTCTGCCGGGCTTTGATGAATAGCGTATGCGTGTCGTAGTCATTGGCGGTACAGGACACATCGGCACGTGGCTGGCGCCGATGCTGGTTGAAGCCGGCCACGATGTTGTGTGTATCAGCCGCGGTCTGCGGCAGCCGTATCAATCGCACGCGGTCTGGCAGAACGTGCGCCACGTGCGGCTGGATCGTAAAGCCGAGGAGGCCGCGGGCCGCTTCGGCGATCTCATCCGCGACCTCGAGCCGGATGCCGTGGCAGACATCACCTGCTACACGCTCGAATCGGCGCAGCAGCTTGCGTCCGCGCTGGGGCCGTCCGGCGCGTTGCTCGCGCACTGCGGCACGATCTGGGTGCACGGACACAGCACCGTGGTCCCGGCAACGGAAGATCTGCCGCGCCGCCCGTTCGGAAACTACGGCTGCCGCAAGGCCGCCATCGAAGCCTACCTGCTTGAAGAAACGGCCTCCGGACGGCTGCGTGCGACGGTGCTGCACCCGGGCCACATCGCCGGGCCCGGATGGCCGCCGCTCAATCCCGCGGGTAATTTCAATGGGGAGGTCTTCAGCCGGCTGGCCCGGGGCGAGCCGCTGGCGCTTCCCAACCTGGGCATGGAGACCGTGCATCATGTGCATGCGGCCGATGTGGCGCAAGCCTTCGTGAAGGCGATTGCCAACCCGGCGGCCGCGGTAGGCGAGAGCTTCCACGTAACTTCTCCCGCGGCGCTCACCTTGCGCGGATATGCGGAGGGCATCGCAGCATGGTTCGGGCGGGAACCGCAGCTTGAATTCCTGCCGTGGCCCGAATGGCGCAACACCGTATCCGCTGCCGACGCCGCGGCAACCTGGGATCACATCGCGCACTCGCCGAATTGCAGCATCGAGAAGGCCCGCGCGCGGCTCGGCTATGAGCCGCGTTATGGTTCGCTGGGCGCGGTGCAGGAGTCGGTGGGCTGGCTACGGCAGCGGCTGGACGCCTAACTGTGCCGGGATGCCCGCGGTATGTTTGGGAACGAGCGCGGTGGCTACGATGGCTCGTAGCCATGACTCTGGCAGACAGTCGAAGTACGCCATTCGCATGCGCCTGCGTCCCCCGGACGGACGTCCGCTAGAGTACCGCTAGCGTCGGCCGCGATCGATGGCCGCGCGACGGAGGCGATCGCCGGCGACACTATCCGGCTGCCCTTGCGTCTTGCAGGATCGGATCGGGTCGAGGGCCGCTTTTGATGCTCTGGCCGCTGTGCGGGACAATCAAGCCATGAAGATCACGAACTGGCACGTGCACACACCCGACCAGCGCTTCCACGTCTTCCTGGAGATCGAGACGGACAACGGTTTGACGGGCTGGGGCGCCGGGTATTCGTACGGCGGACAACTGGCCGGCGCGCTCGAATGGCTGAAACGTTTCGTCATGAACGAGAACCCGCTCGAGTTCGAGCGCATCACCGAGAAGCTGCACCAAACCACGTTCTGGCTTGGCCGCGGCGGGGCCATGACCCACGCCATCAGCGCCGTGAATATTGCGCTGTGGGACCTGGCGGGCAAGGCGCTCGGCGTGCCGGTCTCGGTGCTGCTCGGCGGCCGCTATCACGAAGCGGTGCCGGCCTACGGATCGGTGCTGTTCGTGCCGGTCGAGACGCTGGCCGGGCGCATTCACACCATGCGGGAACGCGGCTTCCGCTCTATCAAGCTCGGCTGGGATCCCTTCGGACGGCAGAGCCTGGCTGAAGACGAAAAGCTGATTCGCCTGGCGCGCCACGCAGCGGGCGATGAAACCAATCTCATGATTGACGCCGGCGGCAGTTATCCGTTCTGGCCGCTGCGCTACAAAGACGCGCTAGAGCGCGCGCAAATGCTCGCCAACTACGGCGTGTACTGGTTTGAGGAAGCGCTGGCGCCTGACGATATCGAAGGCTATCAGCGGCTGGCCGATGCTTCACCGGTGAAGATCTCGCATGGCGAAGTGCTGACGCGCCGGCAATCGTTCCTGCCTTACTTCCAGCGGCGCGCGATGGACATCGTGCAGCCGGACGCGACCAAAGTCGGCGGCTTATCGGAGATGCGCCGCATCGCTTGGATGGCGGCCGAGTATGGGATCGATGTGGTGCCGCACGGATGGAACACCGCGGTGGGTGTGGCCTCCGATATCCATTTCGTCGCGAGCCTGGCAAGCCGCTCGTTCGTGGAGTTCAACGTGGGTAACCCGCTGGTGGAGCAGATCACGGGGACGCCGTTCCGGCTCGATGAGCACGGCTGCCTGCCGGTGCCTGCGGTGCCGGGACTTGGAATCGAGATCGACCGCGAACACCTGCGACATCTGGCTGACACCGGTTTCGCCAGCGAAACGTGGACATGGGACGAGAACAAGGAGTTCGAGGCATGAGCGCCCGGCGTACAAAGCTGGCCACACCGCCGCTGCGGGTGCTGGCCGTTGGCGCGCATCCCGACGACGTTGAACTGTGCTGCGCCGGAACACTGGCGCGCTGCGCAGAGCGGGGCGATCGCATCATTATCGCGGTTGCCGCCAGAGGCGATTCCGCCTCGTTCGACTTGAGCGCCGGGGAACTGGTGCGCGTACGCAGCCGTGAGGCGCGCAATGCGGCGCGCGTCATCGGCGCGGAGTTCATCGAGATGGGGCTGTCGGACTACGGCATCGACGTCAGGCTCGAGAACAAGAAGCTGTTCGCGGATGTCATCCGGCAGGCGCGCCCGGACGTGATCATCACGCACTATCACACCGAATACGGCAGCGATCATAACCACACATTCGTGCTGGTGCGCGATGCGGCGCTGGCCGCCACCGTGCCGAGCGTCCGCACAAACCACGCGGCCCTGAAGCGCCAGCCGTACATCTTCATGTGGGAGCCGCTGGGCGGATTCGCCTTCATACCGGAGATTTACGTGGACATCACTACCACGATGCGCGCGAAGCAAAAGATGCTGGCCTGCCATCGCAGCCAGCGGCTCTGGATGGAAAAGCACGGCGGCGTAAATTTCGTGGAATACATCGACGTGGCGGCCCGCTATCGCGGTTTCCAGGCAGGCGTGCGCTACGCCGAGGGCTTCGTGCCTTTGAAAAACTGGGCGCAGATCGCGCCGCGGCCGTTGCTGCCCTGAGGATCACGCGATGAGACTCGAAGGAAAACGCGCATTGATCGCCGGTGCCGGAACGGGCATCGGCAGGGGCATCGCGCTGGAATTCGCGCGCGAAGGAGCAGCCGTGGCGCTGCATTATTCACCCAGCGCTACCGGGGCGGAATCCGCGGTCGCGGAGATCCGCACGGCCGGCGTGATGGAGGACGGAACGGTGAGAGGAACACTGGCGGGAACCCCGCAGGGCGGAGCGATCTCGTCGTTGCTGGCCAACATTTACCTGAACAAGTTGGATCGGATCTGGGCGGCGAGATGTAGCCAGCTTGGGGTTCTGGTCCGATACGCCGATGATCTGGTGGCGATGTGCCGCTCGGCATCGGCAGCGAGGGAAGCGCCTCGGCGGATCGGGCTGGTGATGCGCCGGTTGGGTCTGACGCTGCATCCAGTGAAGACGCGGTTGGTGGACTTGAGACGTGGGAAGGAGAGCTTCGTATTCCTGGGATGCACGCTTCGCAAGAAGCGGAGCATCCAGCGCAACCCCCGCTGGCATTTCATGCAGCGGTGGCCGAGCCCGAAGGCGACGAAGAAACTTCGAGATCGCGTGCGCGAGTTGACCGGCCAGCGGCAGAGCGGGCAGCAAGTGGAGCAGATCCTCGCGAAACTGACGCCCGTGCTTCGCGGCTGGGGGAACTATTTCCGGATGGGGAATGCCGACCGGGAGTTCCATAAAATGGACGGCTTTGTGGTGCAGAGCCTGCGCCGTTGGCAGTACCGCCGGGGCGGGCAACGGCCGACGAAGCGGGCTCCATTTACCGGCCATCCGCTCTACGGGATGGGTCTGCACAGATTGATGGGCACGGTGCAATACCCGGCGCAAGCCACACCCCGAAGATCATCGTTAAGCCGTGTGCCGGAAAACGGCATGCACGGTTTGAAAGGGGAAATTAGAAACGGGCTGGCCTAAAGCCAGTACCGCGCTAAACTCTACCAATGAAGCCGTTTCTCTGTTCCGTAGCCATTCTGAATGCGATCTGCGCGGCCACTTTCGCACAGAGTGCCGCTCCGGCCGAACGCCCTCCGGCAGTCCCGCTGGTCGCACATGATCCGTACTTCAGCATCTGGTCGATGGCTGACAGGCTGACGGATCAGAATACAAAACACTGGACGGGAGCCGAACAGCCCTTAACCGGACTGGTGCGGATTGACGGCTCGACCTATCGATACATGGGCGCCCGGCCACACGAGTTGCCCCCAATGCCGCAGGTCTCCATGACGCTGCGGCCGATGCACACCGTTTATAGGTTCGAAGCGGCCGGCATCCGGCTGGTGCTCACCTTCTTTTCGCCGGCATTTACAGACGACCTCGACTTACTCTCCCGGTCGGTCGCTTACATCAGTTGGGAGATTGCAGCCACGGATGGACAGAAGCACGAAGTGGACGTCTACCTGGATGCCGATCCGCTTCTCGCCGTCGATCACGGCCGCCAGGAGGTCGTCTGGAGCCGCACGCGCGCCGGCGCACTCACGGTTCTGAGCGCCGGTTCGCGGGACCAGCGTGTGCTGGAGCGTTATGGCGATAACGTGCGAATCGACTGGGGCTATTTGCACCTGGCGGTACCCGATGGCTTTCTGACAGCCATGGCGAGCGCGGACGACACCGTGGGGTTGTTTATACGCAGCGGCGGCTTGCCCGCCTCCGACTTATTGGAGATGCCGGCGCAGGCCGGATCTGAGACGGCGGCGCACCTGGCTCTCGCTTTCAGAGTATCGCCGAGTGGGTCCGAGGTTGTTCGGCGCCACGCCCTTCTCTCGTACACCGAGGAATTCACCGTCGAGTATTTGCATCGAAGGCTGCGGCCCTACTGGCAGCGGAACGGGCAAACGTCCGCGGAAATGCTGGCGGCCGCGGAAGGGCAGTACGCCGATCTGGAGTCGCGCGGCAGGCGCTTTGACGAAGAACTGACTCAAGACCTGGAACACGCCGGGGGCAAGCCTTATGCGCAGTTGGCCACCTTGGCGTATCGGCAGACTCTGGCGGCCCACGGACTCGCCGCCGATCTGGACGGCACTCCCATGTTGTTCCCCAAAGAGAACTTCAGTAACGGCTGTATCTCCACGGTCGACGTGCTCTATCCGTCCGCTCCATTCTTCTTGTTCTTCAATCCGGCCTTGCTTGAGGCGCAATTGAAGCCAGTGCTGGAATACGCGGCCCTGCCGCGCTGGAAGTGGCCCTTCGCTCCCCACGATCTGGGCACCTATCCGCTGGCGAACGGACAAGTGTACGGCGGGGGCGAACGCACCGAAGAAGATCAGATGCCGGTGGAAGAGAGCGGGAATATGCTGATCCTGCTCGATGCGCTCGGGCGCGGCGAGTCCGATTGGCACCTGGCGCGCGAGTACTGGCCGCAACTGACGAAATGGGCCGAGTACCTGGAAGCCAAAGGGATGGATCCGGAGAACCAGCTCAGCACCGATGACTTTGCCGGACACCTGGCTCACAACGCGAATCTGTCAATCAAGGCCATTGAAGGACTGGCTGCATATGCGGACATGGCGCGCGCTCTCGGTAAAACGGAACTGGCCGCCCGATACTCCCGGAGCGCCAAAGAAATGGCGGCTAAGTGGGAGCAGATAGCGCTCGATGGCGATCACTATAAGCTGGCTTTCGACAAGCCGGGAACATGGAGTCAAAAGTACAACCTGGTGTGGGATCAGCTTCTCGATCTGAAACTATTCCCCGCGAAAGTGCGGCAAACCGAGTTGTCGTTTTACCTACGGCATCTGAACCTGTACGGGCTGCCGCTGGACAATCGCGCGGAATACACGAAGCTCGACTGGGAACTGTGGACGGCGACACTCGCGGAGCGTCCGGAACAGTTTGAAGCTCTGATGGCGCCTATTGTGAAATGGGTGAACGAAACGCCGTCGCGCGTGCCATTGACTGACTGGTACGACACGAAGACCGGCAGGCAGGAAGGTTTCCAGGCGCGCTCTGTCGTTGGGGGAATCTATATCAAGGCCCTTTCGGACGAACAACTGACCAGGAAGTGGCGCAATCGCGCGCGGCGGTGAAATCACCCGCAGACTCGTTGCAGCCCGGCCCTGTCCGGCGCGAGGCGGTGGCTCCTGTCAGATAATACTTGTTCGAAGGTTCAACATGATTCATGCCTCGCCCTCCCAACGCGCCATATGGCATGTCGCCGTGCTGGCCATCTCGAGTATCCTGGCCTGCCGGTTCGCCGCCGCCCAGGAAGCCGGCGGTTCCGCCCCTGCCAACGGCTGCCAGCCGATGAACTGGACCAACGAACAGGACCATCGCAACATGATGGACCAGCTTGGCATCAAGGTCCTGCGGCCCGGCGCGGACGGAAATGAAAAGGCGCCCGGCCACGCCAACTACGACGAGTCAAAGGCCAACCCGTTTCCTGATTTGCCTGATGCGCTCACCCTGAAGAACGGCCGGAAAGTGACGACGGCGGCGCAGTGGTGGAAGCAGCGGCGGCCGGAGATCGTGGAGGATTTTGAGCGCGAAGTGGTCGGCCGCATCCCGGGCGATGTGCCGGGGGTCACGTGGACTGTGGCCAGCACGGCCAATACCAAGGCCGGCGCGTTCCCGGTCATCGAAAAGCAACTGGTCGGGCACGTCGATAACTCGGCGTGCCGGTCCATCGATGTCGATATCCAGATGACGCTGATGTTGCCGGCCAATGCCAAGGGCCCGGTGCCAGTGATGATTATGTTCGGGAGCGCCGCCTTCCTCAAGCGCATGGCGGAAATCCTCGCCCGCAGGCCGGAGCTGAAGGGGATGCTGGGCACCGATCCGCCCGCCACCGAGCAGTTGATCGCAGCGGGATGGGGCTACGCGCTGCTCGATCCCGGCAGCATCCAGCCGGATAACGGCGCCGGTCTCACGCAAGGAATCATCGGTCTTACCAATAAAGGGCAGCCGCGCAAGCCGGACGATTGGGG
>DATKNQ010000295.1:0-19926 GCA_035541265.1 Bryobacteraceae bacterium
CGCTGTGCCAGGTCAAGGTTCTTCTGCGCCGCGCGCATCTGTTCCGCCCGCGTAGCGAGGTTATCGAGCGCCTGCCGGACATCTTTCTCGACGGCGGCGCGCAGGTCCGCCAACTGCATTTCGGCCTGGCGGACGCGGCTGCCCGTGGCTTGGATCTCTGAGCGCGTGCGGCCGCCGTCGAAGACCGGCACGTCGATGCGGATGCCGATGCTGCGGGTGGGCAGATCCACTTCGTTGGGCTTCAATCCGCTGCTGCCGTAATCGCCGAATGCCGCGACCGAAGGCACCCAGGCGCCAATGGCCGCTTTGCGTTCGGCCTGCGCGATGCGCAGTTCCTGGGAGGCGACCCGCAGTTCCAGGCGCGCGTCGAGCGCCTGCGTGACCGCGTCGCCTGCCGGAGGCGGCGGTTGTGGCTGGAACCGCATCGCCTCCGCAGGCGATACCGGCGCGGCGAGCGGCGCGCCAATTACGCGCAACAGGCTCAGCCGTGCCGTATCCTGGTTGGTCTCGGCCTGCGCCAGTTGTACCTGCTGGCTGGCCAGGCGCGTCTCCGCGCGGGCCACGTCGAGCCCCGTGGCGATGCCCGCGGTGCGCTGATTCGCCGCCAGGTCGAGTAGGCGCTTGGCTAGTTGCACGTTGGCTTCCGCGGCGGCCACGGATTCGCTCGCTTCGAGCAGCCCGATGTAGGCGAGCGACGCGGCGGTGATCACCTGCTGCTCGGCCAGTTGCCTCCGTTCTCCCGCTAAGTCGACGCCCTGGCGCGCCGCTTGATAGCGGCGAATCGAGGCCAGGTTGAACAGGCTCTGCACCATCTGGATGCGCGCATCGAAGCGGTCGAAAGGGCCAATGAAGGCCGGGATTCCCGGGAAGACGCTTGCCGACAGCCCCTGCGAGGCCAGATTCTCAGTCATGCTCATCTGGTAAGCCGCGCCGCTAATGTTGGGCAGCAGCGCGGAAAGGCCTGCCCCTCGCTGCGCCCGCGATTCGACGATCCGTTCACGAGCGATCTGCGTTTGGAGGTTATTGTGAAGCGCCTGGTCGACGGCCTGCCTCAGCGTCAAGCCCGAGGGCGCGGTCTGCGCGCACGCCCCGGCCGCGAAGAGTATCACCGGCAAGTATCTGAATGATTTCCGCATTTCGGATCTGCTTATTTCGTATCATGCGGAATGGCAAGCTAGGGACCAGAGGGCGAGTCAAGGATTGAACCACTTAGCAGGCGAGCAGAGTCAATTGTCGGGGAGCCTTCAGTAAATGCCGATCAATTGCCGAAGGGGCTGTTTAACGGTACTCGTGCTCGATGTTCAGCTTCTTCATACGGGATTGCAGGGTGGTACGGCGCAGGCCCAGCCGTTCGGCGGCGCCTTTCGGACCGGATACCCGCCCGCCGCATTCCCGCAGCACTTCGAGGATTCGATCGCGATCGGCGGACTGATCCGGCCGCGCATTACCGCTTAGGGGCGCTGCCGGCGTCGTCAGCTCGGGCATGGCAATCTGCAGTACCCGTCCGGGACTGAGGATGACGGAGCGTTCGACCAGGTTCTGTAACTCACGAATGTTGCCCGGCCACGCATAATTGGTGAGGGCCGCGATGGAAGCCGAAGGGATCTCTTCGATCTGGCGGTTCATGCGCTTGGCGTGCTTCTGCGCGAAATAGCGGATCAGCAGCGGAATATCTCCGCGGCGGTCGCGCAGCGGCGGCACCGTCAAAGGGAAGACGTGCAGCCGGTAATAAAGGTCGCTGCGAAATTTACTTTCGTCGACCATCTGCTTCAGATTGCGGTTGGTGGCCGCGACGAAACGGACATCCACGCGGATGGTGCGATTGCCGCCCAGGCGCTCGAGTTCCTGCTCCTGGATGGCGCGCAACAGCTTGGACTGCAGTTCGAGCGGAATCTCCCCGATCTCATCGAGGAACAGCGTTCCCTGGTGCGCCAGTTCGAAGCGGCCGATCTTCTGCGCAAACGCGCCCGTGAACGATCCTTTCTCGTGCCCGAACAGCTCGCTTTCCAGGAGCGTAGCTGGGATCGCGGCGCAATTCACCTTGATGAAGCTGCGTTTGGCGCGGGCGCTCCAGTCGTGAATCGCACGCGCCACCAGTTCCTTGCCGGTGCCCGTCTCGCCTTCAATGAGCACGGTGGCATCCGTGGGCGCCACCATCTGGACGCTCTTGAGCACGGCTTGGAACGCGTGACTCTCGCCGATCATGTTTCCCACGTTCTGGTCGAAGCGGATCTCGTCTTCGAGGTACAGCTTCTCGCGGGCCAGCTTGTCTTTCATCCGCGAGAGTTCACGATAGGCCAGCGAGTTCTCGGTGGCGATGGCGATCTGGTGCGCCACCTGGACCAGCAGCTCCACTTCGTCGTTGGTGAACGGCTCGCCGCTGCTCCGGGCCAGGTCAAGCGTTCCCAGCGCGCCATCGGTGCCCACCAACGGAATCGAGCAGCCGGAGCGGAATCCCAGGCCCATGTATTTGCGGTAGAGCGGTGAGGGGAAACGTTCAAAATCGAGGCCCGCGGTGACCACCGGCTTGCCGGTAGCCAGCGCCTCGCCACAGGGAAGGCCTTCGGGGCTGGCGCAAGCCTCGTCGGGCTCGAACGGAGTCCCGCCCGGCGCGTGCAAAGCACTGAGATGGATTTGGCCAGTAGTTTTGTCGAGCAGGGTGACGATCGCCAGATCGTGCGCCACCACATGACTGAGCTGCCCGGAGATCTCGGCAAAGAGTTCCTCCATGGGGAGCTTTGAAACCAGGGCGTTTGTGATCTCGAACAGCACCCGCATGCGGTCGCGTTCGTGCATCAATTCCTGGCGCGCCAGGTATCCATCCACAGTGACTGCGAATTCCGACGCCACCCGCTCCAGGAACCGCAGGGCGTCCGCGCCCGGCTCATATGGGGTGGTGAATCCGAAGCCCAGCAGCCCGAGCCGGCGGCTGCCGTTCGACAGAGGCACCAGGGTCAGCGCGCGCACGCCTTCTTCGATTGCTTCACGCATGCCCTCGCCCCAACGTCCGTCCGCTTCGAGAGGCGATAACACCAGCGGCTTTTGTTCGCGCCACACCCAGGCGCCCGCATGATCGCTGTCCACGGATACAACCATTTGTTTCTCATTAAATGGCCGGTTCGCGCTGATGGCGTGCAAGCGTAGCTCATTGCGTACCGCGTCGTGCAAGACTAAACCGAGGTATTCGAATGAGGCGACGCGCCGCAGCGCGCCGGCCAGAGAGTTACACAGAGTCTCCAGATCGGTGTGGCCGGCGATGGATTGAGAGAGGTCGAAAAGAGATTTATAGATCTCGCCATCCGGAACCTCCATAATAACGATGCTATCAGGAGGGGCGACTCCGAGCAATACATTTGAAGGCATATTCGCCGCCTGGCGGTGACTCACTCTTCGAAGCTGCCCGTGGTGCCCTGGAATCCGTGGGCCGCCTGCCTCAGAACCCATCGGATCGCGCGGGACGCGTTGTAGCAATACGAGAGGTTGTGATTGAGCGTGGAAAAACAGTGTTTCTGGCATTCCACCTTCATCTGGGCAAGCTGCCTGCACTCGAAGCACGGCGATCCGGCAATCCCCCAATCGTGCGCGGCGTTGTACATCGGGAAACACGGTGCCAGCGTGCCGTCGGTGCGGATAATCAGGGAATTCTGGCCGGCGCGGCAATCCCATTCCTGCAACTTACCTCGCATGAAGGCTTTCATCTCCTGTAAGCGGTGCACGGAGTTCACCATTTTGTAACCGGACCGGTTCTTCTCGATCAGCCAGTCGATGGTGGCATCCACCTGAGGCCAGTCGTTCGGCGTGATGTAAGTGCTGTTTCCGTTTATATGCCTGAAATGCGGCTGATCCAGCATGGGCGCCTCATTCAGATGGTAGTCAGTGGCGATGCCCACATCGTGAGCGATTTCGGTAAGTTGCTTGACGTCGTCGAGATTAATGCGCGTGATATTGATATTGAAGAAGACGCTGAAGCCGTAGACATATTGCTTCTTAATGAGATGGTCGAAGAACCGCCGGATCGGCTCCAGCGCCTTGGGAAGTTCCCTGCGATCGGCGACGGAATCCACCGCCAGGTTGAACGTCGCGACACCGGCGTCGCCCAGCCGGTCTATTACGTCGGGCCGCATCAGGCGGCCGTTGGTTGGCACATAGACCCAGAAGCCTTTCCGCGCGGCATAATCGACCACCTTGTGCGCGAACTGCGGACGCAGCAGGACTTCTCCGCCCATCAAAGCCAGCACGCGGCAGCCGGTGTCATACAGCCAGTCGATGGATCGCCGGGCAGTTGCTTCCGTCATGCCTTTGACTTGGTTGTTGTAAGCCCAGCAGTAATGGCAATCCAGATTGCACTTCCATTCCGTGAATAGATATGAGATCAGCGGGTGGAACTCTCCGGGCTTTACCCGGGAACCGATATAGGGAATCAGCCACCCGCGCAAGGCCCGCGCGACCATCGGCACAGTGACTCGCGTCCTGTACGGATTTCCGTCTTTCGGCAGGAACTGAGGATCCGGTTCCACATCACCGTATTTCTCCGGATATCTCGGGAAGACGGGATCGGGCAACCCGGGCGCATCCACGCCGCGGGCGATCGCCAGATCGCTCTGTTCGTGACTGTTCTGTATCTCTGTATGCATTCTCGATCTACTCTCCTCACTGGACCGATCCGCCCTCGAACGCGCGGCTCGTGTCACGATCGCTGCCCGCCGGCTCGGCGGTGGCAGGATGCAGCCACTCGGCCATCTCGACCTCGCCCGCGATGCGTGTGTGCACCGTGACGAGCAGCCGTAATGGTTGCGCGCAACGGTTCAGAACCTGGTAGTCCTGCACAAAACGGAGGCGGCTGATAAAGATGGAAGGCGACTTGACGAAATCGCCCCACAAGCGGAGCGGCTCGGCCGTGTCCGCCTCCAGCCATAGCTCGCCGTTGAAGACACCCACGCGCCGGCGCCGCGGCTTCAAATGAAACACATACGCCGGGATCCCGTTATAGTCGAACGTCCCTTCGTAAACGAACGAATAGTTCTCGCGCGCCACGCTCGCGCCGCGTCCGGAGTGCTGCGTCTCGGACGAGAGGAAGCGCGCGATGACCGCGGTCTTGATCAGATTGTCACCCGTGAAACGCAGACCGCGGTAGACCACCTGGCCCGTTCGAGAGATCAGCTTCAGACCGCGCATGCTGCCATGCTTCCGGAGCTTCGGCAGCGAGGCGTCGATCTGGACCGTGAAGACCGGTTCGAAGCAACCCGCGGGTGTGTCATGTTGACGCGCCAGATACCGGTCCAGCGCATCGGCCGGGGTAACCGGCTGCGCGCAGCATAGGCGCGAGACCAGCAACACCATCCCGGCTTTGATGAGATGGCTCATCGGTGCGGCACGAGTTCTCCCACGGCGCCGGACGTCCGCAGGATGCTCCGCTGGAGGAACCACCCTGGACCTTGGTGTTCCTTTGCCGACGCAGCCAGCCGCATCTGCAGGGCGGCGCCGGCGCTAGGATCGAGAGCACTGATCCTCTCGGCCAGCACCTCGGCCCTGTCTAATCCGCCGCCGGACCAGTCCGGCGAGTCCAAATAGAAGTCGAACAATTCTCGCAGGTACTCCTGGTTGCGCGGCTCGATGGCGACGGCCCTCTCCAGGCTGCGCCGGGCCTTGCGCGCCTGCCGTGGCGCGGTGAACAGGCTCGCCGAGTCAGCCATGTGCGCATACGACCTGCCCAGCCAGTAGTGCAGCTCGGCATTCTCCGGATCGTCCGCCAATGCCCGTACAAAAGCGCGTGCCGCATCCTTGAACTCGCAGGCCAGAAACAATGTGCGGCCGGTGCTTTCCCAGCGCGACCCGGTATCTCCGGCCACGATTGGCGCCGCGGCCGCCCAACCCGCGCTCACCATCATCAATACGCACGCCCGCCAATAACGCACTACGCGCCTCCGTCCTTCAATTAAGCAACGCAACTGCAAGTGCAGTTGTGTTTCCAGCCGCATCTCTATGATTTCGGCGGCGGTGTGACGGCTGATCGTCACCTGCCGAAGCAGATGCCGACACTCGGCATCCGTCGGCTACGGGCAGCAACGCGTTTGCCCGGGGCGGGACTGGTCAGACGCGTGCAGACAAACCCGGGGAGAGACGATCGGCCATGATTCGGGTTAGCAACGAAGACGACGGGTCTCACATGAGGGTCACGGTGGACGGCGAGCTCTCAGGTGACTCGATCGAGGTTGTGGAGACTTGTTGCAATCAGCACTTGTCGGCCGGTAAGCCGGTGTGCCTGTATTTGCGGGAGGTCGCAACGATCGACCAGGCGGGCCGGGCGCTTCTGAAGCGGTTGGCGGAAAAGGGCGTTGCCTTGCTCGCGGCCGGCGTATATACTTCTTACGTCGTACGAGCCCTCGGCATGGCGGGCCCCCCGGTCCCGGGGCGCCAAGCCACACCGAGTGCCGGATAGTGCCCATGGACATGTACCAGCACGACAGCGCCGGGATGTTCCGGTTTGTACTGCGGGGGGAACTGTGCGGCTACCGTGTCGAACAGTTGCGGCACGCCTGGACGACCGCGCAGTCGATCCTCGGGACTAAAGAGTTGGTGGTGGACATTTCCGGAATCGGGGCCACGGATGCCGCGGGTCTGGAGTTGCTGTCTCGCATGCGGGGGTCAGGGGCCCGCTTGATTGCGCCGCTGCCGCCGGCGTCCCCGGAGTTGGTGCTCTCCATGGGAATCCCGGTGGCAGCCGCTGTCCATACGCGCGTCGATCCCCTGCGGGCCTGCTGGCACAACTTGAAACGGCTGTGGATATCTGCGCGCTGGCGCACTCCCGCGCCTGCGCCGCGCAGTTCGAATTGAGCCGCCAGTCAGTTGCAAAACTCACAGAACGGAGGATCATCCGCTGCTGGCGGGTGAGGTGGAGTACAGTCACTGGTGTACAAGGTAACGGCCACTGAGCTAACCTAGCCCAGTAATCATGCTGCGATTCAACGTTCGCGCCGCGTTCTTGTGTATATTCCCGGCCGCGGCTCTGGCGCAAAGCGCACCGCCAGCCGCTCCTCAGGTTACCGTATCCTCACAAGCGACGTTCATGGCTGTGACTCCGCAGTATAACTTCTCGTATGGTCCCGCCGCAGGCCAGCCGAGTCTACCTTCCGGAAGTCTCTGGAGCTTCTACATGCCTTCGCAGGTCACCAGTTCGACGCCGGGATGGACCACCGGTGAATATGGCATCGGCGGCCTGGTGGACACCTTCTACGACGAGCCGGCCTATTCAACTGGCGGCGCGGCGGCGGGCGGATGCTCCTGGAACCTGAGCTACGACTCGCCTCCATACTGGTACTACAATGGCGGCGATATTACCAACAACGAATATGAGATTCTCAGCGGGCCGATCCTGCGAAGCGAAGCGTCCATTGGATCCGTGTACCAGGCCGCTACTCAGCAGGTGGTGGGCACGGGAATTCCCATTGATGGCTTCGCGGCCGTGGCCGCATGGGATCCGCATGTATATACTTCGCCGCCGTACCTGATCGGTGCTATCTACTTTGCGACGGATTCCTGCTACTCGGGCGATGTCGAGTACGGCTTCGCGCACTATAACTATTACAGCCCCGCTGTCGACCAATTCTACTTCTACCACTACAGTAATTGCTCCGCGCCATCGGGCTTGGCCGGCAGTTACAGTTGCTATCTTACCGATACTCAGACTGAGGGCCAGACCCAGTGTTCCGCGGCGGTCAACATACCCACGCTGCCGCCCAATTCCAAAGGCACGAACTGGTATTTCTGGTATGCCTATATCGTGCGGAATCCCGCTCCACCTACAGGAAACGGCCACCTGGTGTTCAAGGCCGGCGTGGTCGATCCTTACACCATGGCTTCGGCCTGGAACTGCGCCGGCGATCCGCTCGGCTCGCCGACTTTTCCGGCAAGCACGTGTCCGCAGAGCGCATCGGTGAGCTACCAGTGCAATACGCCGTTTCCGGCCAGCGAGCTACACGGCGGATTAGGCACCGTGACCGCGGGCATTTCAAACGTTACGAATACGCCGCCCACCGGGCGGGTAAATCCCATGCTGCGCATGAGCCAGCTTTATATACTGGAGCCATAGGGCCGGCGCACGCGGAATCGCGCGATGCATCTTGGGCGTCACCGCGTTTGGCCGGAGACGGGAAAAGTATTGGGCGCCGTCCAGATCGCCATGCTCGCCGGGCATCGCGCGGACGGAGCTAACCGCGGAAGTATAAATAGCTGCCCAAGATGCAGGCCAGCACCAGGCACGAGCCCGCTACTTCCCGCCAGGTCCAGCCGGCGCGGGTCTTACGCTTATCTTCTTCCGTAGCCGTGCCGAACGTTAGGCTTTTGATCTTAGTGTCGTCCGGCGGGCTGGTAAGATAACTGACACCAACCATAACTACCGCCGACACGATGGTGATGAGTACGCTCCAATATTGGAAGTAGATGTTATTAATGATCCAGAGGAACGATCCGGGATCGTAACCTTTGAAACCGTTCATTCCTAGCGTCACCGGCGTATCCACTGTCATGCGGAAGATACCCAGCGCGAATCCCACAATCATCGCCCACAGCGCGCCCTGGCCCGTCATGCGTTTGAAGAACACACCCAGAAAGAAGACCACAAAAATCGGCGGCGCCAGATAACCCTGCACGGATTGTAAGTAAGTATACAGCCCCGACGCGTTCTTGATGACCGGTATCCAGGCTAAGGCGATCAGCACCATCACTGCGGTGGCGATGCGGCCCGTGCGCACGATCTGGTGCTGCGTGGCGGCCTTCTTCCATTTCTGGTAAAGGTCGACCGTAAATAGAGTGGAGCAGGCGTTGAACACACCCGCCAACGATCCCATCAGAGCCGAGAGCAGTCCGGCCACGACGATACCGCGCACGCCGGGCGGCAGCAGATACTGCACCATCATCGGGAAGGCGCCATTGGCTGCGGACGCGATGGCCTTGCCGTCGGGACCGATCATGGACGTCAGCTCCGGCACCTTGCCGCTCTTGGCCAGCGCATAGCAGATGATACCAGGGACTAAGAATAAGTAGACCGGGAACAATTTCAAGAAGGCCGCGAAGATACTGCCGCGCCGGGCGGTCGTCTCATTGGGAGCGCCCAGCGCGCGCTGCACGATGTATTGATCGGTGCACCAATACCATAATCCGACGATCGGCGCGCAGAATAACATCCCGACCCATGGGAAGTTATCGTTAAAATACCAGGCTTCCTTCACGATGTTGCCGGTGGAATCGGTCTGCAGCACCGGCGACCAGGAGCCTTGCACCCCGTGCGGGATGAGCGGCTTCCACAAATTGAACATATCGGAACCGGCCCAATGCCGCAGCTCGCCCCAGCCGCCCAGCCGGTGCAGGCCGTAGGCCGTCAGCAGCGCCGAACCCGCGATCAGCACCGTCACCTGCACTGCGTCGTTGTAAGCCACCGCGCGCATGCCGCCGAGCGTCGTGTAGAGGCCGGTCAACACGATCACCAGTACAGATCCGATCCAGAAGCTGTCGATCGTCGTATTCCCGATGTGCAGGCTCATCTCCGGAAACAAGGTTCCGAACACCACGCCGCCGGCAAAGATTCCGACTGCGATCTTGGAGATGACGAACGTGATCAGCGAGACGATGGACAGCACGTAGCGCGACTGCTCGTTGAAGCGCCGCTCCAGGAATTCCGGCATGGTGAAGACCATCGAGCGCATATAGAAAGGCACGAAAACCCAGGCCAGCACCAGCAGACACCAGGCGTGCAGTTCGTAGTGCGCCATGGCGACGCCGCTGGTAGCGCCCGAACCGGCCAGCCCGACGATATGCTCCGAACCGATATTCGAGGCGAAGATGGACGCGCCGATAATCCACCAACCCAAGTTGCGCCCGGCCAGGAAGTAATCGGTAGCGGAGTCCTTCCCGCGGCGGACCACCCACCAGGCCACGCAAAGCAGAATGCCAAAGTAGCAGGCGATCATCACCCAGTCGAGCGCGGTGATGCGCGATGGGCCGGCTGCGGCGAGTAGCAGCAAGGCTGGTGTGGCCATCGTTTCGAGTACCTCTCAGTTAGTAGAGTCTACGAGCCGGAAGCCCGATTATACTGCTATTCGGAGACGGGCAACTGAATCCATTCGGGCCGGCTCGGCCATATTCATTTCGCCCGCTCCAGCCGTCCGCCTTCCCGGCGGTCCGCCCGCAACAACAGAATCGAAAACAGCAGGCCGCAGAAACCCAACGCGGCGAACATCACCTGGCTGGCGGTATATCCGTGCGTCGCGTCGCGCAGCGCGCCGTTGGCGATCGGATACGTCGCCAGTCCCATGTTCTGAATCGCGGTCATCAAGCCGAATGCCGTGCCCACGCGTTGCGCGTCCACGATCAGCGGCACGGCCGGCCAGATGCACGCCGGAACCAGCACAAACGCCGCGCCCAACACGATCATCGGCAAGACCGGCCAGATGTGCGTGACCCCCAGCGTCAAGTGGGCGGGGACGATCAGCAGGGAACCAATCACCATCAGCGTAGCGCGGCGGCCCACCCGGTCGACGAAGTTCCCGGCGAACGGCGCCAGCACCATGGAAGCCGCAATGATGATTGACGTCACACCCTGCGCCGTCGTGAACATGTGCGTCAGGTTGTAGAACACGCCGGCGAAAAAGCCGAGCCCCTCGGCCGAAGCCAGCGGCATGCCCCACTTGTCGTGGAAGAAATCGGTCGCCAGCGCGGTGAACGGGAAGATCGCCGAATAGAAGGTGACGCAGATGCCCACCGCGAACCAATAAGAGGGGCGGAACTTGCCGATATCGCTCCAGGCGATTTTATCGCCGGAGCCGGCCTCGGGCAGTTTCAAAATCGGCTCGGCATGCTTGTCCATCAGGTTGAAGATCCAGTTGCAGATCAGGCTGAACAGGCACAAGGCAGCGGCGATCCACAATGCCCCGCGCCATCCGAACCGGCTGGCCAGCAGTTCCTCGGTGTTGAAGGAGAACAGCGTGCCCAGGCGCGCGATAGTGAGCGTAATGCCGAACGCCATGGCGAGTTCCTTGCCGGTGAACCAGCGCGCCGTGATGGCGCTCTGGGCGACGATCATCGACTCGGAGCCGATGCCGAACAGCACGCGCCCGGCATAGAGCACGGGCAAGCTGGGAGCCGCGGCCACCATCGCCGCGCCGGCCACCACGAAGCTCGAGAAGATCAGGCTGGCGACACGCACCCCGGCACGGTCGATGAGAAAGCCTCCCGCCAGCACCGCGAAGACGGCCGCCACGCTGTACATCGTGTACATCGTTCCGATCGCGGCGCGGTCGGTGTGGAACACCTGGATCAGCGTGGTTTCGATGGCGCCGACACTATCGTAGGCAAAGTAGCTGCCGAAAGCCATCAGCGCGGCGAAGGCCAGAATCGTGAACCGGTAAGGCCGGCCGGCAGGTTGCAGGAATCCGGGTTCTGACGCGGACATGGATCTGGGAGTATAGCATCGCGCGGCGGCTACGCGTGCGAACGCCCGGGTCCATCCGGCCGCTACCCTATTTCGCCTGGATCTCCCCTATATACTTCACCAGGTTGTACACACGTAGCGTGCCCAGGTCCGGATTCGAGCTCATGTGCCCGAAGACGTTGCCCCATATCGGCATATCTTTCGATCCGTGCGCGATCGGCGCAGACTCGCCATTGATGGCATGTTGCACCTTCGTCTCGGGATATTTGCCGCCGGAGTGAGCCGCAATTTGCGTCAGGTCCGCGGGCGGAACTTTGAGGGCCTTGGCCGCGGGGCCATCGCCTTTGCCGTCCGTGCCGTGGCAAACCGCGCAATACTCGCGAAACAGTTCCTTCCCCGACACGGTCTGCGCGGGATGCACCGGCACCATCTTCACCGTTGTGGGAGGTTCCTGCGCGACAGCCGGGCCGATCAACAACACGGCACAAATCAGACTTACAGATGCTATTAGAGATTTCATGCCCATATATTATGTGAAATCGGCGGGAATTTCAGGGCAGATCGCGCCGCGCCACGCGCGAAATGGCGTGCACCAGCTTGCGGTACGGCAGGTTCTCGAATGTCTCGATCGCCAGCCATTCGCCGTCGCGCCAGCTGGAATAGAACCAGCGCGTCAGCAGCGCCAGGTACTCCTGCCGCTCGCGCAGGGCCAGGCGGCGTACGGGCGAGTCAGTCAATACCTCGCGCAATTTCACGTCCAGCGAGACGGGCTTGCCTTCCCGCACTTCGAAACTGAGCCGCCGCGGCGCCTGCCAATGACCTTCGCGCACTGTCCACAATTCCACGGCGCCGGCCGCTGCCGAAGGCGTGATGGCGGCGCCGTGCAGCCGGTCGATATCGCGCGCCAGATCGTCGCGCAGCTTCAGGATTTCCTGCACTTTCTCGAAGCGCTTATGCTGCCGGGCGGCTTCCTCGAACAGCATCTCTTCGCTATAGCGGTCGCGCGCGCTGCCGATTACATCGAGCAATGAGTGTCCGCCGGTCTTCAGAAACTCCGCCACCCGATCGACTTCGTGCAAGTACTCATCGCGCCCGACAACTTGCTGGCAAGGCCGCAAACACATACTCATCTCGCCGTAAATACAGCCGGGATGTGCGGGCGATGGCGCCAGGTCATCCTGACAGCGGCGAATCTGAAATAAGTCGAGAAACTCCGACTCGAACCGTTCCGCCGAGGCGCGGCTGCGGAATGGACCGCAATAAAGGGCGGGCGCGCGCCCCAGGTGAGTGGTGAGTTGCGTGCGCGGAAACTCATTCGCCAGCATCAGCTTCACATACGTGGGCATGCGCACCTTGAGGTGATCCAGGTAAGTCTTGGGGAAGTGCTCGCGCGCCAACTCGTACATGCGGATGGCGGATTCGAAGGCGGATCCCGTGAGCTGGTATTCGATGCGCCGCACGGTCTTCCGCAGATTCAACAGCCGCGAGGGCTTCTCCCGTTCTTTGAGCAGGCGCAGCAGGCGGCGCCGCAGCAGGGCCGTCTTGGCGAGGTAAGGATCGCCCTCGCGCGGCCACAGCAGAAAAACCGCGGGATTATTCGGAACCTGTGCAATCGCCGCGTCGAGGCTGGAAAGATCCTCGGATACCTCGATGGTGGTCATCGCCTCTCACGAAGCCGATCGGAACCCTTTAGTCAGCCACAGCCTTGGTGTCATTCACGCGCCGGATCTCGGCGATACACTCTGCCACCGGTTTGGCGCCCTGGTCGCCATGCTTGCGATGGCGCACGGCCACTTCACCGTTCTGCGCCTCGCGATCGCCCACCACCAGCATGTAGGGAATCTTCTGCAACTGCGCCTCGCGGATCTTGAGGTTGACCTTCTCGCTGCGATCGTCCAGGGTCACGCGGATGCCCGCATGCTCCAACTGCGCCGTCACCGAACGGGCGTAATCCAAGTGCCGGTCCGTAATGGGCAGCACGATCGCCTGCACCGGCGCGAGCCACACCGGAAAAGCACCCGCGTATAACTCGATCAGGTAAGAGACCATGCGTTCCATGGTGCTGACAATCGCGCGGTGAATCATCACCGGCCGGTGCTCCTTGCCGTCCGGACCGATATAGTTCAGATCGAACTGGTTCGGCAGATGAAAGTCGACCTGGATCGTCGAGTAGGTCTCCTCGTGACCCATCACGTCGGCAAGCTGGATGTCCAGCTTCGGTCCGTAGAAGGCTGCCTCTCCAGGCGCGGCGACGTAAGGCAGACCAAGCGAATCCATGGCCTCGCGCAGCACCCGCTCGCCTAACTCCCACATGGCGTCGTTATCCACAAACTTCTCTTTGTTGTTCTTGTCACCCAAAGAGAGGCGGTAGCGATACTGCGTAATACCGAGATCCTTGTAGGCCTGCTCGACAAGCTGCATGACGCGCGTGAACTCGGCCTTGATCTGGTCCGGAGTGCAGAAAATGTGCGCGTCGTTCAGAGTCATCGAGCGTACGCGGCTCAATCCGCTCAAAGCTCCGGAGCGCTCATAGCGGTACATGGTACCTAACTCCGCGATGCGCACGGGGAGATCTCGGTAGCTGCGGCGCTTCGATTCGAACACCAGGATGTGATGCGGGCAATTCATCGGCCGCAGCACCATCTGCTCGGTCTCCAGGTCCATGGGCGGAAACATATCGTCGTGATAATGTTCCCAGTGGCCGGAGCGCTGATAGAGTTCCACCTTCGCCAGGTCAGGCGTATAAACATGCTGGTATCCGGTGGCGCGCTCGCGCTCCAGGATATACTCTTCGAGCAGCCGGCGAATGGTGGCGCCCTTAGGCAGCCATAAAGGCAGACCTGCGCCGACTAACTCACTTACTGTGAAAAGTTCCAGCTCCTTGCCAAGCTTGCGGTGATCGCGTTTCTTCGCCTCTTCCAGCCTGGCGAGATAGTCTTCGAGGTCCTTCTTAGTGAAGAAGGCCGTACCATAGATACGCTGTAACTGCTTATTATGCTCGTCGCCCTTCCAATAAGCGCCCGCGACGGAGAGTAACTTGAAGGCCTTGATCTTGGAGGTCGAAGGCACATGCGGGCCGCGGCAGAAATCGATGAAATGCGGGCCCAGCGTATACTGGCTGAAAATGTCGCCCGCGCGCTCTTCGATCAGCTCTTTCTTCATCCAGTCGTCCGCGTATTTGCGCAAGCCTTCGTCCTTTGAAGTGAGCACGCGCTCGTAGGGCAGGTCGCGCGCCTGGATCTCCCACATGCGCTTCTCGATCTTTTCCAGATCCTCGGGGGTGAACGCCGCCGGGCGATCGAAGTCGTAATAAAATCCGCTTTCAATCGGTGGACCGATGCCCAGCTTCGTCTCCGGGAACAGTTCCAACACGGCCGCTGCCAGCAGATGCGCGGTCGAGTGGCGGTAAACGGGCAAAGCGTCAGAGTCTTTGCTGGTCAGGATCTGCAGAGTGGCGTCCGTCTCGAGGGGGCGAGTCAGGTCGTATAACTCGCCATTCACTTTGGCGACAAGCGCGGAATCCGCCAGGCGCGGGCTGATCGCGCGCGCGATATCGATGGGACGGCTACCGGCCTCGACGGCCTGCTGGCTGCCATCGGGCAAAGTAATCTGGATGCTGCTCATAGGAACTTCCAGCGTAACACGCGGCATCGGCGGACTAGGGCTTGGGACGCGCTCGCCGCTGTGCCGAAAAAGTGTTACAGTGCAGCCATATGGCATCCGTCAATAAAGTCATCCTGATCGGCAATCTGGGCCGCGATGCGGAGACCAAGTTCACGCCTTCCGGGGCATCCGTCACCAACTTCTCCCTGGCCACTACCCGCCGCTGGAAAGACCAGTCCTCCGGCGAATGGAAAGAGCAGACCGACTGGCATCGCGTCAAATACTGGCGCGCCGAAAACGTTGCCAACTATCTCTTGAAGGGGAAACAGGTGTACGTCGAGGGCCGTTTGGAAACCAGAAGCTACGACGATAAGGACGGCAAGAAAACGTACGTCACCGAAGTTGTTTGTGAGCACCTGGTGCTGCTTGGCGGCAGGCAGGAAGGCGGAGCGCCGCCGGACGAATACAGCCAGCAGCCCGTATCCATGCCGCGCAGCGCGCGCCCGCAGGCGCCAAGCCAGGCGGCGGCGCCGCCCGCCGAAGAGCCCGGATTCAACCAAGGCATTACCGACGACGACGTGCCGTTCTAGCGCTCGTCAAATGCACAAGCCGGCTCTAACGTCACTGGCATTTCTGCTGGTGTTAACTTGGCAGCCGGTATTCGCATGCAAGTGCGCGGCGTCAGCATCGGTCTGTAATGCGGTTGCGGCCAGCGACGTCATATTCATCGGTGCAGTAGAATCAGTCGAGCCGCGGTCCCTTTACGATCCGACCAAGCGCCGGCTATGGGAGCTGACCCAGGAGGAAATCAAGGGCGCCGAGGGTTGGCGGACGCGCTTCAAAGTCAAGGAGACATTTCGCGGCGCCCCTGTAAGCTCCGTTGAGGTATGGTCCGAGCTCAGCGATTGCGGATTCGCCTTCCAAATCGGCGAGACTTATCTGGTCTACGCGAGCCGGAACGAAACTGAACACCGCCTGGAAACGAGTGTCTGCTCCCGGACCTGCCGGCTATCTGACGCCGGCGCCGATCTGGCGTACCTCTTTTTCTTGAAGCACGGCGGCGCGGAGTCAGGACGGCTAACCGGCTTCGTAACCTCCGACCGGCTTGACGTCGATACAGCGCGATTCTGGGATTTCATTCATCACCCTGCGCGTAATATCCTGCTCGAGATCGAGTTCGATAAGAGCGTCCGTTACACCTCGGCGGACCAGCAAGGACGATTTACCTTTGACGGCTTACCTGCGGGCGATTACAGAATCTCCGCATTTCGCGGTAGCTACCCGGAACAGGGCTCGATGGCCGCCGCTCCAAGAACAGTGCATCTGAAGCCGAACGGATGCGTCAACGAAGTGATCCTCGTGCAGCCAGGAAGTCATTAGCAACAGCCGTACTCGGCCTGAGTTACTCCCGAGTGAGTACCAGTGGCTCTTTGCCTTCCCGCGTCAGCACGCCGTTGTTGAACCCGGTAATCCTCAGCCGGAAACTCACGGGCGGATCGATCCGCGTCCGGGGCGGATGCGCCCGGCGATGGCTCACCCGGAAATTGAGCGTCGTACCGTCGAATTTCATGTTGAACATCGGCTCAGGGCCCCCGGGCGACGAGCGGGGCGGCTGGCCGTCATTGTGGCGGATCAGATAAAAAACGATCGCGCCCGTGAGTTCGCCGCCCTCATCGGAGATCGTCATCTCGATCGCCGGAAGGCCGTCCATCTGGCCGCGCCACACGCCCCTGATCGCGGAAGTATTGTGCGCGGCCGAAGCCACACCGGCGCAGCTTGCCAGGAAAAGTAGTAGAACCTTCACGTCGCACCTCCTACTGCGGCCCTTTGCCCGCCAAAGCGACGGTCGCGAGTTGCCCGCCCAACCCCATTGTCTCCACCGCCGACGATGGTACGATCACCATCGAGCCGCGCTCCTTGATCGCTTCGTAGAGCATGTTCATCGCGCGCAGGTGCAGCGCCACCGGATTGTCTTGATAGGTCGCCGCGGCTTGCGCGAACTTGTCCGCGATCTCGGTTTCCGCCTGTCCCAGAATGTTGCGCGCCTGCCGCTCGCGCTCGGCCTGCGCCTGGCGCGACATGGCATCTTCCAGTTCGTGCGGGATCTTCACGTCGCGGATCTCGACCGATTGCACCGTGATGCCCCATGGATTCGTTTTTTCGTCCAGGATGCGCTGTAGCTCCTGGCCGAGCGTCTCGCGCTCTGTGATCATCTGCGCGAGCTGGTGCCGGCCGATGGATTCGCGCAGCGCGGTCTGCGCGCCGAGAGTGATCGCGGTCAGGAAGTCCTCCACTTCGAGGATCGATTTCTCAGCGTTCCACACCACCCAAAAAATGATGGCGTCCACATTCACCGGCACGGTGTCGCGGGTGAGCGCCGATTCGGCGGTGACGCTAGCCACGCGCACGCGCTGATCCACAAAACGGCTCAGCGAGTCCACAACCGGGATGATGTGGAAGATGCCCGGACCGCGCAGCCCGATGTAGCGGCCCAGCCGCAGCACCGCGACCTTCTCCCACTGGTCGGCCACCTTGATGGCAAACATCAGGTAGAGGCCAATAATCGATGCCGCAATCAACGGGGCCTGCCGATTGATATTCGCCGTGATATACGCGCCGGCAACAATAATGATGATGCACAGCGCCACGCCTACATTGCTGATACGCGACTTTCCCTTGCGCGTGAATCCTTCATCTTTTGTCCCGAGTCCTAGTGTCAGCTTTGAGCTCATCGAGTTGCTCCTTTAGTTCGTCGACTGTAAATCCGGCGCTGCCGGCGCGCGCCACAAATTCGGAGACAAGTTGCGCCAGCCGGCGGCGGCGCTCCACTTCGTTCTGTTTCACTTCGTGCTGGGCGATGAATGTGCCCGTGCCCTGCTGGGTTTCGAGCACGCCGCGAATTTCCAGCTCGCGGTAGGCCCGCACCACGGTGTTCGGATTGATGGCCAGGTCCACGGCGACTTGCCGCACCGTAGGCACCTGGTCTCCCACTGCCAGCTTGCCCGCTGCCACCGCGCCCAGAACCTGATCGATGATCTGGCGGTAGACAGGCACGCCGCTGTGCGCATCCAGCCGGAAGGCGAAGCGTTCTGTTCTTGTCATCTAGTCCTATGGTGTACTAGTTTACTGATACAGTCAAGGGAAATTTTGGCTGATGCCGGGAAAAATAGGGGATCCTTTTAGAATGTGCCGAGCGTGACGCGCAGGATTTGCGGCGCGGAACTGAAGTTTAGGCCCCAGTCGGTCTGGTCGCCGTTCCAGATGCGGACAGGCTTGACGGCGCCGCCAGAATAGTTCCCTTCTTCTACGCGCACGAATTCGCGCTGCTTGCCGGATGCCGCGTCGCGCCATTGAAAATCGACGCGGCAGAAGAATCCGGCCACCAGGAACTGGTTGTCCGCGAGTTGCGCGATCAGCGCGCGGCCGGTGGGTTCCGGGTTGCCCTTCGGATTGTTACCGGGGCCGAACGCCGGCACGCCGTAGGAGACAACGGCCCTCCAAGCTCCGAAGTCGAGCGTTTGGGAGTGCTCGTCCTTCTCTTCCGCGACGGCCTGCAGCTTGCCTTCGAAATTGAGCCGGGCGATCTCGCGCATCATCGGGCCGATCAGTTCATAGTTCAGGGCAAACGGCGCCAGCGACTCCTTGTTCAGCCGCGGCGCGCCGGTGTAATCGGCACCGAACGGCGAGAACCCGATCGCACCGTGGCCCAGGGCCGAGAAGAAGTAGCGCGCGTAGGATGGAAAGCTGCCCGTCTCCGGCACGAACAGCGGATTGTCCGGGCGCGCGTAAAGCTCCAGCACTTTGAGATAGCGGGCGCTGTCGCTCATGTAAATGTCGGGCGCAAGCAGATCGAGCGCGGGCGCGGCCGCTTTCCAGATGGGGATCACGTTGTCGGTGGCTCCGCCGCTTTCGTAGCTGCCGGGCGGGCCGGGCTTCAAGGGATCGCGTAGCGCGACGTTCACGTAAAGCGGCAGCGGATACTCCGCCTTTCCCGCCGCGGCCACTTGTTGGATGAACCGCGCGACCGACCATGCATGAAACGACTGATCGGCATCGGCGCCGAATACTTCGGACCACGTTCCCGCATCTTTATGCAGCGCGGCGATCAATTCCGCAGGCACCGGCCCGGCGAACAGCTTCTGCGCTTCAGGCGAATAGTCGCGCACGCTGCCCCACGTGCCCGGCTCATTCTCCACCTGCACCATGATGACGGTGGGCTGCAGGTCCGCGGCTTTCAGATGGTGCATCAGTGCGGCGAACGCGCGCTTGTCGGCCGCGAGCGTCGCAGGTGCGTAAGGCGATGGCGAGTCCACCGCACGGCCGTTCGCGCCCACGATGCGTGGATAGCGCTCAGGATCGCGCTTCATCCATAGAGGCATGTAGTGCGAGCTGCCGTTCTTCCAGGTTCCGAACCAGAGCAGCACGAGGTGCACGTGATGCTCGCGCGCCTGAGCGAGCAGCGTGTCGAGGACCGTATAGTCGAACCGGCCTTCCTCCGGCTCGAACTGCTCCCAGTAGACCGGCATCTCGACGGTGTTGGCGTCGAGATCCTCGATGGCGGGCCAGACCTTGGGCAGCATGGCGCGCCAGGCGCTCGAATTATTCACCTGCGCCCCGAGGATCAGGTAGGGCGCGCCGTCCACAAACAGGGCATAGCGGCCGTCTTTGTGCACGATGCGCGGAATCGGCGGTTGGCTGGTTTCAGCGAACAGTCCGGCGCCGGCCGCGATCAGTAGCAGAAGCGCGTGTTTCATGGAAGCGGACTCAAGCCACATGATAGCTATAATGGCCGTTGTGAAGTACAGGCGAATCGGATTGATTTGGATGGCGTGCGCGGCCGCCACGGCACAGAGTGCCGTGACTTCGGAGCAGGACCATCAGCAGATGATGGACCAGCT